>CAYTWF010000021.1:0-39333 GCA_964441705.1 uncultured Butyrivibrio sp.
ATTTTAATACCTCCATTGGTTAATATCTTCCGAATGCTTTGTCTACCGGACAACCCTGAGCTAAAGGGCACCAGCCGGGAATCAGCAATCGTGGTTATTTGTTTGTCGCGCGGCATAGGTAATCGAGTAAGTTCGATTCTGGCTCATCTGCTTATTACGCAAATTAGCCGGCACCAACGCGCCGACTAATATTGTAGCATGACAAATCCCCATATGCAAGCATTTTTTAAGGGTTTTCACGTGTTTTTATTGAATTTAATTGGACTTTGTTATTATTTTGGCAAGCTGTTCATAGCTCATGGATGAATCCACCTGATAATCACCTGTCATTATTCTTTCCGAATACCCATTACTCTCCAGATATCTGTCAAAATCACCTGCATCCTTTATTATTCCAGAGCTCTGTAATGCCTGTGCTACCGCACTTGAGAACATTCCTCCTCTGATTGAAAGAGTTGACGTAACAACAGAATCTGTAGATTCCTGTGTTGGAGCTTCTGTTGTTGGTTCCGGTGTTGTTGACTCCTGTGTTGTTGGTGCTTCGGTGGTCTGATTCTCAGTTGTATTCTCCTCCGGTGTGGTAGTTTCCTGGTTAGAATCATCCGCTGTAGTTGAATCAGTAAACAAAGCGTCTGGAGTCGTAGTCTCCATCACCATTCCAAGAGCCTCTGCTTTCTTTATTATCTCACTGTTAGTAAGCTTTCCCTTGACATTATAGGTAATCATAAGAATCAATGTTGATACGACTATTCCAATTCCAAGTCCTCTGAGGTAATATTTCAGTTTCATCGGCGGCCACCTCTGAAAAGGTCTATTACAAGCTTAACCTCGCCAATGCCAAGACCCAGCTCCTTGGCGATCTCAACATTTGACTTGCCCTGAGCATTAAGCCGAAGTATCTTCTCATTATTATTACCTGTTTCAAATTCCTTTGGGTCCTTATTATCTTCCCTTACAGTCTCTTTTTTCACCGCAGTTCTGGTTCTCTTAGCTGCTGTTCTGGCTGTTGGAGTTTTTTTCTTAGGCTTATCCTCCACTGCTGTTTCATCTGCCGCAACACCATCTGATACTGTCTCAGCAGCTGCATCAAGCTGGTCGAGTACTTTTTTGCCAGGTGTCTTTGCTGCGGTTTTTTTCTCAGATTTCATAATTGCTTCACTGGCCATAAAGCCAACGTCTGATGATTCTTCAGCTGTAGCCGCGCTGTCAAGCTTAACAACCTCTTCAATTTCTTTTTTGGCAGCATTAATATCCCTGACAGTTATATTTATTTCCTTTTTTTTCTCATTAAGCATATCATAAAGGAACATAACCTCATTATGATTCTTATTGATTTCCCCGAGAATAGTTTCTGAATATTCATTCATTTCATTCATTTTCTGGGCAGATATTTTATCAAGATTCAATTCAATTCGTTCCTTGACATCCTCCATCTGCTCATCAAATACAGTCAGAATCTGTTTTTTAATATCATCCTTCTGTTTGTCTGTAAGCTCTGCCTTTGAGTTTGAGGTTTCTCCATCCTTTCCCGATGAAAATACAAAGCTTGCTACGATAACTATTAATCCAATTAATAGTAAAACAACTTCTAAACCTGTCATTATTTTATCCTCTAAATTTTCACATCAAAAGTTGCATGGCCTTTGATAATGACCTTCCCGTCTTCTTCTTTTTTTTCTTTTCTCTTTCTATTGCTTTCCTGATATGTACCACGTCCACCCTGACTTGCATCAAATTTTCCCGGCTTATCAGCCTCTTCTCTTTCATATACCCGCTCAGGTCTGGCTTCAACCTGTTTCTCGATACTCTGTGTAATATTCTGCTGTTCTACCATAGGTCTGGCATCTTCAGCCTGCTTAATCGGTGATATATCCTGTGTCCTTCCGATTGCAGCAGTATAATCTACTGGTCTCATAGTACCCTCTCCTTCTATACCCGAATATATGTTACAGATTAATCTTTACAATATCAAGTCCTTTTTTAACGTATTGGCAATAATCATTTTTATCCCTTATAAAAAGACTCCGGTCTCCAAATTCTATTTTCACTCCCGGATAAATGGACCCGGTTATCTTAATTCTGGCATTGGCATTCTCATGGGCAAGTGCAGAATTCTTTGTATATTCTTCCTTCATTGCCTTCAATGACTGTTCCATAAGAATCATATTTTTCATTGTTTTCTGCATAAGCTCAGTTTTTACAGAATCCAGCTTGCCTTCTACTTCTTTTTTCTTACGAAGCAGCTCAACTATCTGCGCAAGCTTTTGTTTGTCCTGCGCTGTCTTGGTTAAATCCTTACGCAACTGTTCAATTCTGCTTACCAGCTCTGGGTCTGTTCCCACGCCAATAACTGTTGTTGTACCCATATCTGAACCCACTGTCTTGGCTGTAAGAGTAATACCGGCACGAACCATACCTCCAATGAGATAACCATTCTTGCCATGAACCTCAATGCTTCCTCTCGCGTTAACACGACTATGCATAATTGCATCTGTATCTATATCTCCACCTGCAATAACCGTAGCATTCTCTATAAAAGAAGCCGCAATATTGCCGTCTGCTTTAAGAATTCCTTTATTCATGCCCTGAATTCCACGCTGTAGAATAATGTTACCGCCTGCAACAATCTCTGCACCTTCAATCACACCGTCTACAGTAACATTTCCAGTTGCATTAACCTTAAATCCTGCAATAACATTTCCTCGAATTCTTACATTACCATCATACTGAATATCACCTGTTGTGGTATCAACATCAGTCTTAATCTCATATTCATCGGATACAAATATTTTATCGCCCTCCAGGGTCACATGCCCTGTTACAAGCGTAATAAGCTGGGTTCCATCATCAGATACCTTGAGATTACGGCTGTATTTAAATGATTTTCTGTATACCTTCTTAGGTTTAACAGGTGCACCATATATATTAGTTCCCGGTGTTCCAGGATTCTCCGGTGTTATCTGCGCAACTACATCACCCTCAGATACATGGTTAATCATGTCCAGTTGATGAAAATCAACCGTTCCATCATCTCGTACTTTAGGCTTTGCCGTCAGCTCCGGATTAAAATTATATTTCAGAACTGCATCGTAACCATCCACAGGGTCTGTTCCTGTTGCAATTGTTTTTAGCTCAAAATATGCTTTATTCTCAACCAGCTCTTTGATACCTTCCTCATCAATACCATACTTAACCTTCATATGTGAAAGGTCAGACATTATCTCTTCACAGGTTACCTCAGGCATATCCTTCATACCCGGATATATTACCATCTGAAGTTTCATTCCATCATTTTGTGTTCCATATTCACACCATCCTGAATATGGCACTATAACTGTATCTGAAATTTTAGCAGGCTGCCCATTATATGCGGTTTCATACGCACGTCTTAATTCAACCACATTGGCGTAAGCAACATTCTTTTTATCTAGACATACGATTACATCCTCAAGTGTTAATCCTCTTCCGTCTTCCACAGCAGGATAAACATTAAGATACAATCCATCATCTTTATTCTCCAGCTGAAAAAAACCATTTCTGTTCATAAATTGGATACTCCTAATCTGTTAAAATATTCATGTAGCCTCCAAGCTGTTTTTTCATCTTGGCAAGCGCTTTTGTATGAAGCTGTGATACTCTGGATTCCGATACCTCAAGTACACTGCTTATCTCCTTAAGTGTCATATCCTCATAATAATACAGCATGACAACCTTTGATTCCTTTTCTGTAAGCTGCTGCAGTGCAGCACTTATCATCTTTGTAAGCTCTTCTTTCTCCACAACCTTTTCCGGCTGTTCAAAATGAGAATTGCCTGCCGGGTCCATCTGCATTTCGCTGCCCTGCTCCACGAATTCATCAAGTGATATCAGGTTAGTTACTTTTGTCTGACCCTGCCATGTATACAAATCATCAACTGACATTTCAAGCTCCTGGGCTATCTCTTCATCAGTGGCACATTTGCCATTGGCCGACTCAAGCTTAGAACATGCAGCATCTATTTTCTTCTGTTTTTGTCTGACCGAACGTGGAATCCAGTCCATTTTTCGTATCTGGTCAAGAATTGCGCCTCTAATTCTCAAGCTTGCATAGGTCTCAAATTTAACATTCTTGCCTGGCTCAAACTTGTCAATGGCATCTATCAAGCCAAAAATACCATAGCTTACAAGGTCCTCATATTCCACATTATAGCCAAGATACATACTAAGCCTGCCTGCTACAAGCTTAACTAATGGTGCATATTCAACTATTATCTGTTCCCTTATCTCAGGGGTCTTTCTGGCCGTATATGCGTCCCAAAGTTTCTTTCTGGCTTTTTCATCCATCTATATATCAGCTCTCTTTCATCTGTCATCTGGCAGAATCATTAGTTATTATCCTTGTTATCGTCATTGCCTGTAGAAACATCCTCCATCTCACCCTCTGAGGTATTCTCAGGCTCCTTATCTTCTTCTTTGGTTCGTGTATGAATCAAAACTGCTCTGAAAATGGAACCAATAATATAGAATCCCAGTAAAAAAGCAAGCACCAGAATCAGAAACTTCAAAGAAGCTGCTCTTCTAATTATAAGAACAATACTGATTACGAGTGCTGCAGATAATGATATAATCGCTGGTAAATATTTATATTCCTTTTCCATAACCATCACCACATTCTGTCAAATAATTTTAGGTTCTTTTCCAACGGCTTTTATTTTAAGGCTTCCGTCTTCTGCATAGAACTCTATTGTACGTCCATAGTTAAGTCCCGTATCATCTGCGATTATTTTAATTCCAAGCTTATTGAAATTATTTTTTGCTGCTTCAATGTTGTTGTCCCCGACATTGAGGCTTGGAAGATTAACACCTGAAGACAGCGCAAACATTCTGGCTCCTCCGGCAATCTTTGCAACCATTCTGCTTCTAACTGCTCCAAGTGCTTCCATTTTCTCTATGACACTGACAATACCTGTATCGCCAAATTTGGCTTTATTGTCATTATTCTTAATTCTTGTGCTGTCCGGCAGCATATAATGTACCATTCCGGCAATCTTGGTTACCGGGTCATATACACATGCACCAATACATGAACCAAGTCCAAGTGTTGTGAGCGCATCCGGTGCCTGACATACATTAAGGTCCGCCATTCCAACTTTAATCATATCTCCCATTACAATTAACGCTTCAATTAAGAAGCACTCCCCTGCTAGATTCCCAGTGAAGAAAGTATCTTATCATATGAATCAAGCTCAGGAACCATTACAAAATAACCATTAATCAATTCCTGCTCGCCAAACTGTGTCTGAATAAGAAGTACTTTATCCCCTATTTTGCCATATTCTATAGCAGGTACGCTTAGCAGTGCTCCCGCCATATCAATGCCCATGCTTGGAACCGTAGGAGAAATTGTAAGTCCTGTAAGCCCTGATAGAGCTGACAGATACGCTCCTGCGATAATATTACCCATTTCATTAAGAGCAGAAAGCTCCATATCAGTAAATGGGTCATTTTTCTCTCGAGGATTATGCATCAATGCATTTACAAGATTATGTGCTGACGGTTCATCCAAAAGAAACATCATCATTCCATTAATGTCACCCTCAAGTCCCAGCAAAATCCCCACTAAAATAGTATCCTCAGAGCCTATGAGATTAGCAATTTTATCGAACTGAACAAGCTCAACTCTCGGAACACTCATATCGATTTTTTCGTTAACAAGCTGTGCCAAAGCAGTGGTTGCATTGCCAGCCCCTATATTACCTATTTCCTTAAGCACATCATATTGAGTATCATCAAGTGCTTCAAGTTTGATTTTTCCCATCAGGCTCTCTCCAATCCTTTAACTAAAGTCCTATGCCGGTTCTTTATCAGTGATAAGAGATAAAAGATTAAGCAGTGATATCAGTTCATCATTATACTTGCCTATTGCACTGATATATACCTGTCCATCATCACTTGTACCAACATTGTTCTTCTCTATATCGCCTTCATCAAGTGTAACAACCTCTCTTACACAATCAACAAGGATTCCTACCATGGCCTGCTGTTCAGGCTTAACAATAATAATTCTGGTTGTACTTGTAACCTCATCATCGGCAAGACCAAATTTTCTTCTCATACTCATCACAGGTATTATTTCACCACGAAGGTTAATAACTCCTGTAAAATAGTCCTGTGCCTTTGGAACTCTGGTTATTTTCTGCATTCTTACAATATTATCTACGTACTTAATATTGATACCATACTGCTCATTATCGATTTTAACCACAATGTACTGCTTGGAGGTAGAAGTCGCTACCTTTGTATTCTGTGCTGTTAATTCTTCCATTTCTCATACCCCCATTTCTATAATATTGCATTAGCATCAATAATAAGTGCAACATCACCATCACCAAGGATAGTGGCACCACTTATCATCTTGTTAATACGAATATATTTACCAAGTGACTTAATTACTATTTCCATCTGTCCAATAAGATTGTCAACAACAAGACCTGCCTGCTTATCACCCTTCTTAATAATAACAACGGTCAGGCTTTCACTTTCTGTGTCAGTAGCTGGAAGGTCAAGTACCTCTGCCATTCTAATAAGAGGAATAACACTTCCTCTAAGGTTGATAACCTCCTTGCCCTGTACGAATTTGATTTCCTCAGGCATAATATCTTCAACCGTCTGAATTGAACCAAGAGATATAGCGTACTGCTCTTTTCCAATCTCAACCATAAGCGCCTGGATAATTGCAAGCGTAAGAGGAAGTCTGATTGTAAAGGTAGAACCCTCTCCCAGAACCGTCTTACATTCTACATCTCCACCAAGTGCCTCAATCTTGGACTTAACAACATCAAGACCAACACCTCTTCCTGATACATCTGTAATCTTTTCTGAGGTTGAAAAGCTTGGTCTGAACAAAAGGTCTATAATATCCTTATCAGTCATTGTCTCAGCCTGTTCAGCGGTAATTGTACCCTTCTCAATAGCCTTGTCTCTAACCTTCTCAACATTAATTCCACCGCCATCATCTCCAACTTCGATAACAACGTTATTACCATCCTGATAAGCATTAAGGAATATTGTACCTGTATCACTCTTGCCGGCTGCACGTCGCTCTTCTGCTGATTCAATACCATGGTCAGCTGAATTACGTAAAAGATGCATAAGAGGATCACCTATCTCATCAATAACTGTACGGTCAAGCTCTGTCTCTTCACCTGTCATATACAGTTCCATTTTCTTATCAAGCTTCTTACTCAGGTCACGAATCATTCTTGGGAATCTGTTAACAACAGTTTCAATTGGAACCATTCGCACATTCATAACTGATTCATGAAGATTGGTTGTAACTCTTTCAAGGTATTCAATCTGCTCATTAAAGTTCTGTGTATGCTGATCCTGATCCGATGTACTTGCTGACACAAGACCATTCTTGGCAATAATAAGCTCACTGACAAGATTCATCAGCACGTCAAGCTTCTCAATATCAACTCTGACAGAACGATTGGCAACAGTTTTGTTCTTAGTCTGCGCTGCCGGTTTATTGCCTGCTGCAGGTGCCGGATGAGACTCTTTCTTCTCATCTGAATGCTGCTCTGCAGTCTCAACTGCTGTCTGCTTGTCCTGAGCAGCAGTATCAAGCTTAATTACTTCTCCATAAGCATCCCTAATCTCTGAAACATTCTTAACTACAGCAAGCACCTTATCAAGAGATTCTGCTGTAACAATAAACATTTTGAAATCAAAGTCAAATTTCTCATCTTCAATATCCTGTGTTGAAGGAATAGATTTGATTATCTCTCCAACTTCTTCAAGATTCTTAAATACAAGAAACGCTCTCGCTGCCTTAAGAATACAGTTAGGGTCAACATGAACAACTACTCCGTATACATTAAGGTTCTTAACAGCGGCCTCTTCAATTGCATGACGCTCAAAATCAGCATATACAACTCCCTGGAAGCTGTCATTCATGCCTGCAGGTGCTGCCTTGACAGTCTCAGTCTGTGCTGGTGCTGCAGCTGGTGCAGGTGTCGCTGCCTGTCCATTAAGGAAATCATTAAGCAGCTTAATAATCTGGGCATTGTCATCAGTGCCTTCATCCTGTGTATTAACTATATTATCCAGATATGCCTCAAGTGCATCCAGACACTGGAATAATATGTCGACAAGCTCTGAAGTAACCTTCATCTTGTCATTACGGACCTCAGAAAATACATTCTCCATATCATGAGTCAATGTCTGCATTCTCTTGTATCCCATTGTTCCTGCCATACCCTTTAATGAATGGGCAGCACGGAAGATTTCATTAATTGTATCTTTGTTCTCCGGTTCTTTCTCAAGGATGAGTATGTTCTCATTAAGACTCTGAAGATGTTCTCTGGTCTCCTCGACGAAAATCTCTAAATACTGGCTAACGTCCATTTAAGATACCCCCACGTTCTTTATTATACTTTCCGCTATTAAATCAAGCGGTTGAACTTCATCTGACAATCCTGCTTCTGCTATTGTTCTTGGCATTCCATAGACAACGCAGGTGTCGGCACTCTGACTTATAACATGTATTCTCTTATGTGCATCTGACAGGGCTTGAATTCCCTTGGTTCCATCTGCACCCATTCCAGTAAGAACAACACAGGTTATCTCGTCATAACTGGTATTAGTAAGCGATTCATACATAATATTGGCACAAGGCTTAAGACCCTCTCTTGATGGTCCGTCATCATACTGAATAACATATCTGTCACCCTTTCTGACAACGCGGATATGCATTCCTCCAGGAGCGATATACACATGTCCTTTCTCAATTACATCTCCATTAGCAGCCTCCGTTACAGTTACCTTACTAAGAGTATTAAGTCTCGCTGCGAGGGAAGCCGTGAACCCCTTTGGCATATGCTGTACAAGTACAACTCCTGCATCAAGATTCTCCGGAAGCAACGGTATTACCTGCTGAAGAGATTTGGGACCTCCTGTTGAACATGCAATTGCCACAAGCTTTTTACTGCCCTTAGGAAGAGGCTTTAATTCCTTTGCAGCTCTGGCAATCCCGGCTGTATTATTAAGCTTTAGTTCCTGAGGCTTGACAGTTCCTGTTATAACTGGCTTGCTAATAAGCTGTCTGTTAATATCAGCACCTGTAACCACATCAATTAAGGATAAAAGATTATCTCTAAATCCTGTACCCTTTACCTCATAAAAGTTCTCCGGTTTGGTAAGGAAATCCACTGCGCCAAGCTCCAGTGCCTTAAGAGTTTCTTTGGCTCCTTCTTTGGCAACCGTACTTACTACCACAACTGTCTCATGCATGTGGTTGCGTGACAGTGCTTCAAGCATCTCCAGACCATTCATCTTCGGCATGTTAATATCAAGAATAATCAGGTCATAATATGACGGATGTGCTATAAGCCTGTCCAGACCTTCAAGTCCGTTGCCAGCTGTATCCAATACTTCATATTCGCTGTTCTGCTTTATTATATCAGATATTACTCTTCTCATAAGTGCAGAATCATCAATTATCAAAAATTTTCTTCCCATATTATACTCCTAAAGTCATATATGTGGATTATCTGACTTTTTTTCTTATTTTGCGTTCCTCTTCAAATATGTATTTAATAAGAATATCCCGGTATTCTCTTGATATGTTCTCAAACTCTATTCTATGCTCAAACCGATTGGCACGGGTTGGAATTTCAAAGGACATAATAACCCTTGCCGGAAGCCTGAATTTAGTCTGAACGTTATCCCCGTTAATATCAAAAATAACCAGCATTTTTTTGCCAGAATCAACTTTTTTACGTCCAACAAATCTCATTCCACCACCACTGATATCCAGTGTATTGCCTTCTTCATACACTCCCATATCCTTAAGGCTCTCTGGAAACTTTCTTGTCTCAAGTATCTGGTCATAATCCTGCTCAGACAACTCTGCATACATAAGCTGCAGCGTTTTCTCAAGTCTGTAATACTGACGTCTTTGGAATTTCTGAAGCTCTGTTTTAAGTCTGATTTCCATAGCGTAGATATTGCCGCTTTTATATCTCTCAACTACAACTGCGCGGCAGTGATACAGTCCCTTGGATGTATAAAAAAAAGTGTCATAGGTTTCATTTTTGGCAAGGGGAATCAGCCTTCCCTTAAAAATCGGCATTGCCACCTTAAGGTCTCCGTTATCACAAAAGTCAAAAATCTGGCTTACATACACATTGGACTTTTTACCGCTGTCCTCTTCATCCGGTGTCAGGATCTCTCGAAACTCTATCTTGGCTCCCTCGGATATTAATTTATTAATCATCAGTTAAACCTCCCACCTAGAATCTGTGATGAAAACCAAATACATTACTGAAAAATCTTGCCACACCCTTTTTCTGATGTGGAACTGCAGCCTCGCCCTCAACAAGCCTTGTACATATATTGGAGTATGCTGTTGATGCTGCCGCATTAGGATATACCAGTGATACCGGCTTCTGTTTCATAATTGCCTTGGTAATTGCATTATCCTGAGGAACAGCTCCCATAAATTCAAGCTTAATATTAAGGAATCTTCCGACTACTGCTGACAGCTTATCATATATATTTCTGCTTTCCGCCGCTGTTGCCACCTTATTGGCTATTATCTTTACCTTTGTTGCATCCCTGTCAAAGCCGGGAAACATTGCAAGGGCTTTAAGAAGCGCATAAGAGTCTGTAATAGAGGTTGGCTCCGGTGTTGTTACCAGAAGCACCTCCGGACTTGATGCAACAAATTCCAAAACGCTTTGAGATATTCCTGCGCCTGTATCAATTATTATTACATCTGCCAGAGTTTCAAGCTCTGACATCTTATATACCATTCTTTTAACCTGCTCATGGTCAAGGTTAACAAGTCTTGCAACTCCTGAACCACCCGATACAAACATAACGCCCTCCGGGCCTTCAGTAATAATATCCTTCAGTTCTTTTCCACGAAACATAAGGTCCGCAAGTGTGAATTTGGGAATCACTCCAAACATAACCTCTATATTGGCCAGTCCGAAATCCGCATCAAAGATAATAACCTTCTTGCCCTTTCGTCTAAACTGTAGGGCAAGATTAATTGCTGTACTGGATTTGCCAACTCCGCCCTTACCACTTGTAACTGTAATTATCCTGGCATTAGACACATTAACCTGATTCTGCTGTTTAATTATTGCTCTGAGTTTTTCTGCCTGGTCCATTTACTCGCCTCCCAAAAGATGTTTGGCAAGCTTCTGAACATCTATATTCTCTATATCATCCGGTACATTCTGTCCGTAGGTTGTATATGACAGTGACGCACCTGTATGGCATCTGACATTAAGGATATTGCCAAGTGTGGTTGTCTCATCCAGCTTGGTAAAAAGCAGCTTATAACCCTTAATTTCTTCATAAGCATCTGTAATGTTAACAAGATCCTTATACTTGGTGGTAACACTTAATACCAGATACACCTCAACATCCACATTCAAATCTGAATTAATAACATTGTTAACCATTTCTACAATCTCTGCTCTTTGGGTCTCGTTCTTATGAGAGCGTCCTGCTGTATCAACAAAGATAAGGTCAAAATCAGTCAGTTCACCTATACTTTCTGTTATCTCAGAAGGTGTATATATTACACTCACAGGCACATCCAGAATGCTTGCATATGTATTAAGCTGTTCAACTGCTGCAATTCTGTATGTATCAGCTGTAATCATTGCTATTTTTTTATTATAATTCAGTTTAAAGTTAGAGGCAAGCTTGGCAATTGTAGTAGTCTTGCCAACGCCTGTTGGTCCAATGAAAAAGACAACTTTTTTTCTGTCATCATTGCCTATTGTCTGTGCCTCACCCAGCTTAAGAATTATTTTCTGATACACAGATGCCAGTATGCTGTCAAGATTAGATTCCTTTTTAAGGGAATTTTCTATATCGTTAATTATGGCATTAGCATATTTTTCATCAACTTCATTTTCAAGCAGCTTGTTATATATAAGCTTAAGAGATTTAAAATTAACTGTATTAACATTTTTTCTTTCGGGATTAACCGGAGTTTTTCCCTCATTATTTTTTGCATCCTGTTCTTCTTTTTCTTCCCTTACCGCCTGATTACGCAGCATAGTATGAAGACTGTCAAGCTTCTTCTCAATGGCATCTGAATCAGCAGTCTCTCTGCCTGTGGCTATTGTATCCCCTGCTCTCAGGTCTATTTTGGGTTTGGATGTCACCCCAGAGTTACTATCTGTCTTAACCTCAAAAACAGGCTTACGGCTGTTAACATTCTGTGCAAATTCCTTTTCTTCAAGCGCAGCTGTTATCTCAACATAGTCCTTTTTAAACATTTTTGCTATTCCACGCTGTTTCATATTCTTAACGTTTAGAACAACTGCGTTGGCACCCAGTTCCTCTTTTGCCTGCATAACAGCCTCAGTTTCAGTTGCCGCTTTGTATTTTTTCACTATCATCTTATGCCGTCACCATCCCTACTGACTGTAATTCCACATTGGATTCTACTTCATTATACGATATAACTACCAAATCTTTAAAGTAGTCACTTGTCATTTTCTTAAAATACATTCTTACAATTGGAGAAGTTATAATAATTGGAGCCTTGCCCTGGTCCTCAAGCTTCTTAATCTCGGTCTCCACCGAAGCCATAATCTGCTTAATTCTGTCCGGCGCCATATTAATATATCCGCCCTGTTCCGTCTGCTTAACAGACCCCATAATCTCCTGCTCAAGAGTTGGGTCAAGAGTAACCACGGATGTAGTATCATTGGCAGAAAAGAATTTGCTGGATATTGCTCTTTTAAGGCTCTGTCTTACATACTCAGTAAGAATATCCGTATCTCTTGTTGTTCCTGCATGGTCTGCCAGTGTCTCAAAAACCGTAAGCAAATCTCTTATGGATATTCCCTCTGCAAGAAGGTTCTGTAAAACCTTCTGAATCTCGCCAACACCCATAAGCTTTGGAACAAGCTCTTCCACAAGTGTTGGGTTGTTCTCCTTCAGGTTATTAATAAGATTCTGTGTATCCTGTCTTGTAAGGAGCTCTGCAATATGTGACTTAATAACCTCAGTAAGATGTGTAGCAATGATTGATGGTGGGTCAACTACTGTATATCCCAAGGATTCTGCACGTTCTCGCTGATTCTCCGTAATCCATATAGCAGGAAGGTGGAAGGATGGTTCAAAGGTTGGAATACCTGTAATCTCCTCCTCAACGAAGCCTGGATTCATGGCCATGTAGTGGTCAAACAAAATCTCACCCTCGCTTACCTGAATTCCCTTTATCTTAATAATATACTGATTAGGATTCAGCTGAATATTATCTCTTAATCTTATTATAGGCACAACTGTACCAAGTTCAAGTGCAACCTGGCGTCTTATCATAACAACTCTGTCAAGCAGGTCTCCGCCCTGGTTAACATCAGCAAGCGGAATAATTCCATATCCAAATTCCAGCTCAATAGGGTCAACCTGCAAAAGAGATACAACATTCTCAGGCTTACGAATCTCCTGAGCATCCATATCCCCGCCCTCCGTCTCAGCCTCAACTGCCTCGATTTCGGATTTTCTGTTGGCCGTAATTCCAATAAATAAAAGACCTACTCCAAGCGGAATAAAGACATACCACGGAAGTGGTGTAACTATTCCAAGAAATGCCATGACTGCTCCAACAATCATAAGAACCTTAGGAGTTGTAAACAGCTCTGTAACCATCTCCTCCGGCATATCCACATCCTTAGATGCCTTGGTTACAATAATACCTGATGAAAGAGATATCATAAGGGAAGGAATCTGGCTTACCAGTCCGTCACCAATTGTAAGAAGTGCATAGGCAGCAAGTGCCTCCTGAAACTGCATTCCTCTTGAGGTCATTCCAAGAATAAGTCCACCAACAAGATTAATTGCCGTAATTATAAGGCCTGCTGTAGCATCTCCTTTAACATACTTGGTAGCACCATCCATAGCTCCGAAGAATGATGATTCCTGCTGAATCTTCTCTCGTCTTGCCTTTGCCTCTTTATCTGTAATTGCTCCGGTATTCAAATCGGCATCAATTGCCATCTGCTTACCAGGCATTGCATCCAGCGTAAATCTTGCTGTTACCTCAGCAACTCGTTCAGAACCCTTGTTGATAACTACAAACTGAACAATAATAAGAATAATAAATACAATAAATCCAATTACAAGATTATTTCCACCTACAAACTGTCCAAAAGAGGATACAACCTTACCTGCATAGCCATTTTTCAGAATCAGCTTGGTAGATGATACGTTAAGACCTATTCTGAATATGGTTGTGAACAAAAGCATTGTAGGAAAGGACTGTAAATCCAGTACATCCTTTGAATACATTGCAGTAAAAAGAATAATCATTGCAACTGTAATGTTAAAAGCCATAAGTATATCAAGAAGCCAGGACGGAACGTTTAAGAAAAGACTTAAAATCGCAGTCATAAGATATATGCCGATAAAAATATCAGTCTTTTTAAATTTCATCTTCGTTCCTCCTGTCTTATTTTATAGCTTATTCTTAAGCTTCCATACAAAAGCAAGTACCTCGGCGACTGCCTGATACAACTCTGAAGGTATCTCCATTCCAAGCTCAACATTGTAATACAGCATTCTGGCAAGAGGCTTGTTCTCCACAATTTCCACCTCAGCCTCTCTGGCCTTTTCCTTAATCTTTAAGGCAACATAGTCCTCACCCTTGGCAACAACTATTGGTGCCTTGCCTGAATTAGGCTCGTATTTAAGAGCTACTGCAAAATGCGTCGGGTTGGTAATTACAACATCTGCCTCCGGCACTGCAGCCATCATACGCCTTCTGGACGCTTCCTGCATTCTTCGCTTCTGGCTTGATTTTACCTCAGGACTACCCTCGGTATCCTTCCATTCATCCTTAATCTCCTGTTTGGTCATCTTCATGTCTTCACGGAATTTCAACTTTTCAAATATGAAATCCGCAATACCAACAATGAGATACACAATACTGATTGTAACTCCAAGGTCAAGAATCAACTCACCCATATTGACAATCGCTGCTGTCAGCGATACATCATACAGATTCAAAATAATGCCTATTTTATTCTTAAGTCTGTTATATGTAACAAGAACACATACTGCAATAATAAGCAGCTGTTTAACGAACTGAACAAGTGTTCTTACCGAAAAAACTCTTTTAAATCCATTAATGGGATTAAATTTATCCCCCTTGGGTTTCATTGCCTCCGGTGACGGTTTCATGCCAACCTGAACAACATTAACAAGAATACCCAGTCCAAAGCCTACAATGAGAATCGGCAGCATAATCACCAGCATATCTCTCATGGCATCATTGGTTATATTTCTCATATAGGCTCCAATCTCACCAAGCTCTATATCAGTACCACTCAATTCACCAATTTTTATATATGAAGAATTGAACTGTTCAAGAAATTGCGTTCCCATCGTTCCTACGTATACCTTAAGAACAATAAAAAAAGCAAGCAGTATAACCGAGCCACTTAAATCCTGGCTTTTGGCAACCTGTCCTTTATCCCTTGCTTCTTTAAGTTTTTTGGCGGTAGCCGGTTCTGTTTTTTCACCGCCGGGACCATCCTTGGCAAAGAACTGCAGGTTATATCTTATCATGTAAGACCTCCTGCAATACCCTTTACTGCCGCCTTCATCATTGATAAAACAAAGGTTGATACAGATGGAAGCATTGATACAGTCAGATACATAATTGCAAAGCCTAAAAGCAGCTTAAGCTGAATACCAACTGCAAACATATTAAGCTGTGATGCAACCTTGGTAAAAATACCAAGAATAACATTAAGCAGCATCAATGCTGCAAATACCGGCAGGGCAATTCTAAATCCAATGATAAAATAATTAGATATTACCTTTAAAAATGAATCATACAGGGCTGAGTTAATTACAAGCCCATTCAGTGGAATAATTGTATAGCTGTCTACAATTGCGGATATAAGGAACTGATACATACCTGATACAATAAGGAGAAGAAAGACCGTGTAATAATAAAATGTACCGGAAATACTAACCTGATCATGCAAGGTAGGGTCATACATTGTGGCCATGGAAAGACCAATACTTGTATCAATAATATGTCCCGCAAATGTAATGGTCTGTATACATACATTGCTGACAAATCCAATAAGCAGTCCAATAATACTTTCTTTTATAACAAGCACAGCGTAATCAAGAATACCTGTATATACCAGCGTTCTGTCAGGTATCAGTGTAAACACAATAATTGACATAAAAAAAGCCAGTCCAAGCTTGGTTCTCTGTGGTGTATTTGACATATTAAAAAATGGTGCCGTATATACAAAGCTAGCAATACGTACCAAAACAAGAAGAAAAACTTCCCAGTAATTCAAAGCTACTTCATAATTCAACATAACAGCACCCGCCTAAATCCATGGGGCTATCAACGCCCGATGTATGTACCAAAATTTGACCAGAGTTCAGTCATAAAATCTACTATATTATTCATAATCCAGGACCCGAAAATCATGACACCGACAAATACGGCAACAATTTTGGGAACAAAAGTAAGTGTCTGCTCCTGAATAGATGTAAGTGTCTGAAAGATACTGATAATCAGACCTACCACAAGAGAAATAATCAGTAGGGGAGCTGAACATTCAACAATAAGAAATAAAGCTCTTCTGGTTATATCTATAACCTGTTGTTCTGTCATATCTGTTCTGTCCTTTGCTAATAAAATGATTTGACAAGATTGCCAATTATCAAATCCCATCCGTCTGCCATAATAAATAACAATATCTTAAATGGCAGGGAAATTGTTGTAGGCGGCAGCATCATCATACCCATTGACATCAATGCCGATGCTACAACCATATCTATAATTATAAAAGGAATGTATATCAAAAATCCTATTATAAACGCAATTCTAAGTTCACTGACAATAAAGCTTGGTATCAGAACATATGTAGGAATATCGTCGTAATCCTCTGCATCTGTAATATTGGCAATCTCCATGAACATACGAATATCCTTGGTATTGGTCTGTTCAAACATAAAATCACGTATTGGTTCAATACCAACATCATACGCCTCTTCGGCGCTTATCTCACTATTGGATAAAGGAACAATTGCATCCTTGTACACTGTCTGAAAGGTTGGAGCCATAATAAAAAACGTCAGAAAAAGCGAAAGCCCAATCAGAATCTGGTTAGGCGGTGCTGTCTGCGTTCCAAGAGCTGCTCTTGTAAAATGCAGAACAATTATTATTCTTGTAAAGGATGTAAGCATAATAAGAATGGAAGGTGCCAGTGCAATTACAGTTAATACAAGCATTATCTGTAAAACATTTGCAAGGTCACTTCCATCTCCTGCTGATATTCCAATTGTTAAATTGCTGGAGCTATCTGCTGTTGTAGTCTCCTGTGTTGTCTGCTCTGTAGCTTTAACACTAACCTGATAACGTGAGGTAATCAAAAGCACCATAACGAGCATGACAGCCAACTTAATGATTTTTGAAAAAAGCTTACTTTTCTTCATCTTCTGTCTCATCCTCATCATCATGTGATATTTTAAATCTGTTAAATATAGAACTGAATGATTCAGCTTTTGAAGTATCAGTCAACTCAAGTGTATCCTCGTTAATCTCACCAATTGTTGTTACCGTATCCTTACAGACAGCTATAAGAAAACACTTATCACCTGTCTTAACAATCTCAAGCACCTTATTATTAGACAGCCTGAGGCTCTCTATTATCTTGATATTGCCATGTGATATCTGTTTCTTCTGATATGAGCCTATCCATCTGGTTGTAAAATATGTAATAGCAAGAACCAGTATAAATATAAGAGTGACTGTAATAAACTGGGCAATGCTGTTGTCCATAACTGATACAGTAATCATATTATCCTACTACTTTTCTAACAGCTTCAAGAACTCTGTCTGCCTGGAAAGGCTTAACAATAAAGTCCTTTGCTCCTGACTGAATTGATTCAATAACCATTGCCTGCTGTCCCATTGCAGAACACATAATAACTGCGGCACCGGCATCATATTCCTTAATCTTCTTAAGGGCCTGAATTCCATCCATCTCAGGCATTGTTATATCCATCAGCACAAGATCAGGCTTAAGTTCAGCATACTTATCAACTGCCTTCGCCCCATTCTCTGCTTCTCCAACTACAGTATAGCCGTTCTTGCTAAGGATATCCTTAATCATCATCCTCATGAACGCTGCATCATCGCATATTAAAATATTCTTTGCCATACCTTTATCTCTCCAATCATTAATTTAATGCTTCTAATAAGTTATATTATACAATATTAATTATATTTTTCCTACTATTTTTTACTTGATTATCTCAGTTATTTTTACACCGAAGCTTTCTTCAATGACAACAACCTCTCCTCGTGCTACATATTTGCCATTAACAAGCACATCTATAGGCTCTCCGGCTATTTTATTAAGCTCTACGATGGTTCCCGGAGCGAACTCCAAAATATCTTTAATTGACTTGGTGGTTCTTCCAAGCTCAACCGTTACTTCCAGTGGAACATCCATAATCAAATCTATGTTCTCATGTCCCTGTATGTTCTGCATACCTGTAAACGGCTGAAACGCTGCTGGCTGTACATTAACATTATCCTGCTGTGGCATTCCATATCCCGGCATTGGCTGTCCATACATTGGCATTCCGTAGCCCGGCATCGGCATTCCCTGCTGTGGCATTCCATAACCCGGCATTGGCATTCCCTGTTGTGGCATTCCATAGCCCGGCATTGGTTGTCCCTGAGGCATCTCCTGTTGTGGCATAGCCTGCTGATTCATGCCCTGGGAAGGCGCCTGTTCTCCAGGTGATGCTGCCATCTCCGGAATCTCTAGCTCCTCATCAGCATCGCTATCTCCTCCACCAAGTACGCCCTGGCTGAAGGTCTCATAAAGATTCTGTGCGAAATCAAAAGGATATAGCTGCATTATCTCACTGTCAATCAGTGAACCAATAGTCATTCTGAATGATACCTTAACAAATTTGGTCTTAAGGAACGCCGGCAGCTTATCATGCTCCTGACTCTCATTCAGGTCTACCAGATTGGCAACCGGTGGACTGATATCGATTTTTTTACCAAGCATGGATGACATTGACGTAGCCGCAGAGCCCATCATCTGGTTCATTGCCTCACCAATAGCACTGAGGTGAAGTTCCCCAATAGGGTCATCACTTGCAACTCCTTCGCCACCCATCATAAGGTCTGTAATTATCTTAACATCCCGTTCCCTGAGTACCAGAACGTTATTGCCATCAAGACCAGCTGTATATGATATCTGCAGAAAAACACAAGGTCTGTCATATGAATCTGCTAAATCATCCCAGGTCAGATATGTTACCTGTGGGGTTGTGATGTTAACAGTCTGATTAAGAAGAGTACTGAGAGTTGTTGCTGCTGTACCCATACTGATATTGGATATCTCTCCGATGGCATCCTTCTGTTCATCTGTTAATGTCTCATTATTGTCTCCGGACGCATTAGCTGCTGGCGGCGTATCTTCAATGTCAGCAGGATTATCAGCCGTGCTATCTGAATCACCAAGATTGGCCTGAGCTAATAAAGCATTAATCTCGTCCTGTGATAACATTCCATCCATCTTTTATTCGTCTCCTCTCAATATCTGAGTCAGCCTGACTGCATAATTCTCATTGGAAGAACCAGGCAGTGCTGTAAATTTCTTAATATTACCTACATATACATCCAGTTCCTCGTCCATCTTGGTATCAAGTCTAATAATATCTCCAATGCTCAGATTAAGGAAATCATTAACTGAGATGGAACTTGTACCAAGTACCGCTTTAACAGGAATTCTGGCCTTGGATATCAATGAGGATATGGCATCCTCATAGGTATTAACATCTTTATTCTGCATTGTTGAGAACCAGTATTTGGTATTAAGCTTATCCATTACCGGCTCAAGCACTATATATGGAAGACAGATGTTCATCAAACCTTCAACATCGCCTATCTTCATGCTTATTGTAACAATTGCTATCATTTCACTTGGCGAAATAATCTGAGCGAACTGGGAATTAGTCTCAATTCGTTCAAGTCTTGGCACAATGCTTAAAACATTCTGCCATGGCTCCCTTAGCAGATTAACGCATATATTAAACATTCGTTCAAGAATTGTCAGCTCAATTTCTGAAAAATCACGTCCTTTTTCCAGCGGCTTTCCAAGTCCACCCAAAAGACGGTCAACTATAGCAAAGCCAAGATTGGACGCCAGCTCCATAACAATATTGCCATCCAAGGGTTCAAAATTAATTACTCCAAGCAAAACCGGATTAGACAATGCATTGGAAAACTCAGAATACGTAACCGCCTCTGAATTCATAACCTCAACCTGAACTGACCTTCTAAGATATGCCGGAAGATTGGTGGATAAAAGTCTTCCGTAATGTTCAAATATAATCTCAAGTGTACGAAGATGTTCTTTTGAAAATTTGGCAGGTCTGGCAAAATCATAATTCTTAACAGATTTTTCTTCGCTGCCCTTCATCTCATCGACATCTAGCTCGCCGCTGCTGAGTGCCTTTAGCAGATTATCAATCTCATTCTGCGAAAGTACTTCGCCCATCTTCTCTCACCTTCTTTCAAGTATAACATATTAGTCGTCTACTGAACAGCGTACTGTCCCAGATTGATTCCGCATATTGTATCTGTCTCAAACAAGCCCTGAAGCTTTGTAAGAATATCATTCTGAACTGTTGTTTTGTCAATATTGGATGCTGTATAGTTACTTACCGCATCAATACAGGTACTTGCAACAATGCTCATTGCTTTATCGATTGATGCAGATACTGTGTCATAATCCTTCGCCTTTGAATTAAGACTTATGGTTACTGCAAATTTGCAATAATGCATCTTGCCGTCAGCATCAGATTTCAAGCTCACAATAGTATACGCATCTGTTGAAAACTTAACATCCACAGTCGCAATATCTGTAACCGAAACCTGTCCATCTCCGCTTTCCTGTTCTCCTCCTGCATTAAGGTCTACTATTGCTCCAATCTTATCTACCAGCTTGGAGGTCTTATTGATTGCCGGTACGAAAGTGAATACCATCATTACTGTCAAAATAAGATTAACCAAAACAAGTGCAAGAGTAATAACATTCATTAAGCCTTTTTTCATTGTATCACCACCAGCGCCGGATTAATACCGGTTCCTTTCGTCTGTCTATTATCAAATCATACTATCAGCTGTTATAGCTATTGTATATTTTAATCTCAACTCTTCTATTCTGTGCTCGTCCCTCTGCTGTATCGTTAGATGCCACCGGGTCATACTCGCCACGTCCTGAATGCTTAAGATTCGTAGGTGAAACCCCCTTATTCTGAACAAGATAATCAAATACTGCCAGTGCACGAAAATCCGAAAGCACATCATTACTTGGATATTTCTCTGAATTAATTGGAATATTATCCGTATGTCCTTCTATCTCAATAAGGTTATCTTCATACATAATAAGAATATTACCAACCTCATCAAGAACCGCCGTAGAATCTGCTGTTAAATCTGCTGATGCTGACTGGAACAGCAGTGCGCCCTTCATATTCAGACACACATAATGCTGGGTAACCTGAACATCAATCTGGCTTGACAGCCCCGCCTTATCAATTATATTCTCAATCGCTTCTCCCATCTGCTCAGACTCATTCATCTCAGCCTGGGAAAGCTTGTCAATTGCTTCCTGAATATCATCTGTATTCTCACCACTGGAGCTTAAGCCCATACTTGTGTAATACTCACTTAGTTCATTAAGCTGGCTGGCACCGCTTGCTATAAGCATTCCATCCTCTAGTCCTGAGGAACCGCCTGACAGCACATTGTAGCTTGAAGAAAAAGAAGCTATTACCTCCTGAAATTTCTCAGCATCAACTGTTGACATTGAGAACAGAAGAACGAAAAAACAAAGCAGCAGGTTCATAAGGTCGGAAAATGTATTCATCCACCCATCAGTTTTGACTTTTTCTTCCTCACTCTTCTTAGCCATTAATCTCCTCACCTCCGGCTTCTTCACCATCGCCGTACTTGCTACGGTCTGCAGGTGCAAGGAATGACTTGAGCTTCTCTTCTATTACACGAGGATTCTCACCAGCCTGTATTGATAACAGACCTTCAATCATAACCTCTTTAAGTGTTATCTCTTCTGAATTGTTGGAACGGAGCTTGTTGGCAACCGGAAGTGCAATCCAGTTGGCAAGCATGGAGCCATAAAGTGTTGTAATAAGGGCAACACTCATGTTAGGTCCAATGGACCCGGAATCTGACATGTTCTTAAGCATATTGATAAGTCCGATAAGGGTACCAACCATACCCCAGGCAGGTCCCATGGCAGCCAGCGTATCCCAGAAGGATATTACCTTTCTGTGTCTCTGTTCAATGCACGCAATCTCTGTCTCAAGGATTGCTCTTACAAGGTCCGGCTCTGTACCATCTACAATAAGGAGAATTCCTTTTTTCATAAATGCATCATCAAGCCCCTCTGCAGCCTCCTCTAACGCCAATAAGCCTTCCTTACGTGCTACGTTGGAAAGCTCAATTATCTTCTTAATTATCTCTGTCTGCTCGTATTTACGCTGCTTGATAGCCATCGTAAAGCCTTTAAGTCCTGTAACAAAGTCGCTCATCTTGTATGAAACCATGGTAGCACCAAATGCACCACCCAGTGTAATAAGCACTGACTTAAAATCCACAAAGTTACCAAGTGCTCCAAATCCCTGGTCACCGGTTACAATACCCATGATAACAAGACCAAAGCACAGCACAATTCCTATGAGAGTCGCAAGATCCATCTTTTCCACCCACTTCTTTTCAGTCTGTATATTACAAAATATCTATATTACAATGAAAAATTTAATCCATTTTAAATAAATCGGCAAAAACTGCCCTTTTATACGATAATACTAAATTTTTCACTTCTTGTCTACTTTCTTTTACTAATAATTTGCGTCCGGTTGTCAATGTGATTACCGTATCCGGCGTAGTATCAATAATTTCAATCAGTTCAGGATTAATTGTAAATTGTGTACCATTAAAACGTGTAAGGTCTATCATTATCATACCTCCCTCATTCAATACCTTAAAATATCCTGCCTGTGTCATACACAGGCAGGATTAACTAATTATCTCTTAAGATTAATTAATTCTTCAAGTAATGTATCAGATACTGTTATAATTCTTGAATTAGCCTGATAACCTCTCTGTGTTGTAATCATATCAGTAAATTCTGCTGCCAGGTCAACGTTAGACATTTCAAGTACACCAGTTGTCATATAACCGCCATCTGCTGTAATATTCTTACCAATTCCATCAAACTCACCTGAGTTAAGAGTTGCAGAGAAAATATTATCACCCTGTTTCTCAAGACCTGAAAGATTAGTAAATGTAGCAACAGCAATCTGTGCTATTACTCTCTGGTCTCCATTGGTATATGAACCGGATATCGTACCATCCTTACCAATGCTTACTCCTGAAAGTGAACCAACCTGACGGCCTGCACCCATTCCATCTACATCGCCCCTATCAGCCTTAATTGATGTCTCTGTACCAAGGCATGTCATTTTGGAGAAATCAAGTGTAATATCTGCTCCAAGAGAATCTATTCCCAGGGCTGTTGTGTTTAGTGTTACAGTTGTGCTTCCCTCAGTTGTACCGCCATCAGTGGATGTAAGTGCACCTGTTGAGGTATTAAAGGTTAAGTTCACTCCATCTAAAAGTGCATCAAGAGTAGCCTGTTCCACCTCCACCGGATTGCCATCACAGGAAAGTGCTGTAGCTGCCACATCATAAGCATAATCACTGTCTGCTGACTGATTGAATTTTAGAGTTACCTGATACTTATAGCCTAATGAATCATAAAAGGTTACATTAGCAGAACGTCCGGTATCAGTTGTAAAATCCTCATCCTCTTTATTAAGGTTACCTGATATAACCTCGTTAGTTGTTGCAATTGGTGATGCATACTGGTTAGCAGGTGAATACAGGCATATTGGTGATACGTTGGTAACCTGAACATTACCATCCTGGTCTGCCTGCCAGCCCATTACCGAGTAGCCCTGTGAGGTTACAAGATTACCTGCTGAATCTACTGTAAAATTACCCGCCTTGGTGAAGAAATTCTCTCCACCCTTGCTGACGATAAACATTGAATCTCCATTAATCATTATATCAAACGGATTAGAGGTTGACTGTGAACCTCCTGTATCTGAAACTCTTGTTGATATTGAAGATACGGTAGAACCAAGACCTATCTGCTTGGCATTGGTACCGCCTGCGCCAGTCTCTGCATTAGCTCCTGATGCATTTGAGGTGGTCTGATACAAAACATCACTGAATGTAACAGACTGTGCCTTATATCCTACAGTATTAACATTGGCGATATTGTTACCAATAACGTCCATCTTGGTCTGGTGTGTTTTAAGTCCGGCAACACCAGAGTAAAGTGCTCTCATCATAATTAAATTACCTCCTGGAAATTTTCCGGAGTCCGTATGTATGTCTTATCAGGCATTCAAAGACATTAAGTTTCCTGCTTCCGTTTGGAAGGTCATAGGTCCAACTACACTAATACGGCTCCATCTATATTGGTATATATATTCTCACCCTCGTTACCCTTTTCCATTGCTGTAACTACGGTATTGTTCTGTGTATTAACGATAAATGCGTAATTATCCATTAATACAAGTGATTCCTTGATTCCCTTCTCTGTGCTAAGCTGTGCTCCTTTTTGGAGTCTGTCAAGCTGGTCATCTGAAAGACTGATATTTCTGTCTGTAAGTCTTTGACTTGCATGCTTTGAAAATCTTACAGTGGAGCTTTCCACCTTCTGCTGCAGCACATCTTCAAAAGAAACTGTAGGCCGTGAATTAACCGGCTTATTGGTATTCTGATTAAGATACTGTCCTGTGACCTGTTCAATCGAAGAAAATCCGGTGTTTTTGATATCCATATCCTGCCGCCTTTCTACCTATGTTCATCAGGTACTGCTCTTATCAGTGCTCTCTGCCGCATCTGTTTTGTCACCGATGTCTGTTTTGTCACCACTGTCAGCTTTGTCATCACTTCCCGCTGCATCAGTTGTATCCTTACCATCTGCAGATCCATCCGCCTCTGCCATCAGCTTGTTGTAATAGTCCTCATCAACTACTGAATATAACGTATCAAGCTTATACAGATAATCATTAACTGAAAGATATACTCCATCGCTTCGTTTCTCAATACACTGAACCACTCCGCTGACGTAATTAATCTCTCCATCTGTTCCGGTTGATGCTGCAAGAATTACTCTTTTTCCTACCAGATTAGAAGCACCCTGTTCATCCATTGCATCTCCAAGGTTCTGAAGCTCTTCAACCTGTGAAAAAGAAGACATTTGTGATACCCAGTCAGTATTGGAGGACGGCTCTAATGGGTCCTGGTATTTCATCTCTGCTGCAAGTATCTGTAAAAAAGAATCCTTGTTCATCGAATCAGAGCCTGTAGTCTTCTCCGACGTATTGGTACTGGATGTGTAATTAGCAACTACCTTTCCATCTACCACCTGCGCTGTTATTGCCATTTTTTCATCTCCTTATGCTGTTAAATTAACACTGTTTCCATCTGCTTCCATTATCTTCTGCTCAAGCTGTGCTGCCATATCTTCCTCTGCCGGTAATTCGTCTGCCCCACGGAATCTTCTTCCTGTAAAGCCTCTCTCCTCATTATTCTGAGATGAGCTGTTATCTGCATTGGCATCAAAACCCTGACTGGCAACTGTCACTTCAATATCCGCAACCTTAATACCCTGATTGTTAAGATTTTCCTTAAGCTGTGCTACCTGGCTTTCAATAACATTCTTAACTGCCTCATTCTGCGCAACAATCGATGCTGTTACAACGCCATCTCTTGAAGCAACATTAAGACTTACTTTGCCAAGATTTTCAGGTGTAAGCTGAATTTCCATTGATGTTGTATCCGGAGTAAAATTAACCTTCACCGCATCCATCATCTGATTAATAATGTCTGACGCATTGACCTGATACATTTCGCCAAAGCTTTGGGCTGCTGCAAGATTATCTGTTACCGCACCGGTAAGATTCTGCACAAGATTCTGGGCAAATGCCATGCCGCTCTCTTCCTTTGACTCATGTTCAAAAGAATTGTTATTGCTGCCTTGCTGTCCATCCTTCTCAGTCTGTACTGCTGTTCCAGTATACTGCGTGGTCTCTGAGGTAATCTCATTGTTCTTAAGTGTAATCTCAACTGTCTTACCAGTCTCGGCGTCAAGAACTACTGTAGCCTTAACCTGTGCTTCACTATCCGCATATTCCTCGCCAGAATCAGTATTACTGTCTCCGACATCCATCTGTGGTGCTGATGTCATAGCCGTATTATCTGATTCTTCATTTGGTACAACAGTTTGTGTCTGCTGATTAATCATCTCCACAAGCTGGTCAACAGAAATATCTGCCTTTTGAGCTGACTGTTCAACAATATCCGTTATGGAATTAATCAGACTTTTAAGCTGACCTGACATTACATCATCTGTTACAATTGCTGCTGCATCTGTATCCATCGACATTGCAACAATATTAACAAGGTTCTGTGGAATCAACAGCTTGTCCGGTGTAATTCCCAGCTCTGCCATCATATTCTCCAGCTCTTCATCTGTAATTTTCAGAGTATCCTTAATAACATCCTTAATCTGTTCTACTGTATCACTGACAATGTTATTTCTAACATCATCCGTCATATTCTCTGACTGGGATGTATTCTTAATAATGTCTCTCGTCTTGTTGCCATAATCCGATGTCTGTCTGGTGTCCTGGCTCTTAATGCTGTTTACAGCATCTGCCGGTCTGATATTAGAAGTCAAATCCGTTGATGTTGTTGAGGCTGAAATGTTCATAAAGCTCTGAAAGCTGTTCTCAGTGTTAACTGCAAAGGAAAAAGTATTGCTCTGTGCTGCCATATTAAGCAAGGTTGCTTTAATATCTGCACCTGAGGATACATTTCCTGTTGTCATGTTCGTTCCTCCTTTCCTTAAAAATATATATGAATAATCAGATTGCTCTGTCTATTCCTCTGTTGGATATATAAGTAACGTCAGCTTGGCAGCAAGTGTGCTGTCCATGGCTGCAAGTATATCTCCTGCTTTATCTTTTTTCATACAGGAAAGGATATGTGCAACCTTCTCCAAATCTCCTGTCATCTCCTCGAAAACACTGGCAGCAGCCGTGGCCTTCATAGAAGAATAATAATCTGCAAGATTTTGTATTACCTGGTCCATTGCAAGCTGCTCTGTTACCTGTCTGTAAATCTCTGCAGCATTGTCAGGGTCCATTTCCTCATACCATGACTTATATGTATCTATATCGGGTGCATTGTCCGCGTAGACAACCTCCTCATCGAATTTTTTCTTCAATTGTTCAAAATAAGTCTGATTTTCCTCATAGGCCTTAAGTCTTTCATTTTCAGCCTGAAGTGTGGAAATCGTCTCAGCATTCTCATCGCTGTTGCTCTTGTAGATTGCCACCTCATTTTCCAACTCGTTGATTCTGTCGATTGCCTCCTGAAGTGTGGTATAGGTAACTCCTGTATCAGAGCTTAACCCTGTCTCCCCGGTGTCAGGAAGTATCTTGTTAATAACCGGAACATCCTTTAATACAGGTGCCAGAACTGAGCTTCCAAATCCGCCCACATCCAGCTTAATCAGTAGTGCAAATATGGCAATCCATATGAGAACTATGAATACGGCAATAAGGGAGGTCATTACTTTACTTTTCTTTTTTCCACCTGATTCCTCATCATCAAGGTCATCATTATCGTCGATGATATCATCATTTTTAGCCATAACATGCTCCTTTAACTGTCTTTTTTAACTGTATTGCCAAAGCGGTAGCTTACCAGCTCGTCTATTTCTTTTTTCTCCTGCGCATTAAGCTCCAGCAGAAAATTATCAAAAGCCCTTTCACGAAGCTTTTCGTGGGTCTTTCTGTCCTTCATAACATCATTAAGTCTTGCCCTTGCCAGCTCAAAATTCTTCTCTGCGACCTTCACATTAACAATCTGTTCCTTCATCTGCTCCTTGTGATAATCAATGGCATTACGGGCATCCATAAGCTCTCTCACATTAAGCGAACCCTGTGCCTGCTGCCTGTATCCATCCTCAAGCTGCCTTTTCCTTATGAACATTTGTTCGAGTTTTCGTTGTTCATCATTAAGCTTCTGCCTTGCATTGGCATATGCAGACTTTGCCTGGGCTTCCATTTTATATTTAATATCCAGGACATTTTGCAGCCTGTATACAAACTTAGCCATCTAATCACCCTCTGTTTATCTGGACTTGTTATCAGTACCCTCCTGCTGTGCAAACACAGCCTCAAGCTGCTGCATTTCTTCCTCAAAGGTCAGCTTTTCATCAGTTGCCTGCATCAAAAAGCCATTAACCTGATTAATTTTGCTTATTGCATAATCAATGTCCTTATTGGTGCCGTTTTTATAAGCGCCAATGTTAATAAGGTCCTCTGACTCGGTGTAGGTTGCCATAATATTTTTAACACGCCCTGCCAGCTCCTTCTGTCTTTTGTCCACAATCTGGCTCATGCACCTGGAGATACTTTGGAGAACATCGATTGCAGGATAATGATTCTTATGTGCCAGCTTTCTGGACAGCATAATGTGTCCATCCAGAA
Source organism: uncultured Butyrivibrio sp. (assembly GCA_964441705.1). Classification (GTDB taxonomy): domain Bacteria; phylum Bacillota; class Clostridia; order Lachnospirales; family Lachnospiraceae; genus Eshraghiella. The sequence goes on from CAYTWF010000021.1 coordinate 28,672, forward strand.
TACTTCTTGCAGTATCAGTAATTGGCTCGTTAAAATCATCTCCATCAACAAGGACTGTGTACAGGCCGGTAATTGAACCCTTATCTGAATTACCTGCTCTTTCAAGCAGCTTAGGCATCTCACTGTACATGCTCGGCGGATATCCTCTCGTAACCGGAGGTTCACCGGAGGCAAGTCCAATCTCTCTTTGTGCCATGGAAAAACGTGTCAGGGAATCCATCATTAAAAGAACATCCCTGCCCTGGTCCCTGAAATATTCAGCAATTGCAGTTGCCGTCTTGGCGGCTTTATTACGAATAAGAGCAGGCTGGTCCGAGGTAGCAACTACCACTACACTTCGCTTCATTCCCTCAGGACCTAAGTCTCTCTCGATAAATTCTCTTACCTCTCGTCCTCGCTCACCAATAAGAGCGATTACGTTAATATCTGCCCTGGTGTTTCTGGCAAACATACCCATAAGTGTACTTTTTCCAACACCACTTCCTGCAAAAATACCAATTCTTTGTCCCTTGCCTATTGTCAAAAGACTGTCAACTGCTTTAACTCCCAGCGGAAGAATCTCATTAATAATAACTCTTTTCATTGGGTCAGGCGGCTGCGCCGCTACAGGATATTCTTCATAGTTCTCAATGGCACCGTCTGACGGATTTCCAAGACCGTCAACTATTTTGCCAAGAAGCTCCTCTCCAACCTTTACGGTCAGAGTTTTGTTGGTATTCTCTACAATACATCCGGGACCAATTCCATTAATTGATTCAAATGGCATAAGAATAATTCTTTTTTCCTTAAAGCCTACAACCTCGGCATTAACATATGCCCCGGGCTCATCCTTAAGAAGTATATGGCATACGTCATTAAGTCTTGCCTCCGGTCCCATGGATTCTATGGTCAGTCCTACAACCTTGGACACTTTTCCCATTTTTTTGTAAAAAGTCTTATTAATAAGATTTAGGTATTTTTCTGTATCCAATGTGTATCACTTCCCACCAGTTCACTTATTCATGCAGCTTAACAGCTTAATATCCTTTATCAGATTCTCAAGCTGTATGTCCAGACTACAGTCAAAAACACCTGCGTCCGTCTCAATTATGCACTGATTCCTTTTCAATATTGAATCCCTGCATATGTCAATATGTATCTCAGAGGATGTTGCTCCATATATCTTGTCCTTATTGGTCATCAGGAACTTATAATCCTCATCACATACCTTTATCAAAAATTCCTTGCAGATATCCGCATTACGCATAACATTATCCACAAGATGAAGTATAATATCCTTCTTATCCTCAGCCATTGTATAGGTTACCTTGGAGAACACCTTGATAAGTGTATCCACAAGCTCAGGCTCTATCTGTGCCTTCATATCCACATATTCCTGCTCAAGCTGTTCTTTTCTTGTGCTGTATTCAGCCTCAAGCTTATTGCGTTCTTCATTAAGTTCTGCCTGCGCCTGGGCTTTTGCCTGTGCCATTCCATCAGCATAGCCCTGTGCCTTGGCATCCTCTGAAAGCCTTGTGGCATCCTCCCTGGCTCTAGCTGTAATATCCTCGGCCTGTTTTTTGGCCTCCTCCATAATATCTGCCGGAAGAACTGTGCCGCTCCCCGGAAGCTCCGGGTCAGACACCAGCTGTTCAACTGTTGCAGCATCAAGCCCGCATACAAATCCATCCTCATCCGGAGTATCTGATTTGACTGCAAAGGAAGGCGTTTTAATTCTGCTCTGCTGCTCTATTATTGCATTAACCATCTGGTTAGAATCTATAACAAATTTATCAGTTTCTTTGATGATAACATTGTTGTATTTAAGAAGATTAGACAATTATCTCATCACCTCCACCACGGGATATAACGATTTCACCTGAATCCTCAAGCTTACGGACAATATTAACAATCTTCTGCTGTGCCTCTTCAACATCCTTAAGTCTGACAGGACCCATAAAGTCCATATCCTCCTTAATCATTGCAGCAAGACGCTTGGAAAGATTATTAAATATAACATTCTGAACCTCTTCATTGGCGTTCTTGAGCGCAATTGCAAGGTCATTATTATCAACATCACGAAGAACTCTCTGAATAGCTCTGTCATCAAGAGAAAGAATATCCTCAAATACAAACATTTTCCTTCTAATCTCATCAGCAAGCTCTGGGTCCTCAATTTCCAGGGTTTCAAGAATATGTCTCTCTGTTCCACGGTCAACGGCATTAAGTATCTCAACAATCGCATCAACACCACCGATAATGGTGTAATCCTGGTTGACAAGAGATGCCAGCTTACGTTCCAGAACTCCCTCAACCTCTTTAATAACGTCAGGAGAGGTTCTGTCCATGGTAGCAATTCTTTTGGCAACATCTGCCTGCTTTTCAGGCGGCAGTGAGGATATTACCTGGGAGGACTGTGATGGTGACAGATAGGATAAAATAAGTGCTATTGTCTGTGGATGCTCATCCTGAATAAAGTTAAGGAGCTGTCCCGGGTCAGTCTTTCTGATAAATTCAAAAGGACGAACCTGCAGGCTGGCTGTCAGCTTACCGATAACATCTTTGGCTTTATCCTGTCCAAGAGCCTTCTCAAGAAGCTCCTTGGCATAAGAAATTCCGCCCTCCGCAATATACTGCTGTGCAAGGCAGACCTCGTAGAATTCATTAAGCACCTCATCCTTAGTCTGAGGTGATACACTGCTTGTATTAGCTATTTCCAGCGTAAGCTGTTCTATTTCATCCTCTTTCAGATGCTTGAAAATCTCAGCAGATTTCTCTGGTCCAAGTGTAATAAGCAAAACTGCGCTTTTCTGCACCCCGTCCAGGCCTGATTTTGATTTGGCCATTATGTAATCCTCCAAACTAACATTTCTGAATCAATCTATTAATTCCATCCCTCATTCAGCCAGTTCCTAAGCAAAAGAGCAACCGCCTCGGGATTCTCATCCACGAATTTCTCTATAGCCTTTCTGGTCTCTGACTTATCCTGAAGGTCAATCTCTTCAACAGACTCCTGCTGTTTTGCTTTAGTGGTTGCAAGCATATCCTCAACACTAAGCTCAGGCTCTGTCTCATTAACGGCAACAGGTCTTGTGCTTCTGATAATAATGAATACCAGAAGTCCTGCTATAAGAACCGCAAGTATAATCTGTACAACAAACCATGGTGATGAGGACGCTGCCTCAGCATCATAGAAAATATTACTCTCGTATCCAAGAATATTAATATTGGCAACCGGAATACCGGTACCTGTTGACACTGCCTGCACAAACTGATTATCAACCTCTGTTGCAACCGGCTCTGAATTGGCAGCCTTGTACTCCTCCCAGGTCATATCATCAAGAAGACCCTGAGCTCTTGCATCATCCTCATATACATAATTGGTCTTCATTGCAACAATTGATACACTTGAATTGTCAAATTCAATATTACCCGATGCTCTTGTGGTAGTTGTAATAGTCTCATCCTGCAGCCATGAATACTCCTCAAGTGAATAGGTCTGTGTATTGCCGGCTGCATCCTGTATCATATATTCTGTATCACTGTCATTAGATTCTGTTCCCGCTTCTCCAGACGCATCTGTAAGTCCACCCTCTGAATTAACCCTGTAGGTATGCTCCTGCAGGCCCTCATCGGTTCCCTCAGGTGCGGTATATGCATGCTCAACTATCTCAACATTATCAAAATTAACTACGATATTAGGTGATACTGTAACGTCATTGTACAGCTTAGTGCTAAGAAGCAGCTGCTGTGCATTGGCAATAATGGCATTCTCAAACTTTGATTGAACCTTCTGACTTGCTGTTGAGCTTGTACCCGTTGTGTCTCCCCCGTAATACAATAGCTGTGCATTACTGTCCATAACTACAACATGCTTGGTATTATCGCTGCCAACAAAGGTTGCAAGCATAAGTCCTATAGCCTCCGCCTGCTCACTTGACATTTCCTTGGTAAGGTCCAGCTGTGCAGTAATGGAAGCATCCTGCTCCTGTGCAAAAATAGTATTGCTGGTATCCGGAAAATCAACATTAACTCTGGCCTCTCTGACACCGTCAATAGCCTCAAGGTCTTTCTGGAACTTGGTCTCAAGGTATGCCTTATAAAGCTTCTGCTTATCTGACTCAGTTGTTGAAAGTCCTCCTGAGGTGGCATCCTCCAATGTATATCCATCTGCTGAAATATTATTAGAACCAAGCACAAGCTTAGCCTCTACATAATCAGCCTCATCTACACGAATAACATTGCCTGAGTCAACCGTACATGTAATGTCATTGTCCGTAAGAAGACTTCTGACCTGCACTGCCTCTGATTCCGAACTGCATTCACGTAGAACGACCTTGGATGGTCTTGAAAAAACAACAGCAAGAATAACTATTGTAACAACAATAGCTGCAAAAATTATTATAAACAGTGTTCTCTGTTTTTTGTTGAACTTCAACCAGAAATCTTTTATTCTCTGAAGTATTGCTTTCAGTCTTTCCTGCATGATGTATCTCCCTAATTATTAAATCTGAATATTCATTATCTCTTTATATGCTGTTAACAGTTGGTTCTTAACTGCTACTGTATACTGCAGTGACAGATTAGCCTTCTGTTCAATTACTGCAAGCTCATGGGTATTGGTAAGCTCTCCTGTTGCATAAGCAACCTCAGCCTTCTGCGCATCCTGCAGATATGTATTAGTGCTGTCAACCATGTTAACCGCCGCATTGTATATTCCATCAAACACACTGGAATCAGACGTGCCTGTTGCAGAGCTAAGTGCTGTGCTGCCTGTAGTTCCTGTACTAAGAATATTATTAATACTGCCTGATGTAATATTAAGCAGTGATGATAAATCGCTCACTTATCCTACCTCCATTACTCCATTAATTTGAGACCACCTGAGGCAAGATTCTTGGATGCCTCAAAAGCAGTTGCATTGGCCTGGTATGACCTTGATGCATCAATCAAATCCGTCATCTCAGTTACGACATTAACATTAGGATACGTAACATATCCATTCTCATCCGCATCCGGATGGGATGGGTCATATACCAGATTCATATCAGTATCTGTATCATTAGTAATTCCGGTTACTTTAACTCCACTGCTCATACCGCTTATTGTTCTGTTAAGAACTGCACTAAAAGAGGCTGCTGTGGATTTTTTCTCTGTAAGAACCACATTCTTGCGGACATATGCTCCGCCCTCGCTGGTTCTTGTTGTACTGGCATTAGCAATATTCTCTGAAATAACATCCGTTCTTAATCGCTGTGCTGTCATTCCGGATGCACTTATATCCATTCCTGTAAATAAAGACATATAATTCTCCAATCTGACCCTATGGTCTAATTAACACTTAATCAGGTTGTAGCCATTGCAGCCTTGATTCTCTCAAAGCTCATTTTGATACTGTCCGTAACGCCCTGATAGTACAGCTGGTTGGACGCCAGCTCAACATTCTCTGTATCAATATCAACATTGTTGCCATCAGTCCTGTAGGACAGAGTTGAGTTGTCAGTATATACTGTAGGCTTAAGGTTATTATAATCTATATCCCTGACTGTCTGCGTCAGTGACTTAGAAGAAGTACCAGCCTTGGCAACTGCATTGGACAGCACTGATTCAAAGCTTACATCCTGTCTCTTATACTCAGGTGTATCAACATTAGCAATATTACTGCTGATAACTTCGTTGCGTTTCCATGAATAATTAGCTGCTGACGTAAGCAGGTCAACATACGCAAATGCTCCTGAATTAACCATTGTTATTCTCCTTCCTTCTGTTCAGGCATATCGCCTGGTGTAACGCATCCTTGCTTTGTATAATAACGGTGTATCCATTTTCACCGTAAAATTGCAGACTGACCCCATCTTTAGTTTCACATATTCTATTATAAGTGTTTGGAATAAAATGTAAAGCAAAAATTACCCTATTTTGTGTTTTTTTGTTGAAATTGATACAACATATAGGGTAATTTGATTACCACACACAATTTACCATAAAATAAAGAATCGCCATATCAAGCGATACAGCGATTCCATTCACTAAAAATTATTATTAAGTCTTATTCTGTCTAATTCCTCAAATACCACGTCATTGAGTACCTTGATATATGTACCCTTCATCCCTGATGACCTGGATTCAATCACTCCTGCACTCTCAAACTTCCTAAGTGCATTAACTATTACCGATCTGGTTATTCCCACCCGGTCTGCTATCTTGCTGGCTACGAGAATTCCTTCATTCCCATTAAGCTCATCAAATATATGCAGTATTGCCTCGAGTTCTGAATATGACAATGTGCTTATAGCCGACTTGACTATATGTACCTTTCTGTCCTCTTCAGCATTCTCTTCATTAACTGAACGCATCATTTCAAGTCCAACTACAGTTGTTCCATACTCGCATAAAATAATGTCATCAATATCATACTGGCTGTCCACCTTATACATGAACAGTGTTCCCAGTCTCTCTCCTGCTATATCAATAGGAGCAATAATTGCCTGATACTTATTGGCACATCCCTCTGCAAAGCCCAGCGTCTCAAGATTCACATTTTCCTTGGTGGACAGAACATTAAGAATTCTCTCATTGAACATATGGTCAACAAAGCCTCCGACCTCGTCATCAATAAGCTCCTTAATCTCATCTACACCATTATTAATACTGACCCCCAGCACTTTACCCTTCCGGCTTATAACCAGAACATTGGATAAAAGAATCTCGCTCATTACTTTGCATATGTCATTAAACACTACCTTGTGAGAACTGTTATTATGCAACAACTTGTTAATCTTGCGCGTCTTATCTAATAATTGTACGCTGCTCATTGTTACCTGCCCTTCACAACCTTCTCCGTTGAGTTTCTCATAAGAGAATAGTATCACACAAGAATGTAAATTTCAAGATTTTTAGGCAAATTTACTGATAATTCAGTCAAATATCAAAATATTCTGTAAAAAGAAAGTTATTTCTTCATATTTTCTACATATCCGCACTGTTCATCTGCGCACACAAGCTTATTGCCCTTTTCAAGCATATATCCACCGCAATCCGGACACTTCTTCTCTGATGGCCTGTTCCAGGACATAAAATCGCATTCGCTGTTCTCACAGCCATAGTATCTTCTGCCCTTTCTGGTTCTGAGTATAACAATATCACTTCCACATTTAGGACACGCCACACCTGCTTTTTCAAGGTATGGTTTCGTATTCTTACATTCCGGGAATCCTGGGCAGGCAAGGAATTTACCATGAGGACCATATTTAATAACCATATTGCGTCCGCAGTTCTCACAGATAACATCTGTTACCTCGTCCTCTATTTTAATCTCCTCCAGTTCCTTCTCAGCAAGCTTAACTGCCTCATCAAGGTCAGGATAGAAATTGCTTACAACGGTTTTCCAGTTAACGCTTCCCTCCTCAACCTTATCAAGAAGTGATTCCATGTTAGCTGTAAAATTAACATCAACTATTGATGGGAAGGACTGCTTCATAATCTTGTTAACAGCCTCTCCAATTTCAGTAACATATAGATTCTTCTGTTCCTTGGTAACATATCTTCTGGCTACAATAGTTCCTATAGTTGGAGCATATGTAGACGGACGTCCAATACCAAGCTCCTCCATTGTCTTAACAAGTGATGCCTCTGTATAGTGAGCCGGTGGCTGAGTAAAATGCTGCTTATTATCAAAGCTCTCAAGCGTCAGTATGGAATCCTCACTCATTGAATTAAGCATTACTGCATCTGACTTTTCATCCTCATCCGACATATATACAGACATATAGCCTTCAAATTTGATTTTGGAGGTTGATACTCCAAATCTATATCTTCCGGCTCCAATTTTAACATTAGTTGTCTCATATACTGCATTAGCCATTCTGCTTGCAGTAAAACGCTTCCATATGAGCTGATATAACCTGAACTGCTCTCTTGAAAGAGAATCCTTAATCTCGCTTGGCGTAAGGTTAATATTAGTAGGCCTGATTGCCTCATGGGCATCCTGAATCTTCTTAGAGGTTTTCTTATTCTCCTCCGGTGCCATATAAAAGTCCTCGCCGTAGGTGTTACGAATAAATTCACGTGCTGCTGCGTCAGCCTCCTCAGATATTCTGGTGGAATCAGTACGCAGATATGTGATAATACCAATGGTTCCCATACCCTTAATATCAACACCTTCATAAAGCTGCTGTGCAATTCTCATAGTTTTCTGTGTTGAAAAATTAAGAGTTTTTGATGCTTCCTGCTGCAATGTACTTGTAGTAAAAGGAAGGTGTGCCTTTTTATTTCTTTCGCCATGCTTAACCTCAGTTACAGTAAACTTGTTTTTGCCAATTTCCTTGACAATGCTGTTAACCTGCTCCTGACTGGTAATGTTAATTTTTTCCTTATCATCACCAACAAACCTTGCGGTAACTGGCTTTTTCTCACCCTTAACATTAAGGATTGCATCCATTGTCCAGTATTCCTCTGGAATAAACGCATTAATCTCATCCTCTCTGTCGCAGATAATTCTAAGTGCAACAGACTGAACACGTCCAGCTGAAAGGCCTCTTTTAACCTTAGCCCACAAAAGAGGACTTATGCTATAGCCAACCATTCTGTCAAGGATTCTTCTTGCCTGCTGGGCATCTACAAGGTCCATGTCAATTTTACGAGGTTCCTTGATAGAAGCCTTAACTGCATTCTTGGTAATCTCATTAAAGCTGATTCTGTTAATTCCCTTATCCTCCAGCTTGAGTGCTGCAGCAAGATGCCAGGATATAGCCTCTCCCTCACGGTCGGGGTCAGTTGCCAGATATATCTTGTCTGACTTCTTAACAAGCTTACGAAGATTGGCAAGTACATCTCCTTTTCCCCTTATTGTTATATATTTAGGTTCAAAATCTCCTTCAACATCAACGCCTAATGAACTTTTTGGAAGGTCTCTGACATGTCCATTGGAAGCAGCTACCTCGTAATTACTTCCAAGAAATTTTTTGATTGTTTTTACCTTTGCAGGTGATTCCACTATCACCAGATATTTTGCCATATTTCCTCCTTTGATTCACCCTGAACATAATGTTGCGGTGAATTCCCTCTCATTTAGATAACTCGAATGTAAAAATTCTTACTTATTTCCCTTATAATGCTTTTCATCTGAAGCCCCAGAAGTCCAGCAAATACGCGGCCTGGCGGCAGCTTTGACTCGTCAATTAATGTATCAAGACCTTTGGGAGTAAAATCTAGTAATAGACTATACAACATTTTTTCGTCCGTGGCAAGACAAAGATTTATTTTATTATCATTTTTCTTATGTGATACTGTAAGCTTAAGTTCCTCCAAAAGTGTATCGTATGAGCTTATAATTGCTGCACCCTCAGCAATTATTTCGTTGCATCCTATACTGTCCGGGTCACCAAGCCTGCCCGGTACTGCATACACCTCACGATTCTGTTCCAACGCGTGATTAACAGTAATAAGTGAACCGCTTTTGTGTCCCGCCTCTACTACAATCACTGCATCAGCAAGACCACTTATTATCCTATTGCGAAGAGGAAACATTCCCGGAACTGTCCTTGTTCCAGGCGGATACTCAGAGATAACGCCACCCGCCTTGAGCATATCCATATACAGATTGAAATTCTGCGCCGGATAGCATATGTCCGCGCTCCCTGCAAGCACACCATAGGTTCGCCCACCAGCCATTACTGCTCCCCTATGTGCCTGTGTATCAATTCCAAGTGCAAGTCCGCTTATAACGTTGGCACCATTTTCTGCCAGCACTCTTCCAAGCTCCTGTGCCACCCCTCTTCCATATGGAGAACAGTTTCTGGAGCCCACAACCGCCACACTTTTCTGATTCTCTATCGGAAGCTGTCCCCTATAATACAATACACAGGGTCTGTCATATATATTCATTAATTTTGATGGATATTCCTTTTCACCTGGAAAGACGAACCGGATATCCGTATCCTCATACTCCTGATATTTCTCCATAATCCCACGTCTCAGATTACGGTCAAAAATACTGCACAAATCCTTTGGGGTCAGCTGCGGCACCTGTGCCATCTCATCATAATACGCATTATATGCTGCCTCCGGGTCATTATTGAATAGTTCCAGTATTCCACGTATTTTAGCATTACCTATTCCTTCTATATTATTAAGCCAGAACCAGTATTGTCTATTCAACTTTGCCACACATCCCCTCTGTCTTATAGCCTATTGCCTCTGACACATTTTCAAATGAAATTCTGTCATTTCCCTCAATATCTGCTATAGTTCTCGCCACCTTCATAACCTTATGATAGCTCCTTGCCGATAAATCATACTTATCATACACTAATTTTATCAAATCCTTGGCATCCTTTTCCAGTGTACAATAATAGCTTATCCGGCTGGCTGGTATCTGGGAATTATAGTCAAATGGCTGCCCTTTGTACCTTTCCCGTTGAATTTCATAGGTTTTTCTGACCTGCTCCTGCATCCACTGGCTTGTATACTGGTCCTGTGAGGGCTTTTCCATATCGTTATATCCAACTCTCGGCGCATTAACACAAATGTCAATCCTGTCCATTATAGGCCTGCTGAGGCGTCTAAAATGCTGTTCAATATCCTGCTGGCTGCATCTGCACCGGTTTCTGTCTGGAAAATATCCACATTTACATGGATTCATTGGGACAATGATATTGATACAATGTAACGATGAACACGGCA
>CAYTWF010000022.1:0-39256 GCA_964441705.1 uncultured Butyrivibrio sp.
TCTGGATGAGAATTATGAGGTCACTCCCCTCGCGGGAGTGTGGATTGAAATTGTTTTACCCCTAAAATGTGGCTCAAATGCCCTATGTCACTCCCCTCGCGGGAGTGTGGATTGAAATCAATTAATATTAATTTAATATAGCCGGATTACTCGTCACTCCCCTCGCGGGAGTGTGGATTGAAATACTTCAAAATTCGCACGGTACAGATGCCAATAAGAGTCACTCCCCTCGCGGGAGTGTGGATTGAAATCAGACAAAGAGGCTGGGAGAAAACTAATTAAAAGGTCACTCCCCTCGCGGGAGTGTGGATTGAAATCTGCACTTTATCCTGAAGCTCTTCATCGTTGTCAGTCACTCCCCTCGCGGGAGTGTGGATTGAAATATAGTCTAAATGCCTCCTTTGTAGCTTTAAAAGTGTCACTCTCCTCGCGGAGGTATGAATGGAAAGCAGTACAATAATTAGACTGGTAGGATTCACGGATTTCGACCCAGAAATTACATTCAGGAAGCTTTACCTAAGATGTATGAGGAACTTAAGAGCTATATTACTGAAAAATATTATGAATCGGGGTCAGATACCTTTGCGTCGCTGGTTAAGGATAAGATGGATTACAAAAAAATCGAGAAGGAGTCGACCTCCCTTTGGCATGCTTGTAATTATCATAATACAGCAGAAAAAGCTGAAAATCAAACTGCATGTGGATTACAAATATGGCTTTTTGATTACAAAACTCTACATTTCGCTTATAAAAGTGGCCTTTCGTTTACAAAACTTTACTTCTTAAATACAAAAACTGCATCTCGAATTACAAAGTGGCACCTAGTGCTAATATTCAGTTACGTTAGATATGTTGTCGGAGAATACAGCACTAAAAATTTCTAATTTACTTAATATTGATGTCAAAGGATATAGTTATGCCATAAATAAAAGTGCAATAAAGCATATTATTAAAAGACACGGAGCTAATGGTGAACATGACAGTTCATTGGCCAATATTTATGATTTGTCCAGAGCGGGGTATATAATTAATAATTTTGATAAAGCAGAAATATTAAGGAATGAGAAGGGAAAATTGTATATAGTACTGAATTTGTGAAAAATGATAATACAAGAAGTCCACTTGTAGTATTATCTAAAGCAATAGATGGAATATATTATACGGTTTTAAGTGCATGTGAAAATAAATATAACAAGCTGTGGATAGTAACTTCATACATAGGAAAAGAAGGAACCTCCCAAGTGCTCGCTGATGTTTCCACCCACTCACTTACGCCCGAAGCGCCCCTTAGTGCCGTTCCTTCTTATGATTCAAATATATCATTGAAGGAGGATGAAAGCAATACCAACAGTTCGACAAAATCCTTAAACAATAAAGTGAAGTTTTCCATGGATAAAACGTATAAAAACAAGCTCCAGCAGTGGTATGATTCGACAACAGCTGAGGAACGTGAAAAGGATGGCGGAAGATTCCATATAGGCTATACATCAGATGCTTTACAGAGCATAGGAGTTCCGGATTACAATATTTATATTGGAAAATCAAAAATACAGAAGATTCTGGATAAGCATCCAGAGATGAACATTGAAATAGTTAAGGAAATCCCTGAACTTATAGAGAATCCAGTAATTATGATAGAATCACATACAAGACCAGGCGACAGCATTATTATTCTGGGAGAAGTGTATACGTCTGATAATATACCAGTGATGGCTGCAATGAAAATATATCCAACAAATAAAGATGGCAATTTAGAGGACTTTGGTATTATTAGCAGTTCATATTCCAAATCAATTAACCAGTATCAGTATTTTTTGGACAATGATGTAATAAAGTACATAAATCCAGATAAAAATAGAACCGATAGTTGGTTACAGGCACTCGGGCTTCAATTGCCGTCAGCAGTAACCAAATATGGTTCTATAGATAATGTAACACCGGCACAAATAAAAAGCAATACTAACAGTTCGACAACTACAGAAGAAATTCCACTTTTTCAATTCCACTTTGGCTCAATTTGTTTTTATACTAAACCGGATAATATGATAAAACAATACCGGATTTACCGTGTCAACATAAGCTTTGTCCCCCTCCCTAATAATCAAAAGAAAAGGCGATATTTTTAAATCTAACTGAGGCGGCAATATCACTAATTCAACAGAAGCATACGGGAAATGACAATGATTGCATTAAAAAAAGAATTTGTGTTATAATTACACTATTATTGACGAGTACACATATATGATTGGATAAAATCCGTAATCGGAGGTGCTGGTGTGAAAAAAATAATTCATAATAGGGTACATATTTGTAATTCCGTTTTTTTCAAATACATATGTTTTTTGCTATGTGCTCTTCTTGTGGCAGGGATGGCACCTAAGGTTACTCGTGCTGAAGGACGGACAATCAGGGTTGGGCAATATGACTATCCGGGTATGATTGATATTGATGACAACGGCGGATATTCGGGGTATGCTGTAGATTATCTGAATGAAATAGCGGATTATACGGGCTGGGAGTATGAGTATGTTTCAGATGATTGGGACAGTCTGCTTGAAAGACTTGAAAATGGAGATATTGACCTGATATGCACGGCACAGTATTCGTTAGAACGGGATGAGGTATTTGATTATGCTGATGAGCCTCTTGGTTATGAAAGCAGTAAGCTGTACTCGCGTATAGATGATGAACGGTTTTTTACAATGATTTTGATGCCTTTAATGGAATGACAGTTGGTGCATTAAAGGGTAATTTTCTAAATGGCGTGTTTGAGGAATATGCCAGAGAACATGATTTTACATTTGAGTTTAAATATTTTGATACCAATACAGAGAGCTTTCTGGCATTGGAGGATAAGACAGTTGATGCGGTTATAAGCGGAGGAATGGAGGAACGCACAGGATATAAGGTAATTAGTGATGTTTCCTCTGACCCTTTTTATATAATTGTCAGAGAGGGCGATTCAAAGCTTCTTTCAGAGGTCAATGAGGCAATGACCGAGATACGAATCAGCAACCCATATATTAAGGAAGAACTGTACAATAGCCATTTTGGAAGCAGTGAGACGGATACGCTGCCATCCTTTACTCGTGAGGAAGCAGAATATATTGCTAATGTTGGAACAATTACAGTTGGCAATCAGGTCAATCGTTTCCCAATATGCGAGGTGGACAAGGACGGTACCCTTTATGGTATTCAGATAGACTTACTGGATGTAATATCCAAAATGAGTGGACTGACCTTTGTTAATGAAGTATCACCTGACACCACGAAGGCTGTTGATTATATGAATCAGACGGGTATTCGCATTTACAATGGGCTGCCACGTTCAAGCTTTGCTGTTTTTTCATCGGATATTATACTTTCAGATGCAGTATTTACAGATAATATTTCGTTTGTTGCAATGAGGGGAAGCCAGCTGTATACCGATGAAAAGGTGCGTTTTGTAATTCCTAATGGATATGTCAATGGTGAGAAGCTGCTTAATTCACTGTACCCCAATGCCACAGTGACCTTTGCCGGCTCCAGAGAGGATTGCCTGAATGCTTTATTAAAGGGAACAGCAGATTTTGCACTTCTTGATGCATATATGAGTAACGCCATGCTTCAAAAACCTAAATATGAGTCGTTAACAATACTTTCGACCTCGAGTATTCGACAGGATTGGAATATTGCAGTTCTTAAATCTGAGGACCCGCGTTTAATGTCTATTATTAATAAATGCATTGATTGTATTGGAGATAATACCAAGACCAACATTGTTACCAAGTATACAGTAACAAGCCAATATCAGCTGTCCTTTACGGATTACCTGTATAAATATCGTATATGGTTTATATGGATTGGAATATTGGTGCTGTGTCTTATTGGGGCATTGCTGACTGTATTATTTCTAAGAGTTAGAAGTACGCTGAAAATTGAAAAGGTTAATAAACAATTAGCCACCTCCAATGATAATCTTTCTGAGGCAATTGAAAAGGCTCATGATGCTAATCGAGCTAAGAATGATTTCCTTGCACGAATGAGTCATGATATGCGTACACCTATGAACGGAATACTTGGTCTGACTGAGCTGTCAAAGGATGAGAATGACATTAATGTTTTAAAAGATAACATTAGTAAGATTAATCAGTCTGGTAATTATTTATTGGGACTGATTAATGATACACTAGATTTTCAAAAAATCGAAAGTGGTCATTTATCGTTGGAGCCACAGCCTGTATCTGCCAGAGAGCTTGTGGAAAATGTGTGGATGATGACACAGCTCGAGGCTGAGAAAAAGGATATTCATTTAAGTATGAAAACCGAGGAAGCGGATTTGGATGCCGTTGTTAATGCAGATCCAATGCGTGTCAGACAGATGTTTTTTAATATACTTTCAAATGCAGTTAAATTTACGCAGCCAGGTGGCGCAATAGATATATGCTTTAAATGTACGGGCAGGACGGGGAATATTGCTCATGACTTGATTACTATCACAGATAATGGTATTGGCATGAGCGAGGATTTTATTAATAACCATATTTTTCAGCCATTTTCACAGGAGCATAGCGAGGTTGTAAGCAACTATGCAGGCTCAGGACTGGGGCTGTCGATTGTGAAAAGACTGGTAGAACTTATGAATGGAAGCATAAGTGTGGAAAGTGAGCTTGGCGTTGGAACCAAATTTACAATTGCAATTGATTTTGAGCGTGTAGACACAGCTAAGAATAAGGGCAAGGAACAGATTCCTGCAAAATCAAAGGCTGAGAGTGCAAAGCTTTTAAAGGGTAAAAAAATTCTTTTGGCTGAGGACCATCCACTTAATGCTGAAATAGCCAGTAAGCTTCTTGCGAAAAATGGCTGCACTGTTGTCTGGGGACATGATGGACTTGAAACAGTAAAAATATTTAAGAACTCAGAGCTTAACGAGTTTGATGCTGTTCTTATGGATATCCGTATGCCTAACATGGACGGTATACAGGCAACGAAAGCAATTAGGGAAATGGACAGGGCAGATGCAAAGACAGTACCAATTATTGCAATGACTGCCAATGCATATGAATCAGATGTTAAGAAATCCATTGATGCAGGTATGAATGCGCATATAGCTAAGCCAATCAATCCATCGTTAATGTTTGAGACAATTAGTAAATTTCTATAAATTAATATAAAAAAAGATTGTATTGAAATAAATACAATCTTTTTTTTACAAAAGACTTGCACTTTTTCCATATAGTGGTATATTAATTATAGACGTTAAATCAGAGAACGTCATAGGTTGAAATTTTAGGTTGAATTTAATAGTTGGCAAACTTGTTGAAAGACAAGGACGCAAAGCCAAGGGCCTGTATCCAGTATGGATGTGGCAGCCGGTTGCTGATATCAGTTGATATTATTTTTCGAAGCATCCGGTAACGGGTGCATTTTTTATTTTAACAATTTAACAATGGGCAAACTTACTGAAAGGTAAGGACGCAAAGCCAAGGGTCTTCCTCCTCGGGAAAGGAGATGACAGCCGGTTGCAGGTAATGTTCTTCATAGTTACTTCTTCCAGACGTGGACAAGCGTTAACAGCTCATCATAATCGGGAGGAATCAATCATGAAGAATTTTTTTAAGAAAGCAGCAAAATTAACAGGAATCGCAGTTACATTATCACTTGTAATTATCGCAGGAATTTATTTCTTTGAATCAAGAACCTCAGCTGGTTCAGTAGGATTCAAGGCAGTTACGGAGGAAGTAGCTTATACAACAGAAGCAGTACAGGAGAAAGAAGCTGTTAAGACAACAGAAGCTCCTAAAGCAACAGAAGCTGCAACAGAGGAAGCAACAGAAGCTCCTACAGAAGCAGTTACTGAGGCACCAACAGAGGCAGTAGTAGAAGCAGCCCCACAGGCTCAGCCAGTAGTTACAGAGACAGCAGCACCAGTTGTTGCACAGCCTGCAACAGTTGAGGCTACACAGGCAGCATCTTCAACATATACTAATGTTACATATTCAGATGTTAATGGTAACAAGTCAACATTCGCAACACTTGATGAAGCTAAGGCAGCAGTTAATGTACCGGCTCTTTCAGACAGCGAAGCTCACAATCAGGCAGTAGCTAATAAGTCTACATATGCAGATTATGCATCAACATTACTTACACTTATTAATAACTATAGAGCAGCTAATGGACTTGCAGCACTTGACTACAATGACAATCTTGCAACAGCAGCAATGCACAGAGCAGCTGAGAGCGCTTATTCAAACTGGAACGTTACAGCTTATGAGAACGGTTCAACCAAGCGTCATATCAGACCTAACTGGCAGAAAGCAAGCACAATAGCTAATTACTATGGAATCGCTGGTAATTTCGGCGAGAACTACGGAAGATTCTTCAATACTCCAGCAGATATTCTTGGAGGATGGCAGGCATCTTCAGCACACAATGCATTACTTCTTAGCGGAAGTTATTCACAGATAGGAATCGGAGTTGCTCAGGCATCTAATGGAGATTTCTACTGGGTAGCATTATTTAACTAAGCTTATTATCCATTCAACCTATAAAATGAAGTCCCCGGATGTTCCCTCCCGTTCATCCGGGGATTTTGCTGTCCATATATTGAAGTGCCAGCTTGCGTATGATATATTTGACGTATTAATTGCAAACGTGCAAAAGGGGATAAACATATGAATTTTGTAGTATACAATACATATATTGGAATAATGAAGGAGGAGCTTGTGCCTGCAATGGGGTGTACCGAACCTGTTGCTGTTGCATACTGTGCAGCAAAAGCAAGGAGTATTCTTGGCGTTATGCCGGATAAGGTTACAATTGAGGTAAGTGGTAATATTATTAAGAATGTTAAGAGTGTAATCGTACCTCATACCGGTGGACTTCATGGACTTGAAGCAGCGGCGGCAGTTGGAATCCTGTACGGGCAGGAAAATGCAGGACTGGAGGTTATATCTGCAGTTACTCCACAGGAGGAAGTGTCTGTTAAGGAGCAAATGTCAGGAATGGTAATTTCTGTAGTGCCAATGGATTCAGTGCATGTTCTTGATATCAGGATAACTGTTGCATCCGGTGAGCATTATGCGGCAGTACACATTGAGGATGAGCACACCAACATTGTAGATATGAACAGGGATGGTGTGGCTTTAGAAGTTGAGAGGGCTGTCAAGACTGATGCAGAGGACAAGCCACAGTTAGATTATAATCTGCTGGATGTGGCAGTTATTAAGGAATTTGCTGATTCAGTCATAATAGAGGACGTTCAAGCCATTCTTGACAGGCAGATAGAGTGTAATACGGCAATTGCAACGGAAGGTCTTAAGGAAAATTATGGCGCAAGAATCGGACAGGTTCTTCTTAAGAATGATAATTCCCTTAAGACAAGGGCAAAGGCTATGGCAGCAGCTGGTTCAGATGCCAGAATGAGTGGCTGTAATCTCCCGGTAGTTATTAATTCTGGAAGTGGTAACCAGGGATTGACAGCCAGCCTGCCGGTTGTGGAATATGCAAAGCATTATAACAGAAGCCATGAGGAGCTCCTAAGAGCGTTATGTGTGTCCAATCTCGTTACGCTGCATCTCAAGAGTGGAATTGGAAGACTGTCTGCATATTGTGGGGCAGTAAGTGCAGGAGCCGGAGCAGGAGCTGGAATTGCATATATGCTGACAGGAGATTTGAGAGTAATTAATCATACAATTGTTAATGCACTGGCCATAACAAGCGGCATTGTATGCGACGGTGCCAAGGTAAGCTGTGCAGCAAAGATTGCTATGGCAGTTGAGGCAGGCATTATGGGCTACGATATGTTTTGTGAGGGCTGTCAGTTCTACAGTGGAGATGGACTGGTTGTTAAGGGAGTTGAGTCAACAATTCGTAACATATCCGCATTGGGACATGATGGAATGAAGGAAACAGATAAGAAAATAATTGAATTAATGACATCGGGCTGCTGACAGTGGTATGTGTAAGCAGTAGTTGTATACCTAATAGACATGGTTAATGTGACTGTAAGTGAGGTTAACAGAATCCGTCATCAGGTAATTAACACAACAGTTGAGGACCTCAGAGGTCTTGCAGATACAATTGAACCATTGGTATAAAGATTATTAAGTTGTCATTTTGCGCCAATATTAATGCATTTGGTGTCATAAGTCTTTATTAGAACAGGAATAATGTTATAATTGCAATAATTAAAGGGCGTAGTGATATCCTGACTGATACGGAGGAACCAACATGAAACATGAGGACTTACTTAATAAAATGACACTTGAGGAAAAGGCAGCCATATTAAGCGGCAGGGGCGAGTGGGATACAAGGGAGATAAAAAGACTTAATATTCCACCAATCTTTTGTTCTGATGGCCCTCACGGACTGCGTAAGCAGGCTGGGGCTGGTGACCATCTGGGTCTTAATGCATCCCTTCCTGCAACCTGTTTTCCAACTGCAGCAACAATTGCTAACAGCTGGAATGAGGAGCTTGGAGAGCAAATTGGAAAAGCTCTTGGCGAAGAAGCTGAGGCAATGGACGTTAATATCCTTCTTGGACCGGGGCTTAATATTAAGAGGAGTCCGCTTTGCGGAAGAAATTTTGAATATTTTTCTGAGGACCCATATCTTGCAGGCAAGATGGCAGCCTCCTATGTAAGAGGTATACAGCGTAATAACGTGTACGCCTGCCCTAAGCACTTTGCAGTTAACAGCCAGGAGCTTAGAAGAATGGCAATGAATTCCGTACTTGATGAGAGAACCCTAAGGGAAATCTATCTGACAGGCTTTGAGATTGCGGTAAAGGAAGGCCATGCTAAGGCAATCATGTCAAGCTACAACGAGGTTAACGGGGAATACACTAACGAGAGCAGACATCTTTTAAAGGATATTTTAAGGGATGAATGGGGATTTGACGGAATGGTGGTAACAGACTGGGGCGGCTCCAATGACCATGTGAAGGGCGTTGCGGCAGGCTCTAATCTTGAAATGCCGGCGCCGGGTCTGGATTCTGCAAGACAGATAGTTGCAGCAGTTGAGGATGGTTCTCTTACAATGGAAGAGCTGGATAGCTGTGTAGATGAATTACTTGATGCAATTCTTGTATTAAATAAGGACACCAAAAAAACAAAGACCTTTGACAAGGAAGCCCATCATGCCCTTGCTAAGCAGGCTGCAATTGAAAGTGCGGTTCTTTTAAAGAATACAGATAATCTTCTGCCTCTTAAAAAGGGCACAAAAGTTGCGGTTATTGGTGATTTTGCTTTTACCCCAAGATATCAGGGAGCCGGTTCATCAGTTGTTAATCCTACGAAGGTTGAGACAATTGTCAATGAGATTGGCAAATACCCACTGGAAGTAATTGGAATGGCAAGAGGCTATAAAAGAACAGGCGGCTCCAGTGAGGAGCTTAAGAAGGCGGCGATTGATGCTGCAAAAATGGCTGATGTGGTTATTTACTGCTTTGGACTTGATGAGATAAGTGAGTCAGAGGGCCTGGACAGAACCCATATGAGAGTTCCTCAGAATCAGATAGAGCTTCTTGAAGCACTTATGAAGGTTAACGGTAACGTAGTAGGTCTTTTGAGCGCAGGCTCGGCAATAGAGATGCCATGGCATAGCTGCTGTAGAGCTATTTTACATGGATATCTTTATGGACAGGCAGGAGCAGGAGCGATGCTGGACATTATTACGGGAAAAGCATGCCCGTCAGGAAGACTTAATGAAACCTACCCTCTCAGATATGAGGACACCCCTGCATTCAGATATTATCCGGCTACTGAGAGAAATTCTGAGCTCCGTGAGGCTGTATATGTGGGCTACAGGTATTATGAGACAAGTAAGGTAAAGGTTCAGTATCCTTTTGGCTTTGGGCTTTCCTATACCTCCTTTGAATATTCTGACCTTACAGTCACAAGTGAAGGTATAACTGTTAAGGTTACCAATACAGGAGACTGTGACGGTGCAGAGGTTGTACAGCTGTATGTTACAATGGATAATGCAATTGTGTTCAGACCTGCCAAGGAACTTAAGGGCTTTGAAAAGGTATTTATTAAAGCGGGTGAAAGTGTAACAGTTGCAATTCCTTTTGACGATAAGACCTTCCGCTATTGGAATGTAAAGACTAATCGTTGGGAGGTGGAGCTTGGAACCTATCAGATAATGGTGGGAGCAAGTGCCAGAGATATCAGAGTCAGTGGAACAATTGAGCTTGATGGAACAACTAATCAGTATCCGTATAATCCGGCACTGCTGCAGTATTATTACGCAGGTTTTGCCCAGAGCATATCTGACCAGGAGTTTGAAGAGCTTTTGGGACATCCTATTCCAGATGGCAGATGGAAGGGACAGCTAGGACCTAATGATGCCTTCTGCCAGATGTATTACGCCAAGAGCCGTCTTGCCCGAAAGGTATACAGGATACTGGATAAGAAGAAAAAACAGAGTGAGGAAATCGGGAAGCCGGACCTTAATATACTCTTTATCTATAATATGCCATTTCGTGCCCTAGCCAAGATGACGGCCGGAATGATAAGTATGGAGATGGTAGACGGTATACTGACTATTGTTAATGGCCATTTCTGGAAGGGCTTTGGAGCTGTTGTTACCGGATTTTTCAGGAATAAAAGACTTAACAGGAAATTTGAGAGAAAATTAAAAGCATAATTAACAGCTTGTATCAATATATATAGAGAAAAAGCTATTGAGAATATAATGAAACAATATTGTATCATAACTGCTAATGATTGCATGCTGTACCAGAAAGCCGGAGAAATGCCTGAGGTTAATACCTCTACGGTAGTAGATGAGATATTTTCCGGCTGGCAGGTAACTGCAGATATGGATTCCATAAGCAATGGCTGGATATATGTCAAAACTCATTACGGCTATTATGGCTATATGAGCGCATATGAGCTGGAACCGATAAACAGTAAAAAGGCACTTACAATGTGGCAGGATGACAGCCTTGGAATAATCAGGGTAAGCATTGCTGACATACTGGAGGCTCCAACTGTAACAGCCAGAGTAATAACCTCTCTTTTGAAAAATTCTATAGTGAAAATAATAGAAAAAAATACAGATGGATGGACAAAACTACTGACCGCGGCCGGCCAATATGGTTATGTCCATTCTGTTTTTTTAACTGCATTTAATAAATATGACGATATGGATATTACTCCGGCAGGTGTCTGGGATAAAAGACAGGCTATAGTATGGAGTGCCAGAAAATATCTGGGTGTACAGTACCGCTGGGGTGGAAAGTCCTCCCAGGGAATAGACTGCTCCGGCCTTGCATTTATGAGTTACATGGAAAACGGGATAATAATATATAGGGATGCACAGATTGTTAAAGGGTGTGCCATAGAGCCGATTCCGGTGGAAAGGCTTGACGTGGGCGACCTTATATTTTTCCCAGGACATGTGGCAATATACCTTGGGGGATGCAGATATATTCATGCTACAGCCCATAAAGACTGTGCCTGTGTAACAATTAACAGCTTAAATCCCAGACATGGGGACTACAGAGCTGATCTGGCAGATAATATACTGGGATATGGTTCTGCTTTTGCCTGTAAAATATAAAGAAGTTGGTGTGAATTTTCCTCTTTTGATATATAATAGTAGATAAGAAAAATCTTACTATTGGAGGGTTAAGTATGTTTGAATTTACAGAGGACTGTCTTACTGGAATACCTAATATTGATAATGAACACAGAAGGCTTTTTGAGATGATTAATGAGGTGCATGATGCAGCGGCAGATAATAATTCGTCTGTTGAGACTGCCAGAAAGCTTACAGATGAGCTGACGGCTTATGCAGCAGTTCATTTTGCTCATGAGGAAGAGTACATGGAGGCTCATAATGACCCGGAGCTTGCAAGACAGAGGACAGAGCACAGAATTTTTACAGATATGATTGGCTCTATTAACATTGACAGTGATGACGAGCAGGAGTGCAGAAGGCTTGTTAATGAGCTGCTGGAATTTCTTGCAAGATGGCTGTATCACCATATTCTTGGAAGCGATATTATGATTGGAAGAATTGAGTCAGCAGATGACAACCTTTTTGCATTTACGGACAAGTACATAACAGGAATTGATATTGTTGATGAGGAACATAAAAAACTTTTTGAGATTATAGCTGAGACCAATAATATTATTCACGCAGAGCATCTCTATGATAAGTATGATGAGATTGTGGAAATTCTTGGAGAGCTTAAGGACTATACTGAGAAGCATTTTGCTGATGAGGAGTCATATATGGCATCGATTGAATACAGTGGACTTGATGCCCAGAAGAGAGCCCATGAGGCATTTGTTGAGAAGCTTAGTGAAATTGACCTGGATGAGGTGGATAACAATCAGGAGCAGTATCTTAATGACCTGATAGATTATCTGCTTAGCTGGCTTATTAATCATATTCTTAAGGTAGATAAGCTTATTCCGGTTAAATAATTGAGCCATAGTCTTAGACTATATCAAAGGATAAAAATGTTGTATAGCCTATAGCCTTGAAACCGAAAATAATTCATAGTAAACTAATAGAAATTAAAAAACGGAGATATTTATTATGAAACTTAGTGAAATTTTAGGCAAAGATAAAATAACACTGTCTTTTGAGGTATTCCCTCCAAAGACAGAATCCAATTATGATTCGGTGGAAAAGGCAGCATATGGAGTTGCAGGGCTGGAGCCAAGCTACATGAGTGTAACCTATGGAGCAGGTGGCGGAACCCGTAAGAATACCGTAAAGATTGCATCCGGAATACAGAAGAACTATGGAATTACTGCTGTTGCACATGTTACCTGTGTAGGGGCATCCAGAAAGGATATTCATAATGTACTGGATGAAATGAGTGCTGCAGGAATTGAGAATGTCCTGGCCCTTAGAGGAGACAGACCTAAGGATTACAGTGGAGACCCGTTTATAGATTACCATTATGCCTCAGAGCTTGTAAGTGAGATTAGGGAGTACGGGGATTTCTGCATTGGCGGAGCCTGCTATCCGGAGGGACATGTTGATTCAGTTAATAAGAAGGAGGACATTGCCAATCTTAAGAAAAAGGTTGATGCAGGCTGTGAATTTCTTACCACGCAGATGTTTTTCGATAATAATATTTTCTATAATTTCCTGTACAGAGTAAGAGAACAGGGAATTGCAGTGCCGGTTGTTCCCGGTATTATGCCAATTACAAGAGCGAGCCAGGTGGAGACTGCCTGTAAGCTGTCTGGCTGTAATATGCCTGAGCGTTTCCGCAGTCTGGTAGACAGATTTGGAGACAGCCCGGAGGCAATGCAGCAGGCTGGAATTGCGTATTCCACAGACCAGATAATTGACCTGATTGCCAATGGAATCAATAATATTCATGTGTATTCCATGAACAAACCAGAGGTGGCAGCAGGGATACAGAATAATCTCTCGGAGATAATTAAATGATAGATATTAATATTAATGAAGCTATACGCTACCTTGGATACGGACGCAGCAAGCCTGATGAGCGGACAATGAATCTTATCCGCGAATGTGTCTTTGCTGTACAGGAGGCCGCAGACCCAAGATGCGTTACAGAAAGATTTGACCTGAATGTAACGGAGGATGATTATATAGAGGCTGCGGGAATTCGTATGCACAGCTCTAATCTGTCTAAGAATCTTAAAGGCTGCAAAGAGATTATTTTCTTTGCGGCAACTCTTGGAAATGGACCTGATATGCTTATGGCCAGATATTCAAGACTCCAGATTAGCAAGGCAGCGGTGCTTCAGGCGGTGGCAGCAGCGGCAATAGAGGGCTTTTGCAACGAACAACAGCAGGAGCTGGAAAAAGACCTGAAAAAAGAACATCTTTTTCTCAGACCAAGATTCAGCCCAGGCTATGGCGACCTGTCGCTTGAACACCAGCCGGATTTTCTTCGTATCCTTAATACCCAGAAAAGAATCGGGCTTGTCCTGTCAGAGGGTGGTGTAATGATTCCGGAAAAATCCGTTACTGCGGTAATGGGAATAAGCCGTGTTAACAGCCGCTGTCACATAGAGGGCTGCGAGTCCTGTAATAATAAGAATTGTCAGTTCAGACGTGAAAGCTAGAGGTATATATGAATATTCTTAATGAATTAGGAAAAAGAATTATTTTTTTTGATGGTGGAATGGGTACACTCCTCCAAAATGCAGGTCTTGAGGCAGGCGAGCTGCCTGAAACCTGGAATATTAGCAGACCACAGCCTGTAATGGAGATACACAGAGCGTATATTGATGCGGGAGCAGATATTATTCTTACCAATACCTTTGGTGCTAACCGGTACAAATATCCTGATAATCTTGAGGCTGTTGTAGCCGCAGGAGTTCGTAATGCCAAAAAAGCTGTGGCTGATTCAGGCAGGGATGTGTGTGTTGCACTTGACATTGGTTCCCTTGGCAAGCTGCTAAAGCCTGTTGGAACCCTGGATTTTGAAGAGGCTGTGGAAGCTTTTGCCCAGATAGTCCGTGCAGGAGCCTTGGCAGGTGCGGACCTTGTTCTTATTGAAACCATGAATGATACCTATGAGACCAAAGCCGCGGTTCTGGCAGCTAAGGAGAACTGCAGTCTTCCGGTCTTTGCTACCACTATATATGACGAGAAACGCAAGCTGCTCACTGGCGGAACACCTCGGGCTGTTGTCGCCATGCTGGAGGGTCTTGGGGTAGATGCTTTGGGCATTAACTGTGGACTTGGACCAAGACAGATGCTTGATATTGTAAAAGAGCTTGCCGCCTGTTCTTCTACGCCGATTATTGTTAATCCTAATGCCGGACTTCCTCATACAGTTGATGGCGCAACTGTCTATGACGTTGAGCCTGAGGAATTTGCTGACTGTATGGAGGAGATAGTCAAAAGTGGTGCGTGGATAATTGGCGGCTGCTGTGGAACAACTCCTGACTATATCAGGGCTATTGTGGATAGATGCTGGAAAATGAAGCCTGTTCCAATAGAGGAAAAGGATATTACAGTTGTATCCTCCTATTCTCAGGCAGTGGTAATTGGTGACCGACCGGTGATTATTGGCGAGAGAATTAACCCTACCGGCAAATCCAAATTCAAACAGGCCCTTCGTGACCATAACATGGAGTATATCCTTGAAGAGGGTGTAAAGCAGGCTGATTCCGGAGCACATATTCTGGATGTAAACGTGGGATTGCCGGAGATTGATGAAGTTCAGATGATGAGCGATACGGTATATGAGCTTCAAAGCATAATTCCACTTCCTCTCCAGATAGATACCACAAGCGGCGAGGCTATGGAGGCAGCCCTCAGGAGATACAACGGCAAGGCCATGGTCAATTCTGTTAATGGTAAGAAAGAGGTAATGGATGAGATTTTTCCTATTGTAAAAAAATACGGTGGAGTGGTGGTAGGACTTGCTCTTGATGAAGATGGAATACCTGATACAGCAGAGGGCAGAGTAGCGATAGCGCGCAAAATATATGATACTGCTGCCAGCTATGGAATTAAAACAAAAGATATAGTAATTGATACTTTAACAATGACGATGAGTACAGATATTAATTCGGCCAAGGTTACGCTTGAGGCTGTGAGACAGATTAAGGCTATGGGCGGCAGAACTGTACTTGGGGTGTCTAATATATCCTTTGGACTTCCACAAAGGGAGATAATCAACTCTGCTTTTTATACTATGGCGATGCAGGCTGGCCTTTCAGCCGGAATAATTAACCCTAATAATCATGCTATGAGACAGGCTTACGATTCCTATTGCGTGCTTGGGGGCTATGATGCACAGTGCCAGGAATATGTAGAACGTTATGCCATTACCGGTGATGAGAAAAAAACTCCTGTGGCAGTTACGGACACAATGACGCTAAAGGATTGTATAATTAAAGGCTTCAAGGAGCAGGCCTTCAGGGCAACAGAGACTATTTTGCAGGAAAAGGAACCGATGGCAGTGATTAACGAGGACCTGGTGCCGGCACTTGATATAGTTGGAAAGGGCTTTGAGCAGGGAACGGTATTTCTTCCGGGACTGCTTATGAGTGCGGAGGCTGCAAAGGCTGGCTTTGAGGCTATTAAGGAGCATGTTCAGAAAAGCGGTACTGTTCAGGAGAAAAAAGCAACTATAGTTATAGCAACGGTCAAGGGCGATATCCATGACATAGGCAAAAACATTGTGAAGGTTCTTCTGGAAAATTACGGTTATGACGTTATTGACCTTGGAAAGGACGTTCCGGTGGAAACCGTGGTTGATACAGTTGTAAGTACACGTGCACCTCTGGTTGGTCTTAGCGCTCTAATGACAACTACGGTTGTGAATATGGAGGCCACAATTAAGGCACTCCGCCAGAAGGCTCCATGGTGCAAAATCATGGTTGGCGGCGCAGTAATGACTCAGGAGCATGCTGATAAAATTGGTGCTGATTTCTATGGTAAGGATGCCATGCAGTCGGTGTATTATGCAGAGGGACTGTTGAATAAGTAAAAAGATTTGCTAAATGCAAATTGACAAAAGCTGTTACGATTGATATAATCGAATAGCTGAGCGGATATGGCGGAACTGGCAGACGCGCTAGACTTAGGATCTAGTCCGAGAGGGTGCAGGTTCGATTCCTGTTATCCGCACTAACAATATAAGACCCCAGGCATTTTGCCTGGGGTCTTATATTGTCGGTGCGGACGGAGAAACGAACCTTAGGTTCGTTCTCCGCTTCGCTCCGGTCGGTTCTAAGCGGATGTCCACTGGACATCCAGAACCCTGTTATCCGCATTCAAAAACCACTTATTTTATGTTTAATTAATTCGTGTGATATTTCGTGTGATATAACCTCTGCTTGCCGTATATCACAATAGTGGTATAATATATAGAATATTATACAGCAGGAGGCGAAAAAAGTGTGTAAAATGGAACGGATTGCAGCAGGTAACACAGCAGAGATATTAGATTATGGGGATGGACGGGTATGCAAGTTGTTTTTTGCGCATTTTCCTGAGATATGTCCGGAAAAAGAATATAAGAATATGAAGCTGGTAAATACACTTGGAATTCCATCTCCGAAGGTGTATGGTCAGGTTGAGATAGACGGAAGATATGGAATTGTTGAGGAGAAGCTGTCAGGAGAAACTATCCTTAGTCAGATGATTCAGGGCAGGAATGTACCTCACTTGATTAAGGAGATGACAGACCTGCAGAAGAGAATGCTGTCCTGTCATACCAGGGAATGCATATGCTATAAAGATAGCCTGCGAGGTTTTTTGGAGGGAAAGCTTTCTAAAACCCATGAATTATATAGAAAAATTGAAGAACTTCCAGAGGGAGACTGTGTATGTCACGGAGATTATCATCCTGACAATGTGTGGCAGAAGCCGGATGGAGAGCTGTATGTAATTGATTTTGCTAATATATGCTATGGTCCGAGAGAATATGATATAGCACGGTCATATTTTTTGATGATACAGGGAGAAGCTCCAAGAGCTATGAGTGAATCAGACAAGGCGGAACTGCAAAGGATGCGAATGGAGCTGGGGAAAGCATACCTTATGCTGATGGATTCACGGGAGGAAGAACTAAGACAGTATATCGATGTTATTGCAAAATGCAGAGAATACGAGATGCAGATATAGACTAATACACAGGAGAGTGTGAGAAAAATGACTAATGAAAAAGATTGTGGATTTGTAAATGGCAATAATTGGTTCAGGTACAGAGCTGCTGGAATAATAATTGAGAATGGAGCAGCGTTGTTTGTTGGTAATGCTGGATGCGATTATCTGTATACGGTTGGCGGTGGAGTACATATGGGAGAGACCTCCAGTGACTGCGTGTGCAGGGAGGTGTATGAGGAGACGGGGGTACACTATGACATAGACCGGCTTGCGGTTTTGTGCGAGAATTTTTTTGTCGGCAGCGACAATGATATTGTAGGCAAGGAATGCCATTGCCTGGAAATATATTATCTGATGAAGAGCAGAGGAAATCAGGAGCTTCACAGTCATTCACTTAATGTGTTCAATAATATGGAACAGATGGTTTGGGTTCCATTGGACAGGATTATGGAATATGACATAAGACCTGATTTTTTGAAGGAACATATTCAGGAGCTTGCAGCAGGAGGACCGCTGTTACATATTATAACGGGAAAGGACTGACGGTAATACCTCTTGTATTACCGTTCGATTTTTTTTACAGTGCTGGCACCCTGAATCAGGACAGGAAGGGTTGTGTAGCTTTGTATCAGAAGCTCTGGATTCTCAAGCTTTCTTAGCATCATGGCACCTGCCTGAACACCCATGTCGTACACGTCTATATCAATGATTGTAAGCTGAGGGTCAATAATGCTCGAATATGGATATACGTCAAAGGTAAGGACTGCAATATCATCAGGAATTATGAGGTGCAGGTGCTCTATTGCCTTGACAACCCCAATGGCGATGGTGTTATTTTCACATATTATGGCCTGAGGGCGTACGGCTGCTGTAAGTATATGCATGGCGGCATCGGCACCCTCCTTAATTGTAGAATTGGTATATCCAATGAGGGCAGAGCCAATATGGTGACCAAAGTCTAACATTCCGGTCTGGAAGCCACGAAGACGCTCCATGGCAATGTATTCGTTTTTTTTACCCCCAATAAATGCTACATTAGAATATCCGCAGTTGTGCATATGGTTGGCGGCATACTGACCGGCAAGAGCGTGATTAGTATCAATCCAGCACAGGCCGCTTTCAAAGCCGGGATGACCTATAACTATGTGGGGAAAATGATTGCTGGTAATAAGACTGGCAATCTCTCTGGTGATGGCTGAACCATGGATAATCAATCCATCAGAGGAGCCGCTGGAAATAACCTGGGCTACCTTTTCGCCGGGATAGCTTTCTTCGGAAATGTTAACAAGGGTCAGCGCGTAGCCGTTACGGGCAAGCTCATGGTGGACGCCGCACATAATTTCAAACATGTGGGGATTCTCGTAAGCCTCACCCTTTTGAACATAGGTAAGATATACAATGTTGTGAGTGGACTGGCGGGCAAAGCTGACAGCTCTTGAGTTGGGAATATAGTTAAGCCTGGCAATAGCATCATTTACCTTCTGCACAGTTGCAGGAGAGATTGTGGACCAGTTATTAAGGACTTTGGAAACGGTGGATTTGGATACTCCTGCGGCAGCAGCCACGTCATTAATTGTCACTGACATAATGTTATAATCTCCTTATAAAAAAATCACTAATTTTGATATTATAGTATAGCGGTTTCCTGACAAAGTCAATAACAAATATACAAAAAACATTGAAAACATGGGGAATTAGTGATAAAAAATAATTAGACGAAGGAGAGAAATTCGTCAAACAATCAAAAAAAGAGGAAAACGGTTTCCTAAGGAGGTATTGTAAAATGAAGAAAGTGATATGTACTGTTTTGTGTATTATCATGGTTGCGGGCTGCTTTATGGGATGCAGCAAAAAAACATCTGAAACAACTGGCAAACCAGCTGATTCAGCTACAGGAACTACAGCAGACAAAGGGGAAGAGGTTACTCCTTCAACAGTAACAGTATGGCATGATGGTGATGAGGCTATAATGCAGACAATTGCAGATGTAGTTAATCCAATGCTTGAGGACAAGAAGATTACAGTTAAGTTTGAGAAAAAGACAGGTCTTACCGACCAGCTTAAGCTGTATGGCAATGATGAAGCCAATGGCCCTGACATGTATATGTACGCACATGACTCACTTGGTATTTTCGCTGAGATGGGAATACTTGCACCGATTACTGATGTAATAAGTGCAGATGATTTGTCAGATATGATTGACATGACAGTTAAGGCTGGACAGTATAAGGATACACAGTATCTGATGCCAGTATATTTTGAGACACTTCTTTTTATGTATAACAAAGCGCTCTGGGAGGGTGATGTACCTGATACAACAGAGGACCTTTACAAGTATATGGAGGCACATACAGATACAGCAGCAGGTACATATGCCGTTGTTAACCAGCATTCAAGTGCTTATAATGTTGCTCCATTTATTAATGGCTTTGGTGGATATATTATTGATGCAGATGCCAAGGCAGGTCTTGACGATGCCAAGACTATTGAGGCAATAGAGTACAATAAGAAATTTGCAGCACTTCAGGCAGATGGAGATTACAATACAGTAACAACTCTTTTTAACGAGGGTAAGGCAGCCGCTATAATCGGCGGACCATGGCTTGTGTCAGGAATTAAGGATGCAGGAATTGACCTTGGAATTAAGTCATTATCTGATTTCAAGCTTCCTGATGGCAACTCACTTGCACCATATTCAGGCGTTCAGGGAATGGGCGTGATGAAGTTTGCAGCTGAGAATAAGAAGGATGCCATTGCAGAGGTACTTAAGGCAGTAGCATCACCTGAGGTAGGAATTGCTCTTGCCAATAAGTCTAACTGTGCACCGGCTAATACTAAGGCCTATGCAGATGATGAAGTTATGAATAACGAAATGATTATTGCAATTAAGAAAACAGCTGACACAGCGCAGCCAATGCCTAACATTCCACAGATGAGTGTTATGTGGGAGCCAACTGAAAAGATGCTTGCTGAGGTTAACAAATCCGGAGCAGATGTAAAGACAGCTGCCAAGGAATACCAGAAGGCAGCATTACAGGCAATTGAAGATATGCAGTAAATGCCGGATAAATTGGGGCGGTGCTTGCACTGCCCCTGTTTTACCATGAACAGGGAGATAATAATATGAAGCTGAAGACTAAAAAGAAAATAATACCGTGGCTTTACGGATTGCCTGCGATTATTCTTATTGGCATGATAATCGTATTCCCGATTATTTATACAGGATATATTTCTTTTACCAATATGAACCTGTTCCACTGGTCTAATTACAAATTCATTGGCTTTGAGAATTACAAAAGAGCTCTTTTCAAGGTGGATTCAGGATTTTTGTCAGCACTTGGTACAACAATAATATGGACAGTGCTGAACATGATAATTCAAGTGGTTGCGTCGTATTTTATAGCGCTTGGACTTAATACTGAGGGACTTAAGAGAAAAAGACTGTATAAGACACTGCTTATGTTTCCGTGGGCGATGCCGGCGTATGTATCCATTCTTTTGTGGAAGGTAGGTATATACAATTCAGAATTTGGACTTTTTAATAAGCTTTTATCCATATTGGGCTTTGATAAGGTGAACCTGCTGGCCAGTAATTTTTCAGCCTTTATTGCATGTATGGTTCTGAATCTGTGGATGGCATTTCCGTTTATGATAATGATGATTGACGGCGCACTTCAAAGCATTGACAAGAGCTATTATGAAAGCGCAAGACTGGACGGCGCAGGCTTCTGGCAGCAGAATTTGAAAATAACAATTCCTGCAATGAAGGGTATTGTGGCACCGGCAGTTATTATGACTACCTTTACCACCTTTAAGCAGTTTGACATTGTATATCTTTTAACAATGCAAAAGGGCTCCTACTCAGGCTCAACGCTGCAGACAATTATTACCTATGCTCATCAGAATGCATTTGTATCCAATAACTATGGGCTGTCGTCAGCGGTTTCAATAGTAATATTTACTATGATAATTATTTTTTCAATATTTACCAATAGAGGTGTGAAGGAGGAAAAGGCATGATGAACAGCAGAAAAAAACGCAGAGTTAAATTAGTGTTTCTTAATATTTTTTACATATTGCTGTGTACAGTTACACTTGTTCCGATTGTGTATGCACTTATACTGTCCTTTAGCAGTGGCAGCGGTGCACTTTCCTCCAAAATGTCACTTTTTCCGGGAGGCTTTACCTTTGATAATTATGTAAAAATAATTGTGGATGAACCATTCTTAAAATGGTTTGGAAATTCGGCACTTCTCAGCCTTGGAACAATGGTGCTGGCAATAGGAACGGCGGTTGTGGCAGCATACGCTTTTTCCAGATATAAGTTTCCAGGAAGAAAAATGATACTTAGTCTTTTGCTGATGCTTAACGCATTTCCACAGATACTTACAATGTTTGCCCTGTTCAGACTTCTTAAAAATCTGAATATGCTTAACAGCAGACTGGGACTGGTAATCATATATGCAGGCTCTATGTGTATATTCAGTATATGGAATATGAAGGGATATTTTGACACCATTCCGGTGGAAATCGAGGAGGCTTCTAAGATAGACGGAGCCAGTGATTTGCAGCTGCTGTGGAGGATTATTATGCCACTGGCAAGACCGGCAATTATTGTTACATCAGTAATGGTGCTTATATTTGTGTGGAATGAATACCTTTTTTCTACCACCTTTTTGCTTAATCCTGATAAATATTCTCTTGCAGGAGGACTTTATCAGCTCCAGTCCAATGATTATTCAAGGAGCTGGGGGATATTTTCGGCAGCGGCCATACTTGTATCTGTTCCGGTACTGCTGATTTTCTTTAAAATACAAAAATACATGGTGTCAGGACTTACTGCAGGTGGTGTAAAAGGCTGATAACCGGGAGGATTATAATGAATAAGTTTGCAATACTGCATGAGCCTCTTTCTCAATATGCGTATGCAGTTGACAGCCATTCTATTAAGGTAAGACTGCGTACTCAGAAAAATGATGTGGCAGAATGTTTTGTCTGTTACGGGGACCGTGTTGACCCGGATAAACAGATTCATATAAAAACCAATAAAATGTATATTGCTGCAAGCGATGGACTTTATGACTATTATGAGGCTGTAATTGCAGATGAATATACAAGAATATGCTATTTTTTTAAGATAAGCGATGAAAAGGAAACCTGCTATTATACCCAGCGTGGCTTATTGCAGGAGGCGGATAATAACAGGACAGAATATTTTCAATTCCCATATATACGCCGGGAGGATATGTACCATATTCCGGACTGGGCAGAGGATATAGTTATGTATCATATTTTTCCTGACAGCTTTGCCAATGGCAAAAGACAGCTTAACTATGCGCCTGCAAAATGTGTGGAGAATGGAATTACCTATGTCACCAGCCAGGGTGGAACCCTGCAGGGAATAATTGATAATCTGGATTATATAGGGTCTCTTGGCATTAACTGCCTGTATCTTAATCCTGTGTTTAGGGCATGCTCATATCACAAATATGATACGGTTGATTACATGGATATAGACCCCTGCTTTGGTACTAAGGATGACCTGAAAAAGCTGATTAAGCTATGTCATAAGCAGGGTATCAGAGTTATACTTGATGGTGTTTTTAATCATTGTGGCTCGGAATTTCCAGGGTTTAAGGATGTCTTAACTAAGGGCGAAGCCTCAGAATACAGAGACTGGTTCTATGATATGAGCTTCCCTGTAAAATATGAGGACCCACCGGGATATGAGGCCTTTGCCTATGTAAAGGAGATGCCTAAGCTTAATACAGGCAACCCAGACGTAGCTGATTATCTGTGCAAGGTTGGAACCTACTGGATTGAGGAGGCGGATATTGATGGCTGGAGACTGGATGTTGCCAATGAGATTAACCATGATTTCTGGCGAAGGTTCAGAGCAAGTGTGCGTGGGGTTAAGCCTGACTGTCTGCTTATAGGGGAGATATGGGAGGATTCCCAGTGCTGGCTTATGGGCGACCAGTTTGATTCTACAATGAACTATATGTTTACAGATATATGCAACGATTTTTTCGCAGCCCGTAAAATTGATGCGGACGAGTTTGACTGCGAGATACAGAAAATGATAATGAGATATCCTGATATGGTATCAAGGGTACAGATGAATTTCCTTGATTCCCACGATATTCCGAGATTCCTGTGGAATTGCAAGGGAGACACCAGGCGCTTCAGGCTGGCATTAATGTACCTTATTATGGGGCCTGGAATACCATCGGTATTCTATGGAGATGAGAGATATATATCCGGTAGCACTGAGCCTGAGTATCGTGCGGCTATGCCATGGAATAGAGAGGGCTGTGAGGAATACCTGAAAAAACTTATCAGCATCAGACACTGCTATTCGGCAGTAAGGCATGGAGCATACCGCAGAGTATATGCAAAGGGTGGATTGTATATATTTGAAAAAAAACTGGAGGATGAATGCATTCTGGTGGCAGTCAACAATTCTGACACCTCTGTAAAGGCAGACATTGAGCCGGGGTATACGCTTATTATGGGCAATAATGCTGATAATATGATTGAAGCTGAAGCTGGTCAGATATATGTGAAAAAATAAATAGAGTCATAATATTACGTTTACCAGATAACTTACCAGAGCCGCAGAATATACCTGTGGCTCTATTTTTTTGTGCAATTCTTACAAAAATGTATTTTAATTTAAAAGCATTAGACACAATATTGACAAAGCGTATATTCTATGGTATTATAGGTTATAAAGTTAAGCGGTTAACGATAAGAGGATGGAACCAATAATTCATTATAGCAAAGATAATAGTGAGGTAGACATTATGAAAAAGAAAAAGGATGATTTGAAATTGCGTAAACCAAAAGAAAAAAGGGAAAAGAAAAAGAAGAAAAACAACGGAAAGGGACTGGGTATACATAGCATTGGAACCAGAATGATTGCTGCATTCTGTATCCCGGTTGTATGTATGATTGTGCTGGGAGTTATCAGCTATACACAGGCGTCCTCAATCGTTGTAAGCAACAGTGAGGATGATATGGAACAGACTCTGGATATGATGTCTGAATATTATCAGTCACAGTTTGGGGCAGTACAGTCAATTACAGATGAGTACTATAAGGACACGGACCTGAATGATTATCTGAACAGAG
Source organism: uncultured Butyrivibrio sp. (assembly GCA_964441705.1). Classification (GTDB taxonomy): domain Bacteria; phylum Bacillota; class Clostridia; order Lachnospirales; family Lachnospiraceae; genus Eshraghiella. The sequence goes on from CAYTWF010000022.1 coordinate 24,685, forward strand.
TATTTGCAATTACTCCAACTAAGGAGACTCAGTTCTATAATGCGACTCTTGATGAGGTTAAGAAGAAGACCTGGTCAGATGACAGACTTGCCAATATATCAATTGTTACAGATGACAATAAGTCTATACTTACCAGCCTGTCAGAGAGTAAGACCGTATATGATGAAATTGCGGCTACAGATATTGGACAGGAGCTGCTTACAGACAAGAATTCATATTTCTGGTATGGACAGAATTCAGAGCTTGACCAGATGCTTGGTCTTAAAGAGACCAATTACCTTTATAGAATAGGAAGAGCATTTAGCGAAAGCAATTCTTTTATCTTTATTGATATTACAGAAAAGACTGTTGCAGATGTCATGAATAAGATAGACTTCGGTGAGGGCAGTATTATTGGAATTGTATCAGGTGATGCCACAGAATTAAGCTACAACGGTGAGGCTGCATCCACAGGTCTTGGAATATATGGTTCAATTGAGGGCGTATCTGATAAGGCAGCTCAATATGTGGATTATCAGAATGAGAAATATCTTCTTCTTACATCAGAGATTGAAAGCTTGAACATGACGGTATGGGCACTTGTACCGCAGCGTATTATGCTTGAGCAGACAGCTGTTATTCAGAAAATAACAATAATAATTGTTGCTGCAGCAAGTATTCTTGCACTTGTTATAGGAATTCTTTTTGCAAGAGGTATATCAGGTAATATATATAGAATTAACAAGCAGCTTTCAAGAATTGCTGACGGAGATTTCTCTATAAGAATGAACGTTAAGGGAAGAGATGAGCTGGCACTGCTTGGTAATGGTGTTAATCACATGACTGACAATGTGTGTGAGCTTATCAGAGAGGTGCAGGATGTAGGAAGTAATCTTTTATCAGATGTTAATGATGTGGCTATGGCAACAGGCAAATTCGTTGAATCCACGTCAGTTATTCAGACTTCCCTTGGAGAGATTGAGAATGGAGTAGGACTTCTTGATGACAGCTCCTCTAACAGTCTTGCCCAGATGGATGTGCTTACCTCAAGATTTAAGCAGGTTAACGATAATACCTCAAGCATTGGAAAGGCTACAGACCACACTGTTGCAGCCATTGATGAGGGTATTAATACCATGGCACTTCTTAATGAAAAGACAACAGAGACAACAGATAAGATTAACCAGGTAACACATACAATGGAGATTCTCAAGTCACGTATTACTGAAATTGGTACAATTGTAGATGCAATTGATGACATAGCAGGACAGACTACGTTACTTTCTCTTAATGCTTCAATTGAGGCTGCAAGAGCAGGTGAAGCAGGAAGAGGCTTCTCAGTTGTTGCAGATGAGATTCGTAAGCTTGCAGACCAGTCTCTTAAGTCTTCAGAGGGAATTAGAAAGATTATTGAAGAGATTACAGACCAGACAAGACAGGCCGGTGAATCAGTTAAGGCTGCCTGCATGACTGTTACAGACCAGCAGGAGGCTGTTGACCAGACAACCAAGTCCTTCAGACTTATGGATGACCAGACAAGAATTCTTATGAGTCAGGTTCAGGAGATTCTTGATTATATTACAAGTATGGAATCTGCCAAGAATACAACAGAGGAAGCAATTATGAGCATATCTGCTGTGGCAGAGCAGACGGCAGCCAGCTCTTCTGAGGTATATCGTACCACAGAGAACCAGTCCTCAGAGGCAGTTAAGCTTCAGCAGGCATCGGAGAAGATGCAGCAGCAGGCTAAGAAGCTGGATGAATCTATTCAGAGATTTAGAATAGAGTAATAACTATAATAACATATGGCAGTGCTGGGACGGGGTGTGCCCGACACTGCCATGTTATATATTAATATAGAAGAAAAGGAGGGCAGAGTTTATTTTTTTTGGACTAAAGGTTTAACGTTTAACCAAACAAAACCTTTAGAGTGGGAAGTATAAAACAATGTGTGAAAGAGAGAAAAAATATGAAAAGAAGAGAAGTATTCAAAAGATGTATAGCCTTTATGGCTGTGATTGGCATGATTCTTTCAGTGTTGCCTTTTGCCGGTGTGCATAAGGCGTATGCAGCCAATCCGACGACGGTATATTTTTACAATTCAGACCTGTGGACAACAGTTGGTGTTCATGGCTATAAGGATGGAGGCTCACTTACCGGTGACTGGGGTACTACAACTGCTACAGCAGCAACAGCACTGGGTGATAACTGGTACAAGGCAGATATTCCGGCTGAACCTGGCTTTAATGTTATTTTCTTTGACAAAGATGGTGATCCGGATGCCAACAGAATTAATCAGTATTTTGCAGATGGAACAACAGTATATTCTACTTTAAGTGGTCTGTATGGTACTGTGGAAGATGCCGAAGAGGCAATGTCTGACCCTGTAACAACAGTATATTATCTTAATACAGGTGATTTCAATGTAACCAATGCCTATGTATATGATGCGTCAGGTACAGTTGGAACAGCATATCCAGGAGCGGCAGTGGAAGCATCTGCAGCAACTGGAGAGAACTGGGTTAAGTTTGATGTCAGTGCTAATCTTGCACTTAAGCCTGTTACTGTTATTTTTAACGATGGAACAGATGAAAATCAGATTAGTGTATATCTGGCAGATAAAAGCAAGCTTTATACAACAAAGAATGGCGAGGCTTACGCAACAGTTAATGCAGCAGAGACATCAGTAGGAATTATTAAGGAGACAGTAGTATACTTCCTTAATAACAAGGACTGGGCAAATGTTGGCTGCTATACCTATGGACCGGAAACCTTTGGTGGTTGGCCGGGTGTTACACCTGATGCAGCAACAGAGCTTGGTGAAAAGTGGATGAAGGTTACGGTTACAGCAGAGCCTCCATTCAGTATAATATTTTTTGACAAGGATAATGATGCAGACAGAACTGAGATTCAGCTTACTGATAAAAATATGGTCTATGTAACCGGCTCTAATTCGGTATTCAGTACCAAGCTGGCAGCAGAGCTAGATACGGGTCTTGCGGACCCTTCATTAATGACAACAGTGTATTTTTACAACAGCAGAGACTGGCGTTATGTTAACGCATATACCTTTACCAAGGAAACTGATGATGAAAATGCAGCCGGAATTACACTTGGAACAGGCTGGCCTGGCAAGGAAGCAGTATCAGCTGCAGCAGAGCTTGGCGAGGGCTGGTGGAAAACAACTGTACCAATGGATGCGTCAGTTGCGGGAGAAGAATTCTATGTAGTGTTTAATGATGCTGTTAATACTACACCTGATGTAAAAATTACTGACAAGAGTAAAATATATGTAATTCCAACAGGAGCTGCATATGCAGATAAGAGTGCCGCAGTACAGGCAGCAGCTAATGCAGTATATGAAGAGGGCTGTGAAGAGGGAGTTAATAAGGATATTGCTTCCTATCAGGTAACCTACAATGGAGAGGGTGCAGCACTCCCATATGTAACCTATGAAGCAGAGAATGGTACATATCACGGAACACACCTTGAGAAGGATACAACCTATTCTACAGCAATTCAGTCCGAGGCAAGTCAGAGAGAGGCTGTAAAGCTTGATACAACAGGTGATTATTCAGAAATTACCTTAACAGAGGCTGCTAATTCTATTGTAGTAAGATATTGCATACCGGACAGCGCAGACGGAACAGGAATGGATGCGTCACTTAATATGTATATTAATGGAACCAAAGTGGATGCCGTTAATATGACATCAAAGTACTCATGGGTATACGGCGGATATCCATACTACAATGATGTAACAATGGGAACACCTCACAGATTTTTTGATGAGGTACGTTTACTTCTGGATAAAACATATCCTGCAGGAACCAAAATTCGTCTTGCAAAGGATGCAGAAAATACAGCCCAATATTACATAATTGATTTTGTTGAGGCTGAAAATGTGGCAGCACCACTTAGCCAGCCGGCTGGAAGCCTTTCTATAGAGGATTTCGGTGCAACTGCTGATGACGGAACTGATGATTATGACGCAATTATGGACACAATAGAGGCTGCTCAGGAACAGGGTAAGGAAGTATGGATTCCGGCAGGTACATATACACTCTCAGAGCTTAAGGCTCTTGATACCTTTGCTGTTACAGTAAGAGGTGCAGGAATGTGGTATTCAGTACTGGAAGGAGCAGGAGCTGCATTTAAAATAACAGGAACCTGCAAATTCTATGATTTTGCCATAACAGGAGCGGCTGTTGTAAGAAGAGACAGTATAGACCTCGCTGCTTTTGAATTTGATGGACGTTCTACAAATACAACAATTCAGAATATCTGGATTGAGCATGTGAAGGTTGGAGTATGGAGTGCCAATGTTGACAGTCTGGTAATACAGGGCTGCCGTATCCGTAACACCTTTGCAGATGGAATTAATCTCTGCTCATTATCCAATAACTGTATTGTACGTAATAATAATATTAGAAATACCGGTGACGACTGTATGGCAATATGGCCATGGAATGCAGACTGCAGCAATAATACAATAACCCATAATACAATTCAGATTCCAATGCTGGCTAATGGTGTTGCAATATACGCAGGCTCAGGTAATGTGGTTGAATATAATAATGTTAAAGACATTGTTAATAATGGCTCAGGTATATGTATCGGTTCGCAGTTTGATACAAAGGAACCATTCCACGGAACAACTACAGTTAGAAACAACCTGCTTGAAAGATGTGGTTCTATGCAGACAGATTCACATTATCCAATTGGTGCAGTATGGATATGGGCAACCAAATATCCAATGGAGGCCAAGTTCGTAATCACTGATAATAAGATTATGAACAGCTCATATGAAGGCTTCTTAATTGATGGCGGTAATAAAGCAACAGAAGTTATATTTATGAATAATCTTATTGATGGTGCAACAGATGCAATGTATATAAGAGGAAGCGCTAAGGGCTCTGGAAGATATTACAACGTTACTGCCAAAAATATTACCGGAAAAATGCTTGTAAATGAGAACAGTAATTTTACCTTTGTTGAGGACAGCTCACTTGGAAACAGCGGTGAGGGTGGCAGTGGTTCTGGCACCACAGGAGGAAGTACAGGCGGCAGCACAGCTGGTGATGGCAATGAAAAGGGAGATGTTGGAACTGCAGACCCATTCACAGGTACAATAATCATTCTTTTTGCAGCATTGTTAACCTCAGCAGTAGTGTTTTACAGGAAGAAATCACAAAAAACGGCATAATTAATTAATAAAATTAGGCATATTGACAATAAAACCCATGTGTGATATTCTTAATGTAGTTAAGCGATAAACCGTTATAGAATACAGGAATTACTGGCGTAGAAATGCTTTTCTATGCCAGTGTTTCCTATAATCAACTATGATTAACCATTAAATAAGACATTACAAGTAGAAAGTGAGACAAAATGATTAGAAAACCAGTCAGATTATTTACAACATTAATGGCTCTTACACTGGCAGCTATGCCTGTAAGCGGATGTGCAGGTAAGAATACAACAGATAATGCACAGACAACTCCTGTAGAGAATACAACCGAGGATGACAGTACAACACTTAGATATACACCTGAGTGGACTAAGGATGCGGTCATTTATGAGGTTAATGTAAGGCAGTATACTCCTGAGGGAACCTTTAATGCATTTGCCGAACATCTTTCAGAATTAAAGGATATGGGAATTAATACCCTGTGGCTAATGCCTATCAGTCCAATCTCTGAGACTAACCGTTCAGGAGAGCTTGGTTCATATTATTCAATAACTGATTATTGTGCAGTTAATCCTGAATTTGGTACTGCAGAGGATTTTGCAGCTCTTGTAGATAAGGCTCATGAGCTTGGAATGTATGTAATGCTTGACTGGGTAGCTAATCACACAGGATGGGACAGCAAGTGGATAACAGAGCATCCTGACTGGTATACACAGGATGAGAACGGTAATATTATTTCTCCTGCAGGAATGGGCTGGCCTGATGTTGCAGACCTTAATTATGATAACCAGGATATGCGCAAGGAAATGATTGAGTGCATGAAATTCTGGGTAGAGGAATACGATATTGACGGCTACAGATGCGACCATGCAACAGGTGTTCCTGTTGATTTCTGGGAGGAAGCAAGAAAAGAACTTGAAGCAATTAAACCTTTATATATGCTTGCTGAGGATGGAACAATGACAAGTCTTTTGGAGAGCGCCTTTGACATGAATTACAACTGGAAGCTTTATGATACCATTAAGCTTGTTGTTAATGATGCCAAGTCAGCCAGCATCCTTAAAGCCTATATACCATCAAGCTATCCTGACGGTACATATACCCTCAATTTCCTTGATAATCATGACAAGAATTCTTATGAAGAGACTATTATGGAGGCATGTGGCAAGGATACAATACCTGCATTTTTCTCATTTATATATACAATTCCGGGAGTACCTCTTGTATATACAGGAGACGAGATTGGTCTTGACCATCATATTGAATTTATGTCAAAGGATACAGTTGACTGGGACAGCTCAGATGTGTCCTACAGAGACCTTTTAAAGGTGCTGGGACAGCTTAGAACGGATAATGAAGCTCTATATACAGGTAATTATGGCGGAGCAATTAATTACTATGATGTTGAGAGTAAGAATATAATGGCATTCTACAGAGAAAAGAATGGCAATACAGTTAAATGTATTTACAACCTTTCCAAGAGAGAACAGCAGATTGATTTAACAGATATAATCGATGGAAATGAAACAGTTATTGTACACGGACAGGGAGCTGAATATGACCTTGAATCACACTCTGTTGGTGATGATAATATTGATGGCGCAGTAACAATGCAGCCATGGGAATTCTGGATATTAACAGAAGGAGAGTAATAGCAATGGATAACACACAAACGCTAAGACACAGCAGAATGGCAGGAGTTCTTATGCCGGTGGCTTCACTTCCTTCCAATGACGGAATAGGAGGCTTTGGTGCACAGGCGTACAGATTTATTGATATTATAGCAGATATGGGCATGAAAATATGGCAGATTCTTCCTCTTAATCCTTTGGGATATGGCAATTCCCCATACCAGCCATTTTCCTCCTATGCAGGAGATGAGCTGTATATTGACCTGGATAAGCTAAGAGCCAGCGGATATATATCATCTGAGAAGCTTCCGTATTCTGCAGGCAAGCCAGATAAAATTGATTATGAAAAAGCAAGAAAATACAAGCAGCCATACCTGCGTGAAGCCTATGTGGAATTTTGGAAAAAGGATTCCTCAGAGCCTGAATTTCAGAAATTTATAACACAGAAATGGGTATACGAATACGCTGTATTTATGGCAATTAAGAAAAAGAATGGCATGGTATGCTGGAATACCTGGTCCACAGAGGAAAAAAACTGGATTTTGGACAGACAGTATGATATCAGTGATTTAAAGGATGAGATTCAGTACCAGACCTTTATTCAGTATTTCTTTTATAAGCAGTGGAAAGAGCTTAAGGAATATGCTAATGAAAAAGGCATTCTTATAATGGGTGATGTTCCTTTTTATGTAGGAATTGATTCACTGGACGTATGGAGCACAAGAGAGGATTTCCTTATTAACAGCGACGGCCATCCGATTTTCATAGCAGGAGTACCACCTGATTATTTTAGTGTTACAGGACAGCGTTGGGGCAATCCAATCTACAACTGGTCTAACATGGAAAAAAATAGTTTTACGTTCTGGATAAATAGGTTAAAATATAGTAACGAATTATATGATATTGTAAGGGTAGACCATTTCAGGGCATTTGATACGTATTGGAAAATTCCGGCTGAATGTGAGACGGCTGAAAAAGGTGAGTGGATTCTGGCTCCGGGCTATGAGGTTTTGGATGCAGTATTTAAAGCAATTCCCAAGCTGTGGATGGTGGCTGAGGACCTTGGAGATTTACGACCAGAGGTGCTTACGCTGCGTGACCATTATAAGCTTGCAGGAATGAACATTGGTGAATTTTCTGTTTTGTCAGATGATTCTGTTGAGAATCAGGTAATATATACAGGAACACATGATAACCAGACCGTTAGAGGCTGGTATAATGACTGTGACGCTGATACGAAGAAAAAAATACGAAAAAAACTGCATATTTTTGGGAATGCTGATTTACGTATAAGCCATAGAATGATATCATATATATGCGGTTCAAAAGCCAACATGGCTATAATTCCGGTAATGGATCTCATTGGAGAGAATGACAATGCAAGACTTAATACTCCGGGGACAGTGGGAAGCCCTAACTGGGAATGGAAGCTGGATGACTTTTCCAGACTGGAAACAGCACGTGGCAGAATCCGCAGACTGATACACAGGACAAAAAGAGATTAAATAACCAATAGGGAAAGGCACGTGACAGTATGAATTTAAAAGACATAGCAAAAATTGCAGGGGTAAGCTCAGTAACGGTATCCAACGTTATCAATGGTAATTATCACAAGGTATCCAAGGAAACAGCACAGAAAGTACAGAAGATAATTGATGAATACAATTACAGACCCAATGCTACAGCAAGAAGTCTTGCTCTTAAGGAAAGCAAAATAATTGGAGTCGTAATTCCTAATCTGGGAGACGACGAGGTGTTTTCCATAAGTCCGTATAATACGCAGATACTGGCACTGCTGGAGAATTATATTAGAAAACAGGGTTATTACCTGATGATGAGATGTGTTGGAGAATGCAGTGAGATAGTTCCTATTTTTTCAACATGGAATGTAGATGGACTTATATTCTTTGGAGCATATAAGGACGAGGTCAAAAAAATTAAAAGCAGGCTTAAGGTTCCTGCAGTATATATAGATACATACGCACAGGAATATAATATTGCCAACGTAGGTATTGATGATTATAAGGGCGGATATCTGTCCACAAGATACCTGCTTGGCAAGGGTCACAGACAGATAGCATTTGCAGGACCGGAGGTTCACAGCCCAGGTGTTATTCAGGAAAGATACCGTGGCTACTGTGATGCATGTGCAGAAAGAGGTATTACTGTCACACCTGAGGATATTTTTACAGCGCATACAGTATATGAGGATGGTGTTGGAGTTGGAAGACAGATTGCTTTCTCTGACAGACATTTTACAGCAGTTGTATCAATGTCAGACATTCTTGCATTTGGAATAATGGAGGGCTTAAGAGTAAGCGGCCTTACAGTGCCTAATGATATATCTATTATCGGATTCGATAATCTGCCTGAATGCAGATATTCTAATCCACAGCTTACTACAGTATCACAGAATCTGGAACAGAAGGCATTCCTGGCAGGGGAGAACCTGTTCAAAATGATACACAATAAGGAAAATCTTGACATTAATGAAAAGGTGGACGTTGAGATTGTAGAGAGACAGTCAGTTAAGACGATTACCACATAGTAATAAGGAGCATATAGTATGGAACAATGGCTTGAAAGTGTATATAGCGATGGAACACAGGAATTTGTAAGTATTCCTAATCCTAAGCTTAGAGATATAGTAACAATAAGAATAAGAATGTACGAGGATGCACCGGTTAAGCATGTTCTTTTAAGGACAGTACCTAACGGAGCAGAGAGAATTGTTGAAGCAGAATATGAGAAAACAGAGAATGGTCTTATATATTATGCAGCACAGATTGAAATTAACGAGGCAAGAATCCAGTATCAGTTCTATCTGGTGTGTGATTCAATTGTCTATTACTATAACCAGAGAGGAATTACTACATATATTCCTGACCAGAGCTGTGATTTTGTGCTTCTGGCAGGCTATAGACAGCCTTCATGGGTTAAGGATTCTGTATTTTATCAGATATTTCCAGACCGTTTTTGTAATGGAGACACCTCCAATGATGTTAAGGATGGAGAATATACGCTGAATGGACATCCAACAATTCACATGGATTGGACAGATACACCATTAGAATTTCATGATGGCTTTAATCTGGATTTCTTTGGAGGAGACCTGCAGGGCGTTAAGGAGAAAATACCATATCTTAAGGAGCTTGGTGTTACAGCAGTATATCTGAATCCAATATTTATGGCACCATCAGTTCACAAGTATGACTGCATTGATTATTTTCATGTTGACCCACACTTTGGTGGTGATGAGGCACTTGCACAGCTTTCAGCAGCACTTCATGAGAATGGAATGAAGCTGATTCTTGATATATCAATTAATCATACAGGAACAGCGCATAAGTGGTTTAACCGCGATGGACTGTTTTTTGATAAGAAATATGGTGCATATAATAATTCTGATTCAGAGGAACGAGGCTATTATTTCTTTAAGGAAGGAACACAGGAATATAAGGGCTGGTTTGATGTGTCTGACCTCCCAACGCTTAATTACACCTCCGATAAGCTTCGCGACATAATATACAGAGCTAAGGATTCCGTGCTTAAGAAATGGCTTAAGCCACCATATTCCATAGATGGATGGAGATTTGATGTAGCAGACGTAATGGCAAGAAATGATGAGATACAGCTTTCACACGAGCTTTGGCCTCAGATAGCTGCCAGTATTAAGGAAGAGAATCCAGAGGCTTACATACTTGCAGAGGATTGGGGTGACTGTACACCATATCTTCAGGGAAACGAATGGGATTCACCAATGAATTATTATGGCTGCGGAAGAGTGCTGAGACAGTTTGCAGGAGAACCGGATTTGTTCAATGCAAGAAATGATATTCTTTCAAAGGTTCCATATAAAATGACAGCTGAGGATGTACAGAACAGAATTATGGAATATCTTTCAAGGATTCCTTTTGCAATGTGGCAGAATCAGTTCAACCTTATTGATAGCCATGACGTACAAAGGCTTCATACCAATCCGGTAGTAAACCCTATGGAATACAGGGGTGCAGTAATTCTCCAGTTTACACTTATTGGAACTGCTTCTATATATTATGGAGATGAAGCGGCCGCCGCTGGATGGGATAACAATGAGGGCTTTAGACATCCAATGCCATGGAACAGTGGATTCGAGAACTCTGATACCTACAAGCTGTACCAAACACTGGCACACCTTAAACGTGACAGAAAGGCATTTTCAGAGGATGGGATGAAATTCCTCTATGCGGAAAATGGAGTTGTTGCGATTGCTAGATTCTATGGAGATGAAGTGTTTGCTGCAGTAATGTCAGTTAATGATGAAGATACTGAGATTGTTCTTCCGATAGGAGCAGTTGGTGCAGCTTCAATAAAGAATGATTGTGATGTTTTGGGAGAGCCAATAGAATACACTGCAGTTGACAGTAAGAGAATACTTATGAAAGTGAAGGCACACCAGTCTTATATGATGGAGTGCATTAAATAGCTGGTACAGGCTCTGTGGGGTAACAATCCCACAGGGCATAACTGTTTTAAAAGATAGTCCTGTATAAAGATTTTTTTTAGAATGTGCGTTAAACGATAAACCAGAAAAGGGGAATAATATGAATAACAAAGAGTACAAGCTTAATATTAGTCCAATGGCAAACGCTGATTCTGTAATTCAAGGCGATAAATACAGGTTTACAGTGCTTACAGAAAGACTGATAAGAATGGAATACCAGGAGGATGACCAGTTTACCGATAAAGCAACTCAGACAGTCATCAACAGAAGCTTTCCTGTTGTGGAATATCGTGTTGAGGACAGCGGCAGTCAGCTGGAGATAATTACCGGGGAAATTCATCTTAAATATAATAAGAAGGAATTTTCATATGAAGGTCTGTCGGTGGAGCTTAAAGCCGGTTTTGGAGTATATGGAACAATATGGCATTACGGCGATAAGGTACGTGACCTTAGAGGAACAGCAAGAACACTGGATAATGTTGATGGCAGCGTTGAACTGGACCATGGTCTTATGTCCAGGGAAGGGTTTAGTATTTATGATGATTCGGCAACTGCATGTATAGAGCAGGATGGTGGCATAACACCAAGAACTGAGAAGTGCCGAGACCTGTATTATTGGGGATATGGTCATGATTATCTTGGATGTCTCAAGGATTTTTACAGACTATGTGGTGAGACTCCTTTGCTTCCAAGATACACAATGGGCAACTGGTGGAGCAGATTTTACCCATATTCAGAGAAAACATATCTGGAGCTGATGGATAATTTTAAGAAAAAAGATATTCCATTTTCCATGGCAGTAATTGATATGGACTGGCATATTACCAGACCACCAGAGGGCTATGGAAGCGGATGGACAGGCTATACCTGGAATCGTAATCTGTTTCCGGACCCAAAGGGATTCATGGAAAAGCTTCATAACCGCGGGATGCATATAACACTTAATCTTCATCCGGCAGATGGAGTTAAGGCTTATGAGGATGCATATCTTCCTATGGCAAAGGAGCTGGGCGTTAATTACGAGCAGAAGGATAAAATAGATTTTGATGCAACAGATGATGCATTTATGAATGCGTATTTTAAATATCTTCATCATCCAAATGAAGAGGATGGCGTGGATTTCTGGTGGGTTGACTGGCAGCAGGGAACCAAATCAAAGATACCGGGACTTGATACGTTGTGGATACTTAATCACAGACATTTTCTCGACAGCGGAAGAGATGGCAAAAGGCCGTTAACCTTTTCAAGATATGCAGGTATTGGAAGCCACAGATATCCTATCGGTTTTTCAGGAGACTCCATTACCACCTGGGAATCACTTGATTTTCAGCCATATTTCACAGCTAATGCAAGTAATGCGGGTTATACATGGTGGAGTCATGATATTGGCGGGCATCAGCGTGGAACCAAAGATGATAACATGGTAACAAGGTGGATACAGTTTGGAGTATTTTCTCCTATCATGAGACTTCACAGTACTGCCAACAAGTTCTACGGAAAAGAACCATGGAATTATTCAATGGAAGCAGAGAAAACAATAAGTGATTTCCTAAGACTCAGACACAGACTTATACCATATCTGTATACTAAGAATTATGAGACATATAAGAATGGCACTCCACTTGTGATGCCAATGTATTACATTAATGACGAGCGGGAAGCCTATGAAGTTCCTAATCAGTATTATTTTGGAAAAGAAATGATTGTATGTCCAATAACCTCTCCGGATGATGTCAAAATGAGACTTGGAAGTGTTAATACCTGGCTTCCTGAAGGCAGATATTATGATTTCTTTACTAACAGAGTGTATCTTGGCGGTAAAAAGATTGCTATGTACAGAGGACTTGGGGAAATACCGGTGCTTATACCGGAGGGAAGTATTATTCCTATGGCAGGGGATTATAATGATTCACATATCCACAATCCAAAGGAGCTGGAGATATATGTATATACCGGTAAGGACGGCAGCTTTACAATGTATGAGGATGACTGCAGCGAACTTATGAACTGCCATGAAGCCTTTACACATATGAGCTTTGAAGGAACCGGCAATACCGGACTGACAATAGAGACTGAGGATGCTTATGGATGTATACCTAAGAACCGAAGCTATATTGTGCATTTTGTAGGATGTGAGGCTACAGACAAAATTAATATTACAGGTGATGGCATTACAGATTGGAATAACAGGTATCTGGAGGACAGAAAAGAATTAGTCATTACGGTTAATGGCAATGATATAAGGAAGTTTGACATCAGGCTGTCAGTACAGCCATATGTAACATATATGTCTGAGAGACAGAAGGATATATTCGATATTCTTAATGCAGCCCAGCTCGAATACGACCTTAAGGATAAAATATACAGTATTATATGCAATGATACTGATATGGGTCGTATCCTGGCGGGGATTACAGGTATTACTTCGGATAAAAATATCCTTGGAAGTATAGCGGAAATCCTTACTTGTGATTGTTAAACATTTACCGATTAACGCTATTAGACACAAAATCAACATTTTTGATGTAAATTATAGCTAAAAAAATAAAAGAATTTAAAGAAATGCTTGACAACTTTACCATACTATTGTATTATTATATCAAGTTAATCGATTAACCGAGAAAACGGTAAAATATGTAACTATATTTTTTGTAGGAGGAAAAGAAAAATGAGAATTAAAAGATTCGCAGCATTAGCAATGGCAGCTACAATGGTAGCAGCAACAGCCGTTGGATGCACAAGCAAGACCAGCAGCTCAAGCAGCAACAAGCCAGCTGGCGATGATGGAACAAGCGCAGCAGAGGTTCAGGACGTAACCCTTAAGATTTGGGCTCCTGAAGAGGATATGGAGATTACACAGAAGATGTGTGATGATTTCAATGCAGCTCATCCAGAATTCAATTGTACTTTTGAACTTGCAGTAGTAGGTATTGATGAGTCTGGCGAACAGCTCACAACAGACCCTGATAATGCAGCAGATATATTCCTGATTCCTTCAGGTTCAGTAGCAGAGCTTACAGACGCAGGTCTTCTCTACCCTATTACATATGACATTGACAACGTTAAGACATTATACGGCGATGGTGCTATTCAGGCATGTACAGCTAAAGATGGTCTTATTTACGGACTTCCTTCAGCTCCTAACTCATGGTTCATGTACTACAATAAGAGCATGTACACAGAGGATGAAGTTAAGTCACTTGAGAAAATGATGGCAAAAGACCTTGGCGACGGAGTTGCTAACTTCTCTTGTACAATTTCTAACTCATGGTATATTGAAGCATTCTT
>CAYTWF010000023.1:0-38988 GCA_964441705.1 uncultured Butyrivibrio sp.
CAGACTTAATGTTGCATGCTTTTTTGAGAAGAACAGCTGCAGGTGGAGTCTTTGTTACAAAGCTGAAGCTTCTATCTGCATATACTGTGATTACTACAGGGACAACTGTGTCACCCATATCTGCTGTCTTTGCGTTGAACTGCTTAGTGAACTCAACGATGTTAACGCCGTGCTGACCAAGTGCTGGACCAACTGGTGGAGCTGGTGTAGCCTTTGCAGCAGGAATCTGTAATTTAATATAACCTGTTACTTTTTTTGCCATTTTGGCACCTCCTAAAATAATGTGGTATTTGCGGGAATTACCCTCCCACGTGCGAACATCCCACAGACTGGCTGGGGAACTCACATATTCGTAAATGGAACATGTCCATCATTCGAATCATTTACATATGACGAATTTCTGTGAAGTTAAGTTCAACCGGTGTTTCACGGCCAAACATATCAACTGTTATCGTAACTGTCTGTTTACCTTCATTGATACTCTTAATCATTCCAACTGTATTCTCCCACACACCGGAGATTGCGATTACGGTCTCTCCCACTGCGTATTCAACAGTTGCTCTGTTGGCATTGATTCCGAGATTCTTCATCTCATCCTCAGTAAGTGGAACCGGCTTGGATCCAGGACCAACGAATCCTGTTACACCTCTGGTATTACGAACTACATACCAGGTGTCATCGTTCATTACCATATGGATAAGAACATATCCAGGAAGCATCTTCTTATGAACCTGTTTTCTGACACCATTCTTCATCTCAACTGCATCCTGAAGAGGAACTGAGACTTCAAGAATCTGGTCCTGAAGATTTCTGTTTTCGACTGTCTTCTCAATATTGGCTTTAACTTTGTTTTCATAGCCAGAGTACGTATGAACAACGTACCAGTTGGCCAATGACATTTCCTCTGACATCTAATCACCTTTTCCTGTTATTATTTAACAATTAATTCCAGACCGAACCTGATAATAATATCAACCACGGTTATTACAACACCAAGAGCTACTGAGCTAAGTACAACTGCAACAGTCTGTCTCGTAAGTGACTGGCGATTAGGCCAAATGATTTTCTTGAACTCTGATTTAAGTGCTGTAAAGAATCCAACTTTGTCAGATTTTTTACCTGCTTTGGCAGGCTTAGCTGTTCTGGCAGCTAATTCTTCAACAGTAACTTCATCTATCGAAGCTTTACTGCTGGTAATTTCCTTCTCAGAATCACCCATCGTAACTGACCTCCTAATAATGATTACACCAGACTAATTATTTGGTCTCTTTGTGTAATGTGTGTGACTTACAGAACTTACAATATTTCTTAGTTTCCATTCTGTCAGGATGAGTTTTCTTATCCTTTGTCATATTGTAGTTACGCTGCTTACATTCTGTACAAGCTAATGTGATTTTAACACGCATGACTGATACCTCCAACTGATTATTATCTATAATTTTTGGGCATAAAAAAAAGCCTTTATTTCCCGTAGCTTATAAAATATACCATATGCCCATATCATTCGTCAACACTTTTTTTATTTTATTGCATATATTGGAAAAAATCAAGTGACATTTTCAATAACATGTATTATAATAAAGTAGTAAAAATGGATTTTTTACAGAATAGTTATTAAATCATTAACAGACAAGGAGGTGACTGTTATGATAAGCAATGTATACAGCTATTATATGTCAGAATATGGCGTTCGTCCATATAATCGTCATAATGCCCATAAGAAAAGTGAATTACGCGATATCTACAACAACATTGTGAAGCTTAACAAGTCAAGTCCTTTTTATGATGTTGATGTATCTGAAGAATCCCAGAAGCTAGCCATAGACATTAAAGAGAATGCCCGTGCAATTTCAGACATAACAGGTGACCTTACCGATGCGGCCAGTGGCAATATGACATTTAAAAGTATTGCACAGTCAGATAATGAAGACGTTGTTACTGCCGAATATATTGGTGATAATACTGCTGCCGGAACATCCCACCAGTTTACCATAGGTGTTCGCCAGCTTGCATCACCACAGGTGAATACGGGTACATATGTAAGCCCTAATGCCAGAAGTCTTTTTACAGGAACCTATTCCTTTGATGTTAATATATCTTCTATTACATATGAGCTTCAGTTTGCAGTAAAAGACGGTGAGAATAATTCGGATATTCAGAACAAAATAGCCAGATTGATTAACCGTTCCAATATTGGGTTGACTGCCTCAATAGATACTAATGCCAATAATCGGCATGCGCTGGTACTCACATCCAACATGACAGGTATTGGTGATAAGCCTGTTATATTTACTGTGAATGACGATAACGCTACATCACTCAATGGCGCAGTAAGTACATTTGGTCTTAATAATACAAGTTCATATCCATCCAATGCAGTATTTGAGTTGAACGGAGACACTAAGGTCTCCTCGTCCAACACATTTACAGTAGACAGGGAATTTGAGATAACATTAAAGAATATTAATAAAGATGGTGAGAAAGTAACGATAGGACTCAAGCAGAATCTTGATTCCCTGATTGACAGCATCCATGAACTTGCCGACAGCTACAACAGACTCGCTCTGGTTGCAAAGGCCGGTTCAGGTTCAGGAAGTCATCGTCTCTACAGTGATTTGACAGCAATGGCTGCGGGCTATAATGATATTCTTACTAACAACGGACTGACACTTAACGAAGAAGGATTAATTAATGTTGATGATGACAGATTAAGACAGAACTCCAAGGAAGGCTCCCTACTTGACACCCTGTCTCAGATAGGAAAGTTTAAGAATGCCTTGCAGCGCAAAGCTCAGATGGTTATGATTAATCCAATGGAATACATTAATAAGTCAGTTATAAGCTATAGAAACCCAAGCAACCCCGATTCGGACCCATATACAACATCTATTTATTCAGGAATGATGTATAATGGTTATTGTTAACCACTGCTGTTCCATACAGCAGTGGTTTTATTAATTATATGCACTTAACGTAACCCCCTTAATATCTCCCTAAGCCTGTTTCTCCCTCTTGAAAGTCTTTTGGAAACAGTATTGACCGGAACATTATCCCACGCCGCAATCTGAGTAACACTATAACCATAATAGTAGTGCTTCATCATTGCATCACGTTCTAATCCATCCAATAAGCCAATGTACTGCCTTACAGTCTCTCTGTCCAGCCAGTCCAGGTGATTATCCTCCGTTGACAGTTCCTCCCAGACCTGGTCATCATGCGCATGAAGCATAATCCGGTCTCTTTCCCGTCCTATGTCACAGCAAAGATTCGTACATATCTTACGCAGATATCCATACTGCTGATATCTGTTCTGGTCCCTCAACCAGTTCAGATGAAATATGGCCCTCTCAAAGGTCTCTTCAACAATGTCCTCTGCCAGCATATAGTCATTAGTGGAATTTCTGGCAATAATAAACAGAAACTTCTTATGTTCCTTATACAGTGCTTCCAAAGCGTCTTTGTGCTTTTGTATAATTATAATCACTCCTTGCCCAAAACATTTTTACTACACATTCTCCCTTACGGACCTCAGGAGAATCAACGCCCTTCATATAATAAAACGTTTTAGGCCGACAAAATCTGACATAAAAATACAAATTATTTAAATTTTTCGGCTGTTTGCGCAATTAGATTAATTAACGGTAAAATATCGTTAGTAAGTGATTGTGCTATCTGGCTGTCTAATCCGCTTTTAAATGTCTCATCAAATCTTACAATTGCTGCGTTAGCCGTTTCTTTATTAATAAGAATCTCGTCCCTGTTAATCAATGACATGCAGCCATTAAGAACAGACAGTACCCAGTTAATTCCATCTACCACCTTGCGCAGGAATTCATCCGTATCCTCAACTCTTTTTCCATCCAGTTCCCCTGCTGATATTTTGATTCCATTAATCAGCTTTGGGCTGTAATCTATTAATGACTGGAGTGCCTCCCTCTGCTGTGCTTCCAGTTCTTCATTACTCATTGTGTTATCCTCCATGATATGTATCCTCCTATAATATACTGATTATGAAAGATATATCGGTGTTTTAACACAATAACTTTAGCTAAGAGCCAAAGAAATCCCCTGATACAAGCCTTCATTGTCAATGCTTATATCCTCCACTATTCTTGTTTTCATAATATCTCCATATATCCTGTCAAGAGTCAATGCATCAGGTCTATGAGGGTGGCAATTGATTACTGCTTTTGTATGTCCAAGTATTTGAACATACTCTTCAAAGCTCATTCCATTCCCCCCGATAATCATTATGCTGCTGTCGCCAAATGCCTGCTGCCACCCCATTCCACACACTGCAAATGGAATTCCATCGTTTATAAGCTGTTTTGCAAGCAAATCCTTTTTATAGGCCAAAATATACTGCAATGAATGCTCTGTGTATTGCACAATATCAGTTATTTTTTCTTCAGGAATCGATGATATCTCCATGAATTCCCTGACATAGTCATAAAATCTCAGTTTTTTTTCTTCCATGGTTCTTCTTATTATATATAGATTAATATTAAGAGCAATTCCCTCGAGCTGCTTAATTTCATTCATTAATAATACCGGGTTCACATAATCACCAGGCAAAAGAAGCTCCACGGGTCTGGTACTTACATCAGCCTTTGTCTGAAGCGTCGGCTCTATTGTATGTATCTGAGGAACTCTTTTGTACTGCTCTTTAATAAAAGAGCCATCCTCCTGGCTGAAGCAGTAATAGTCCGTAATAAAATTAACCCTCTGTCTGAGCTGGCTGTCATAGGCAAATGGTCTATGACAAAGCACATGAACAGCCTGACAGCAAAGACTGTTATAAAAAATATCATCTCCGAGAAGCTCCAACTTGAATCCGGCGCAGTCAAAGGTTACAAGCAAATCCGGCTGTGCCTGACTCATAGCATATTTAAATATATTTTCATCCTCTGTTGCAGCGGTATTAACATACACAATCTCATAGCCTTTTGCAGTCAGCTTTTGGGCTGCTGCTCTTGCAAGCACTACGTGATAATCATATTCAGAACGTCCAATAACAATCAAGGCCTTCATTTTGTCAGTCACCATCCTTTTGTAAAAGTATACACAATATAGCCTTTAAGTGCAATGCAGCTTCTTGCTTAAAGCCGACTATTTTGCTATGATAGAGAATAGGTAATTAACTGGAGGCTCACATGAAACTGCTGTTCTTTGAATGGAATGCGCTTATGCAAAAGGATATCGAAAATGTGCTTAAGACACTTCCGGAAATTAAAGTTGAATATATATCCTATGAATTTCGCAGCGTTGATTCAGATTCTGTATTTATGCAGCGTTTCCCTGCTATACTGGCAGCCGGTGACTACGATATTGTATTCTCTGTTAATTTTTTTCCATTAGTGTCAGATGTGTGTCAGAGCCAGAATATCCCATATGTATCCTGGGTATATGATGCACCGATGAATGTGCGCAAAATATCCAGCTTTGCCAATTCTGTTAATACCATTCACGTATTTGATGGTGGTGAATATGAAGACCTGCTTGCAATGGGGGCTAATGTGTACCATACGCCCTTAGGTGTTGATACAGGCAAAATATCATCAATGCAAATAACCGATGAAGACAGACAGCGTTTTGAAGGAGCTGTTGCATTTGTGGGACAGCTGTATTCCTCTAATTATGATGCTATTTGTTCTTCGCTGCCTGATTACACAATAAGCAGACTGGAAAATATTATTCAGGGACAGTATGATATGTATAATAATTATATTATACGATATCGAATGAGTGATGAATTAATGCTTGAGCTTAATACCATATACCGACAGGCTCCTGACAGTCCCATTCGCAGCATCGAGCCGTCCCAGCTTGAATTTGTTCTGGCTTGCGAGGTAACGAGAAGAGAGCGTATTAACGCATTACGTTCAATAAGCAGGCAAAATCCTGTTTCCCTTTACAGCTATGATACAGTTTCAGAATGTCCGGGCGTCATTAATAAGGGTATTGTGAAATATTACAGTGAGATGCCTAAGGTATTTTGTCTTAGCAAAATTAACCTTAATATTTCACTGAAGTCAATCAGGACAGGTATGCCACTGCGAATACTGGACATACTTGGTGCAGGCGGATTTCTAATAACCAACTATCAGGAAGACCTTGACCATTATTATACTAATGGCAGAGACTTAATAATGTATAAATCCATAGACCAGCTTCCAGACATCATAGATTATTATCTAAGTCACGAAGCAGAACGTCAGGCAATTGCCGCTAACGGCTACGGACGTACCAGACAGCTTTTTGAGCTTAAGGACCAGCTGGTCAGAATATTAGAGGTGTAAATTAATGAAAAAAAATACTTCATGGTTGCTTCATATAGCTATGATTCTTACAGGCAATATCATAGATGCCGCCGGTTTTACGCTTTTCGTAGTTCCGGGCAATCTTATTACAGGCGGTACAAGCGGACTTGGTCTGTTTATTAACCGGCAGACCGGACTTCCGGTATCAGTTTTTGTTATGGCATTTAATATAGTAATGTTTATAGTGGGCTTGATTTTTCTGGGAAGAAAATTCGCTGCCTCTACTGCCCTCAGCTCCTTCTTTTATCCAGTTGCTCTTGCATTAATTGAGAAGCTATCTGCCGGGCATGTTATTACAACAGATGTTATTCTGTGTACTATTTTTGGTGGAATATTCATCGGTGCAGGTGTCGGACTGGTTCTCAGAGCCGGAGCCTCCAGTGGTGGTATGGACATTCCGCCACTGCTGTGCAAAAAATACCTTCGCCTTCCTCTGTCTGTAATGATATATGTATTTGATATAATAATTCTCCTGCTCCAGGCCATTTACACAAGAGGCGATATGCTGCTCTACGGAATAGTACTTGTGCTGGTATATACAATAGTAATTGATAAATGCCTCATTATTGGTAAAAGTATGATGCAGGTAAAAATAGTAAGCCATAAAAATGATGAAATTCGTCAGGCAATATTTCAGGATGTTGACCGTGGTGTAACATTGGTAAAGAGCCGCACCGGATATTTGCAAAAGGATACTGAAATGGTGCTTACTGTTGTATCCAACCGTGAGCTTCCTAAGGTTGAGGCGTTGATTCACAAAATAGACCCTGCTGCCTTTATGATTGTCAATCGCGTAAGTGAAGTAATGGGAAGAGGCTTTTCCCTTGAAAAAAATTACAGATAAATCAGTATAAAGAAATGCACCTGCGGGTAAACAGGTGCATTTCTCTGTGTAAAAAATTAGATTTTATGGTAAAGTACCGGTGTTAGGGGAACAATTAAGTATATCCCGGTACCATACTCCTTGTTGAATTAGTCAATTGACTCATGTAAAAAAATTTATCATGAAAAGCACTTTTTGTCAATTGTCATTTAAGACACTTATAGACCAGGTATGTATTTAGCCATTTCATCTATTCTGTTATTGTACTGATGATATTTTTTTACCTTTTCATATCCATTTCTGGCAATTTCCATTCTTTCATCCTCATGGTTTAAATAGTACTCAGTTTTTTTGGCAAGGTCATACCTGTCTTCAAAATACACAATATCCCTTCCGTTTTCAAAATACATCGGCAGCTCTGGCTGAAAATTAGTCATACAAAATCCGCCGGCGCCCATAATATCCCATATTCTAAGAGGTAATCCGCTTCTTATATTTCTAAGTGTAAGGTTAAGATTAATTTTACTCTGATGAAATGCCTTAGGTGCCTGACTCCAGTAATCCACTGTACCTCTGTTAACCGCTTTAACAAAATCAAACTGATTATCGTCGGTATATACATTCACATCAAACTGCCTGGATAATTGAGTAATCAATGTTTTTCGCTCCATCTGGGCAATCTTAAAGCCGAGAACAGTAGTAGAAAAAATAAGACCCAAATCCGAGAATGAACGCCCCGACTTAGCCAGAACAAAATTACGGTTAAGCTCATACACTGTGTGCGCATCCAAAATGTCATCCAACAGGTAATCCCCATATACATTCATCTGCAGTTTAAGTGCAGCATCGAAATATCCTTTAAGATATTCAGGCAGATGCTCGTACACCTCATCATATGAATTCTTATTATACATGCTTCCAACAAATGCCACATCTCCACTGTAGCTTTCCAGCTCCTCGCCAGATGCCGCCTCAAGAAGCTTGTCAACTCTTTCACAATCTGTACACAGCGGCAGGTAGCAGACCCTTGCACCCATTCCCTGAAAATCCAGCTGGTTAAGCTTATCAAAGGTAAAAATAGTGTTAACACTGTTATACACCGACTGATTATACATGGTTCCCAACGGACTGTCACAGGTCCACGACACAT
This sequence comes from uncultured Butyrivibrio sp., assembly GCA_964441705.1. Lineage (GTDB taxonomy): Bacteria > Bacillota > Clostridia > Lachnospirales > Lachnospiraceae > Eshraghiella. The sequence continues at coordinate 8,294 of CAYTWF010000023.1, forward strand.
ATGGAATATTTCTGGTCTGGCAGGCATCTGATATTAACGGAAAATAATTAACAGTAAAGACCATGTCATAGCTGTCGCTGTCAAGAACCTGGCAAAATTTATTGGCGAATCCCGGGTCATCCTCAAAATTACACATTTCGCCGTGAACCTCGTCAACAATATGCCCTCTTTTTTCAAGACACGCAATAATATCGAATTGATTATACGCCTTCCAGCGGTACATTAATATTTTCATGACAATTTATCCAGTCTTTCCATTGCTTTAGTGTAGCCTGTGCATTTGGAATAATATTCCTTTGCCTTCGCCCTGTCTCCCAGGCATTCATAGATAACGCCAATATTGTATAAAGCCTTAAAGGAATTCGTGCCCTCTACCACGTAGCTGTCACATTGTGTGGCAAGGGAAAAATATTTCACTGCCTCCTCAAATCTCATATTATTCATGCATATTAACCCTAAAAGAAATCTGAAATCCGCAGTGTATCCAAGCTCGTCATAAAGTGCGGTAAGCCCAAAGGCCTTCTGTTCCTGATTGGTGTTAAGCAATGCATATCCATATGTAGTAACCATATCTGAGACATATTCCAGCCTGGGGTCAAGGTCATATTCCGTTGCGCGCTCAAAATACTCACACGCCCTTGCGTACTCCTGCCTCATATAATAGCTTTTTCCAAGCTGATACAAAATGTATGTATCTTCCGGCTTACTGTCAAGTTCTTTTTCCAGCAAAGCTATGTTACGCTGTGTTTTATCAAAAAGCTCTCTTGTGCTGCCGTTGTAGCCTGTATGAATAATTCTTATATCTGCATCAAAGGTATTGTAATCAGCCCCATTCAATGCCGTAACCTGTTCATGGATACTTCCTGTATATTCAAAACACCGCCTGTCATATATTCTTGTAATCCACTCATAGCCATTAACTGTTTCACCATCCCGTTCAAATCTGTTGTTACGGTTAATTCTTCCAGCCATCTGAGTATGTGTCTTCATAAAGCTTTCAAGACCATTCCAATCAGCATATTCTATTATCTCATCCGTATCCAGCGCAAGAATAATATCATTATGTGCCATGCTGGCAGCATAATTTCTCGCTTTGGAAAAGTCATTGCACCACTGAAAAAAATATACCGACTCAGTATATTTTCTCGCAGTTTCAACAGAGGCGTCCGTTGAACCCGTATCTACAACTACAATTTCCACGGGACATCCGGATAAAACACTTAGACACTGTTCAAGCTTATTCTGTTCATTCTTTGTAATAATGCATACTGAAATCACTGTATTTCCTCATCATTGTTAATCTTCATTACCATTTCGGCAATGTCTCTTACTGCTCCCTGACCGCCATTTCTGCGGCTTATATATCTTGCACAGGCCAACACCTCAGGCTCAGCGTTAGGAACGCTGAATGGATATCCAACATGCTTAAGTACATCAATATCGTTAATATCATCACCAACGTAGGCTGTCTCCTCAAGGCGAATCCCCAGTCTTGAGCATATCTGCTGAACGCACCTGAGCTTATCCTTAACTCCAACATGTACCTCGCTCATTTTAAGCTTCTCTGCTCTTTTTCTTACAATATTCGTATCCTCACCTGTAACTATTCCAGTTACAATACCTGATTTGCGCAGAATCGAGATACCCATTCCGTCCTTAGCATTAAATTTCTTGAGGCAGTCGCCGTTCTCGTCATAATACATTCCACCATCTGTAAGACAGCCGTCGCTGTCAGTGAGAAAAAGACGAATTTTAGCACCATCAGGTCTAACCCTGTCTCTTTCTTTCATAATAGATTCTATTATTTCAAAATCTGACGGCTCATCAATTTCAAGAAATGTATTTTCAGACATCGGATATGCTCTTATTTTGCCCGACATTCTGTTGCCTGTTTCCAGTAACAGCTCACGTCTTGTAATGTAGAAAGCACCATTTTCTGTATAATAGCCATCAAACTCCTGTCTCCTTGGTCTGTGAAGGTAATCATAATTGATTGGAGCTGCATAGCCATTATCATCAATATTCCAGTTAAATCTTTTCTGCGGTACAACTGACAGAACACTATCTGTGTCATTCTGCATAAAAAGCTGAAAGCCACCATCCAGGTCAGCTCCACTAAGCAGCGGAGAAGTAGCCTGAACAAGAACAATATTGTCAAATCTATAATTCATGGCAAATTCCAGCATAGCTGATTCTGTACTGGCTGTATCGGTTGCCGTCTTGGCGCTTCGTCCAATTACCTCCACCTTGGCAATTCCCAGCTCTTCAACAGTCTGTTTGATAACATCACTGTCTGTGGCAATGTACACCTTATCAATATATCTGCATTCTGATGCAGCCTTAGCTGTCCAATAGATAAGTGGCTGTCCATTAATTATTTTAATATTCTTAAGAGGAATTGACTTACTTCCTCCTCTTACCGGTATAAATGCAACGTTTATCATGCTTCCTCCTAATGCTTTCTGTATTTAAGCTTGTCTCTTTGAACCTGTTCAATTGGGAGTATTTCCTGAGGCTTGACGGTTAATGCCTTATGTACTGCCACAAGGTCCCTTTTCAGCTTTCTGATTCCCTCCGGTTCAAGTGATGCTGCGTGGTCCGTTCCCTTCCATGTCCGGTCAAGGGTATAATGTCTTTCTATTGTAGATGCCCCAAGTGTATAGGCTGCTACATCTGCGGCTATTCCAAGGTGATGCCCTGAAAATCCTATTTCCTTAACTCTGTCCCCGTACATTTCCATTACACGGCTGATTTCCAGAAGGCATATATCCTCAAAAGGAACCGGATACCCTGACGTACACACATAGAGCACCACATCCTTTGCCCTGTGTTTCTTCTCAAACAGCTCTATCAGCTGATTCTCCTCCTCGTGGGTAGTCATTCCCAGCGACACATGAATCTCACCATCATAGTTGTCGCACAGCCAGTTAAGCATCTCATAATGGTTATTGCAGGCTGACGGAATCTTAATCAGCTCCGGATGAATTGATGTTATCTCCTTGGCAGACGTAAGGTCCCACACCGATGTTGAATAGGTAATACCCATCTCCTCACAGTATTTTTTCAATTCCGCATGCTGCTCCACATTAAATTCCAAAAACTCCCTGTGTTCTCCATAGGTTTTGCCATAGGCATTAGCCGGATTAGGGTGCGGCGCATTATATTGTTCCGGTGTCAGCAGCTCCCTGTTACAGCGCTTCTGAAACTTCACAACATCCGCCCGGCAGTAAATTGCTGCAGTCTTAATCATCTCCTTGGCAATTTCAATATCGCCCTTATGGTTACAGCCAGCCTCTGCTATAAGCCTTGGTTCCTTGTATTTAATAGTCATCTGTTACACCTCCATATGTCAGTGAAGCTATTTTGTAAAAGTAATTCTAAGCATTTCTCCAACTCTTTGACGCATTGTATGATACTTACAGGTTTTTTGATAGCCATTCATGGCAATGGTAAGTCTTTCCCTTTCGTGACTTAGATAATATAACGCCTTGTCACACAGCTCATCATAATCGGAATACATTACCATATCCCTGCCGGGCTCATAGAGCTCATTGAATTCCTCCTGGTAATTGCTCAAAAGAAAGCCGCCCACGCTCATTACATCATAGGCTCTTAGTGGAATCCCCGTCTCAATGGACCTTAATGTTATATTCAGATTGATTTTTGAAGAAAAAAACACCTTAGGAGCCTCGTTCTCATACTCCACTGCCGGCTGACAGTTAACGCCTGTCAGACCATCCTTATTATCCTCTGAATTATACAATGTTACATTCATGCTCTTGCCAAGCATATTAAGGGCCTTTGCCCTCTCGATTTCCCCCATCTTTCCTGCTGCCATAAATCCAAACAGCAGTGTCACATCAGATGCATACGGATAATCCTCTATTCCATCTATCACATTGGTAATATCATATCTTTCACAGATATCGCCGCATAGCTCTTTAAGTATATGATTATGCCAGCTGCCAGCCTGCTTATTAAAGGTATCATGAAAAAGCTGGGCATCCTCCGGCGAGAAAAACTGGTCTCTGTAAGGATTATTCTGATAAAGAGACCCAACAAAAGCAATATCTCCAGAATATCGGGCTATATCCTCATCCTTTATCTCAAGGGCACTGATTCTTGTGGTATTAACCGCAAGTGGCATGTAATATGCGTTGGCTCCCTGCTGCTTCAAATCATTGGTAGATTGTCTGTCAAAGGCAAAAATATAATTGCAGGAATTATGCATGTTAGAGGCATACACATGAAGCAGTGGGCTGTCAAAGAGCCATGATATGTAAGGAACTCCCATTTTCTCACAGGCGTCTGACAGTGCCGGAAAATAATTCCAGGATATTGCACCATCAAGTTTTTTCTCTCTGATATAGCCTGTAAGCTCCAATGCCGCTGTCTGTCTGTCCTCCCCTGATTGTGCTGCAATAAGATAATGAGGACACAGTTCAACCTCTATATCATTCTCCAGCAATGCCCATATCAAATCCTGTCCTCTTGCTTTCTGCGAATAACAATACAATAATTTCATTATTTCCTCCCGATGTAGCTTACAATAATAATACAACTTTATTTACTATATTTACAACCTATTTTATGGTATACTTATGATATTTAATAACAGGTGGGATATGCTATGAAAATAATGTTTTTAGACTGGTCAGCATTTGGCAAATATGATATGAAGGAAGCAATGCTTCAGGCTGGACATGAGGTTGTTGATTTTTTTCATGAGGACTACAATCTTAGGTGCAGCACTGAATTTATGCATTATATGGATAGAATAATTAATACTGAAAAGCCACAGCTTGTCTTTTCATTTAATTACTATCCCCTTGTGTCCTATGCATGTGAGAATCACAGCATTCCCTATGCAGCATGGGTTTATGACTGTCCACAGCTGTTCCTGTATTCTGCCTCAGTTATCAACAAATGCAACTACATTTTCATATTTGACAAAGAAACCTATCATGAGCTTCACAGCTCTGGAATCAATACTGTATATTATCTTCCTCTTGCTGCCAATACCACCCGTCTGGACAGCCTTGTCCCTGATGAATCCATACACAGCAAAGCCGACTGTGATATATCCTTTATTGGTTCAATGTACAACGAGGAGCATAATTTCTATGAACGTCTTACGGGCATCGACCAGTATACCAAAGGATATCTTGATGGGGTAATTGAATCCCAGCTGCTTATCAGTGGCTACAACTTTACTGAAAAGGTCCTTACTGACAATATACTTAAGGAGCTTAAAAGAGTGTATCCATATACCCACAGCAGTGATGGAGTTGAAAGTGACGCCTACATATATACAAGATATTTTCTTGACCGTAAAATCTCCCAGCTTGAGCGGCACCGTGTGATTACCGCATTGTCAAAGGAATTTCATACCTGCCTGTATACCCAGAATCTGACTCCTGATATCCCTAAGGTTCATAATATGGGAACTATTGACCACATTACTATGATGCCATATGTTGTTAAATGCAGTAAAATCAATCTTAATATTACTTTAAAAAGCATTCACACCGGAATTCCACTTCGTGCAATAGAGACAATGGGTGCCGGCGGATTCCTTGTGTCCAATTATCAGGCAGATTTTCTGGATTATTTCGAGCCTGGAACAGATTATGTATATTATGAGGACATTAACAATCTTATAGAGCTGTGCCGCTACTACCTTTCCCATGACAGTGAACGCAGACAGATAGCCCTTAATGGTCATAATAAGGTGCAGGAATTTCACACCTATTCCATTCGTCTTAGCAACATACTCAATACCATTTTTACAGCTGCAGCGTAAGTATTTCTGTGTCTTTTTTCAGCTTATCTATACCGGCTGTATATGACCTTAACAGATATACAGCATTGTCAATAACATCCTGCAGTTTATCAGAGTCTTTGAAATTATCCTGCATAATATATTGTTCTTCTATTGTATATTTATTAATTAAGGACATTAAAGGTTCACTTTCCTCCAGACCATTAATTGCAGTTATTTTATCAAGCAGCAGCTTTTTAAGCTCATTATTACCTGCAGCTATGGCATCCGGAAGACCGTTGTAGGCTCCAATGCCCTCATTAATCGCAACCTTTAGTTCATCAAGCCTGAGCTTCAGATTTCTTAGATAATCCAATATTTCCATTTGCTGATTATCTGTAAAAATATCAGGCACGTCATTTATTATCCCTGTGAAATCAATTTCTCGGCCGCATTCCCTTTTAATTGCCTGTGCTAACGAAATAACCTCACTGCCGTGAATAAGTGCACCACCCTCAGTTCCATCCATCACATGTACATCCTGATATTTTTCAATCATATTTTCAAACCAGATTCTGTACTCATTCATTCTGGATTCCGTCCTGATTGTTCCTCCATCAATGCTCTCCACATAGCATGAATCTTTAATTATTTCTGTATCGTTATGATTCTTAATATCGTCATCATACGCATCCTTAGTATGACCCATGCCATTGGTATATGCAAGGTCCTGTCCAACAAGGATAATTTTCTTAAAGCCAAGCTCAACTGCAAGGGAAAATGCGGTATTGGCAACGCAGCCACCAGATGCCAGTCCCTTATAGCATTTGCCAGTGAATTTTGAAGCAAAATAATTCATAATGTCTAATTCATCCGAGCCCTGAAAGAAACAGCAATCCCATTTTCTCTCAAGCAGATTATATGGAACATCCTTGGCAAAAAGCACAGGAACACTGTGTACTCCCTGATGCTCGAAAAATACCTCTTCCTTGTTAGGGTCAACGCAAACCATAATATTTGGAGTAATATCATTTCTTAATACAGCCTTAATTGCAGTATCTACTACGATAATCAATGCGTGTCCTTCAGCTCTTTTTAATTCCTTAATATTTCTGTCAAGCGATGGACCGGCTGCTACAATTATAGCCGGTACTCCGGTAAGGTCAATTCCATTGAAGGCGTCTATAAGTGTTGTTACGCTTTTCCCCTTTATAGCCTTTGGAATATTATGAAGCTCATTAACTACACTGTTTCTGGCATGGTCAATTCTTGTAAGTTTAAAGGCTTCCTCGATTCGCATCTGATATTCAAGATTATATTTTATCTCCTGATACAAATCACCATATTGGTCATACTCTGGCAATAAAATATAACGTATTTTCTGATAGTTAAGATAATTGATTCCGCCTGTGATACAATCAATCAGCTCTCCCTTGGTTACCGTAATAACTACCTGTTCATTCATAATAATATCTGAAATATCACATTGTCTCATAACGGCCGCAAGTCTGGTTACATCAGGCTCATATATATATAATGAATTGGTAATATTAATCCGCTCAAGCAGTTCTCTAATATAACTACCATTTCCAAAGCCAATAATGTAGAATACAGTGGATGGTAAGATATTGTCAAATTGTCTGCCCCATTCCGAAAACACAGCTTCTTCCGGCAGTCTGTTCATATCCGGAACTGCACCTGATATTTCATCTATGAGTCCGAAATTATCATATTCCCTATATCTTTCCTTTAGCGCACTTATGTTAGTATCATATATATTTTCTTCCATACCCGTCTCCTGTCTGTAAAAATATCCTTATAGTGAAAAAAGCCGGCAGTAAACTGCCGGCTCATTCATGATAGTTGTTATTCGATTACTGAAGTAATGAAAGAACACCCTGGTTAGACTGGTTAGCCTGAGCAAGCATTGACTGACCTGCCTGAGCAAGAATCTGGTTCTTGCTGTAGTTAACCATTTCACTTGCCATATCAACATCTCTGATAAGAGACTCAGCTGAACTTGTGTTCTCTGAGGTTGTATCAAGGTTGCTGATTGTGTACTCAAGTCTGTTCTGAACTGCACCAAGTGCTGAACGCTGCTCAGATACCTTAGTGATAGCTGCCTGAATAGCACTCATAGCCTTGCCTGCAACAGAGAATGAATTAACTGAAATACCAGTAACACCGAGGTTAGTTGAATCCATGTTGCCAATGCTGATTGTGATTGACTGACCTGAAAGTGCACCAACCTGAAGGCTCTTGCCAGTGAAGCTTCCATCAAGAAGATTCATTGTATTGAATTGTGTTGTTGACTGGATTCTGTCAAGTTCTGATACAAGTGCATCGATCTCGCTCTTAACAGCCGTTCTGTCAGTTGATGTGTTAACATCATTGGCAGCCTGTGTTGCGATCTCGTTCATACGCTGAAGAATTGAATGTGCTGTGTTAAGAGCACCTTCAGCTGTCTGTACAAGAGATACACCATTCTGTGCATTATCAGATGCCTTATCAAGACCTCTAATCTGGCTTCTCATCTTCTCACTGATTGAAAGACCAGCTGCATCATCACCAGCTCTGTTGATTCTGTAACCTGATGATAACTTCTCTGTTGACTTAGCCTGTGCATTTGTTGTAATGCCAAGCTGTCTGTTTGTGTTCATTGCTGTAAGATTGTGCTGAACTACCATAATTAATTCCTCCTTGAATTTTAATCGGAATCCTTTCCGATGTGATTTTTGTTTGAAGATGTTAAATCTTCTAAGTAACTTTCTTACTTATATATTATATCGGATAAAGCAGTTATAACTTTATACCGTATATATACTTTTTTTAATTTTTTTTATCCAAAAAATGTGGTTCATCTGTAATATTGTTCATGCTCTTATAATAATTGGCAGCCATAGCTCTGGTCTTCTTCACCTGGCGAACCTCTTTCTTAAGAGATGCAAACTTCTTCTCAATAAGCTCCTTATTGCGTGCCTCTGCAACCTGAAGGGATGCATTCTTATCCAGAATAAGCTTGATTTTGCTCTGGAGACCTTCAATCTCTGCAGCATACATATCCTTGCGGTCCTGAAGCTGGTCTTTCACATTATTGTACAATAATTGAAATCCTTTATCAAGCTTTTGAAGCTCAGTTATAAGACCTGATTTTTTCTCGACATTTTTGTTAAATTCTTCTTCATCAAATGTTGTTGAATCCACTATATGCTTCTGCGCCTCCGTCAGCTCTGACAACTCATTTAGTATAACAATTTTTTTGTCAAGGCTTTCTGATAAAACCTGAAGATAATTGTGAGTATTTTCCATATGTATCAATACCGCCATTTCTGATTATTATTTCTGGCTGCTCTTATTAAGTCTCATAACCTCTTTCCAGGTATCCCTCATAACTCTCATGTGAACAAGGCTTTCCTCCAGTGGTTCCTTTGACTTCTTCATATTACCCTCAATAAGCTTCTTAAGAATGTAGTCATACACCTTATCAAACTCACTGGCAACCGGATACTTATGATTAAGGGTAGCCTTAAGCTCCTCAATAATTCGCTGGGCCTTCATTACATTAATATGAGTTTTCTCTATATTATTCTGCTCAATTCCAATAATACCAATATTGGTAAATTTAATTGCACCCTCATACAGCATAAGTGTAAGCTCTGCCGGCGATGCCGTCAATACCTTATTCTTCTGATATTGGTCATATCCTGCCTGATTAGTCATAGTTTCAACCTCCGTGTTGTATTACTTCATCAGCTTCCAAGTAGATTGGATAATGATGATGTCTGTGACTGAAGCTTCTGGAGAGCCGTCTCCATCGCTGTAAATTTCTTGTAGTAATAATCCTCATAATCCTTAAGCTTATCTTCCCACTCATCAACCTTATCAGTATAGTCACTGTACTGGCTTGACATTTCCTTATCATTATATATGGTAAATGCATTGCTGATTGATGTAGAAGACATTTTCTTCGTTAATACATCATATACATTCTGGGATAATGTCTGAAAATACTCCATTACCGCATCAGGGTCATTGGCGATTGCTGCCATAAGCTTATCTGCATTAGCCGATGTTTTGGCATCATCCGCATTACCATCTATATGAAACTGTCCTCTGTCCTCTGCTGCAGTCTGGAAAAAGCTGAGTGTGGCTATTCCAAAAGAGGAAAGATTGTAGGTATCTCCATTGATATCAACGCTGGTAGACAGGAAGGTATTTTTAAGACTTGTGGATATATCACCAAGTGTGGAATCCTTTCTTAAAAGCGCTGTCTTAACCTTTTCTTCCCATGCCTCTATCTGCTTATCAGTCATGGATTCCTTCTCATCATCTGTAAGAGGCTCGTATCCGCTTGCAGAGTCTGCATAATACTGCTTATCTATATATCCAACCATCTCGTTATACGCTGACAGGAATGATTTGATTTTATCATATATTCCCTGTGTATCTACTGAGGTTGATATAGTTACAGGATTATCCGTTACTTTGCCATCTGCACTGGTAGTTGTTGTAACTCCTGTAGCATTAATTGTAAGTCCATTGATGGAAAATGAATTAGTATTTCCGGTAAATTCTGCACCGTTGAGGGATATTATTGCATCCTTGGCAGTGATTCTTGCAGAGCCTGCTGATGTGGCAATTGTTCCACCATCTACACCTGCAACAATAGTCTTTGCCATATTAACCTCATCAGTAACATCATTCTCAATTGATGCATGTATAGCATCATTAAGTGACTTCATTGACACTGCAAAACCAGTAGTATCATCGTCCTCCTTGTAGGAATCAAGAAGTGCCTGATTAGTGGTTATTGTGTTATCATATTCTGACAGCTTTGTACTGTTATCAGAGATTTTCTTGGTAAGCTCATCACGGGCTTTTTCAAATTCCTCTTTGGTGCTGTAGTGGTCAGACCATACATATGTATCATCGTTCATACTGGCGCGCTCTTTTTGGAGAGCATCCTGAGTTGATTTGAGACTATCCCTTGCCGTTGTTGCTTCACTTACTATATTTTTGAGATTATCAGTATAGGACTTAACAGTCCACGCTTTATTGGCATATCTTGACTCAATCTCTGCTGATGCATTATAGCCTTCAGCTGCCATCTCTCTGTATAGCTTCATATCAGCAGTTTCGTTATTATCTGTATCCTTAATTGACATAAGACCAAGTCCCATAAGTGCATCAAGTCCACCCTGGTTGCCTGCTGTCATTGTAAATTCTTTATCAACTCCTGATGATGCTGAATTAATAAAAAGTCTTCCGCTTCCAGCATCAAAGCTGGCACTCAGACCTGCTTTTTTAAAGCCTGACACCAAATCAGTAATTGACATATCTGCTGTTATGTCAATATTCGTTCCATTAACATTAATTCTACCCTCTCCAATTCCTAAGGAGCTTAGCTTGGTATCTGCTGTAAGCGTAGTTCCATCTGTCGTATTAATCTTGCCGCTTGTCAGGTAGCCTGAGGTTGCAAGCTGCTTAACTGAAAGACTCTGTGTACCTGCAACTGCACCTGATGCAGCTGATACAGAGGCAATCGTAGAATTAGATATGCTTGCACTTCTAAGTCCATAGCTGCTTGAATATCTCATCTGGGAAAGACTTAATGAATAGAAGCTGTACACCTTGCTGTTGGTGGTGCTCCATGCGTCCATAGTCCATTCCATTTTTGTCTGCTGTTTAACGTATTTATCCTTCTTGGTTGCATAAGCCGATACAAGCTCCTTAACGATTGAGTCTGTATCAAGACCTGATGCAAGACCTGAAACCTTTACTGCCATAGACCTTTACCCCTTTCTATCTCTTCTCATCAAGGAACAGTCCTGCAAGCTCCCAAACCTTTGCAATCATATCCAGTGTTTCTTCTGCCGGATATTCCTTAATCACTTTTTCTGATTTCTTATCTACTATCTTAATTGTTACTCTGTGTGTATCCTTATGATAGCCATATTCCGCTACCGTGTCATGATTTATCTTCTTGTTAATATCAGATATTGCCTGCTTAATAGTATTCTCTGACGTAGTCTGACTCTTAAGAGAGTCCTCTGACATCTGTCTGCTGTTAAAATTAAGGGCAGGTGCTATATCCTCTGCCTGTACCTGCTGTACATCTGCTGTGCTGTCTGCTGCTGAAGCTGATTTGACATCCGTTGTCCCATATGACTTTGCTCCACCTGAACTGCTTATTGCCTCTATTGCCATTGTAAAACACCTCCATGTGCTACATTATTTCAAATATCATCTGACAGATATTTCGGTTAATTATGCCAGATAGTTAACATCTATACCAGTAAATTTTTAAGTGCTTCCGCACCCTCTGAGGTACTGGCTGCCTTATTAGCCTCCTGAATTTGAAGATATACTTCCTTACGGTATACAGGAACCGATTTAGGAGCTGTAATACCAATTTTAACCTGGTCTCCCTTTATATCAAGAATGGTAATCTCAATATCGCTGTTAATTACAAGGGATTCATTCTTTTTCCTTGATAATGCTAACATTGGCTTTCCTCCTTTTTCAGCTGCTGTACAAATTCATATACATTGTATTTTATCTCATATTCATCATTGCTGGCAATTATCTGACAGCCCTTACGTGTTGTTGTGTTAATAATTACAGGTGCCTTAAGATTAGCTGTTGTTCTTGTCAAATCTGATGGCACGGTAAGAACTGCAAGAACATACAGCTCCTCTACATCATCAAAATGTCCTATTGGTTCAAGCCACTCATCCTCAACAACCGGATTATAATTCTGATACACGTGGGTAGGGTCAATAACTGGGAATGCCAGGTCCGCATCATCAACTGACTGCAGCCACATTACTCCACGATTATCACCATTTTCTGAATTAAAAATAATGGTAAACTGTCTTGCCTTGTCAAAACCAATCAATCCATTCTCAAATGTAAGTATTTTATCGTCCTCAATCTCTACTTCGCCAAACAATCTTGATTTAATTATCATGAAAATAAATCTCCTTCTCTGTTATCTGATATAGTCAAGCAGTGACTGCTGCACACAGTTAGATGCTGCTGTAAGCGCTGCCTGATACAGTGTCTGAGCAGATGAGAACAATATTACCGTATCCTCAAGATCTGCATCCTCATTCTTGGATTTCAGGTCTGTAAATGTTGTCTGCTGCTCTGTTAGTCTGCTCTTAATAAGCGTAAGTCTTTTACTTCTTGCTCCAAGGTCTGCCAGCTGCAAATCAACTGTTCTCTGATATTCCGAAACCTTTGTAATCTCTGTAGAGAAAAGGCCCTCCATATTCTCCTTGGCATAATCGAGCTCCTTATTGGCAGCTGTTATCATCGACTCAATTGCTGTTTTCTCTTCCGTTGAATAATTAGAGCCGCTTTTCATTTTCTCAAGCTCTTTTATTTTATCCTCTATATCTGCAACCTGCTGAATGGAATTACACAGGGCATCTATATCTCTTCCTGTATTGTAGCTTAAAGCATTGCTGCCAAGGGTATTAACCTGAAGAGACTGGTTAAAATTAACCGTATACGATATAGCCTGTCCTCCCTCATCCAACGTATAGTCCACGTTATTAGTGAGGTCCTTGCAGTTAAAATACATCTCCGGTCTGATATCCGTCTTATCAAATCCATCCTTTTCATAGGTAAAGGAAATATTCTCTGCGTCCTTAAAGGAGGTATACAGCTTGTCAGGTATTGCAATTACACCTGTATCATACACATAGTAAAGCTTATCTGCGGTATCTGCCGACAGCGTTCCATCAGCTGCAAGTGCTTCATATTCCTGCTGTGAAACTGCCTCTACCTCATATTCTGTTCCATCCACATTAACCGTTGAAAAAGAATCTGCTTTATCTGAGCACCCACTGTAGGCAAGTCTTATAGTATTAACAGGCGTTGTTTTTGGCTGGTCACCTGTCGCTATAGTTGCCACCTTAGTTATGTCAACTGAATTAGTCATAACATTGTCAACCGACAAATCTTTACCTGAAAAGGTCTGCGTAATACTGTAATTACGAGCTGCCTCCGTTGAGGTCTGGAATGTAAATGAGGTATCTGTCTTAAACCCTGTAAAGCAGTACCTGCCTGCATAATCCGTATTAGCTTCTGCATAAAGGCCTTCCTTATACTGCTTCATTACCTCTATTACGGCAGACCTGTCTGTGAGCGTAAACTGGTCTGAGGAGCCCTGATTGCAATACTGATATATATCAGAAAGAATCTTATCCATATTATCCAGTGACGTCTCTGTAACATCAAGCCATGACTGAGCATCTGGAATGTTGTTTTTAAGATACTGTGTTATCTCTGAAAGACTTGACCTTAATGACAATGCTCTGATTGCTACAATAGGGTCATCCGATGGTCTTGTTATTTTTTTTTCAGAAGACATCTGATTCTCAAGCTCGCTGAGATTGGTCTTGGATTTGCCAACATTTCTCAACGTCTGGTTCATCATCATTGTGTTAGTAATTCTCATATCCTACCTCCGTGCTGCTATACGCCAGTCTCTTCTATAAGCTTGTTATATATATCCTGCATTATTGATACTACCTTGGAAGCAAGTCCATAAGCATTCTGAAACTTAACAAGGTCAACTGCCTCCTCATCCTCATCTACACCGCTTACAGACATTCTCTGCTTATCTATTGTTGATTGTATATTCGTATAATTAGTTGAAAAAGAGCTTGCTCTTTTAGAATCAATTGCAATAACTGAAACTATTGAGGCAAGATATTCACTGAAGGTTCCATTCTGAATAACCTTGCCATCCTTAAGTGCATAAAGCTCAGTAGCCATATCCGTATTAGCTTCACCCTTACTGTTATCAAAGGATACCGGTAAAAGACTCATATCATGGGTAATATTGGTGCTTACAGCAATATTACCTGCTGTAATGTATGAATCTCCATACTGTGATACAAAGAAATCCTCAACGGCAACTTTACTTCCATCCTCATTAGTTCCTAAATCTCCTTTTGCAAGAATGCTGTTGATTGAATTAGAAAACTCCTGTGCAAAATAATTAAGCTGAGATTGGTAATACGGAACACCCTTATAGAATGAATTTCTGTATGCATCTGCCTGAGTAGTCATATATTTGGAATATCCGTCTGCAACATAGTCTGTATATTCTGACTCACTAATATCCTGTATATTAACGATATTGCCTTCATCATCCTTAAGGAAATTTCCTTCGGCGTCCCTAAGTCCAACTACTTCATAACCATTACTACAGCCATCCCTTATATCTATAGCCGCCTTTAATGAGCCGGCAAGTGAGCTGCTGTACACATTAAATTCCATTCCTGTATTCCAGCCTATATCATACAGACCCTCTATATCACTGGCATTTCTTTTATCGCCTGTGTCTCTTGCTTCACATACAAGCTTGTTATAATTATATCCATCCACAAGCTCCTGATTATTAATAAACACCCTATACTCAGAGGCACCATTACCTAAATCAGTGTCTGTAACATTCGTATTAACGTAGCTGGAAAGCTCATCCACCAGTAAATTTCTTGCATCCCTCAAGTCATTGGCCTTTCCGCCATTCATTTCTATTACATTAATCTGTTTATTAATAGATGCAATCTGCTGAGCAATAGTGTTGATAGAATCAACTGTAGTCTTAATCTCATCATTGGCAGATTTCTGCACATTGGAAATATTAGTTGAAAGGACATTAAAATATTCCGCAATACTGTTAGCGTAATTAACAAACTGATTACGGGCAACCTCACTTGTCGGATTAGTTGTTAATGTGTTAATTGCTTCAAAAAAGTTATTATATTCTGTTGTAAATCCACTGAGATTAAACTCATCCAGATAATCCTCAATAAGGTCTGAATAAGATTCAAGAGATTTGTACTGTCCATAGTTGCTGTTGTTATCCCAGTACTTGGAATCATAATATGAGCTTCTCAGCTGTTCAACACCCGTTACGGTTACACCAGTTCCCACCGTTCCGTAGGTGCTGTATACTCTTAACGCCGACGAAGCCTCCTGTGATGCAGCCTGTCTGGTATAGCCCTTAGTGTTAACATTGGATATATTATGTGCGGCTGTATTGATAGCAATATTACTTGCTGACAGTCCTGATGATGCAATTGTAAGTCCAAAAAAAGTATTAGCCATATAATCAACCTGCTCCCAAACTGTTAATTAGTGATTCCATCATTTCACTTACAACATTTATATATCTTGATGCTGCATTGTAGGCCTGCTGGAATTTAATCATGTTACCTAACTCCTCATCTGAGGAAACTCCCATTACCTGCTGTCTCTTATTATTAAGCTCATTGGCAAGAGCAGACTCACTGTCTGCCATATTGGAATAAATCTTGCCGGTATTGGCTATATCTCCGGTAAGTGTTTCATAGAATTCCTCAAAGGTCATCTCATCCAGACCATTGTTATATACCATGCTGTCTGTCTGAAATAGACTTACCAGCTTACCTGCTGTGATAAAGTCCTCTTCTCCCTTACTATTAGTAAGCGGGAGCTTGGAATAGTCCTGTAATATAGCATCATTAACGGTAATATTCATTATTGTGTATGACGCTTCATTGTTAAAATAATTAGTATTATTTCTTACGTAATAATCCGTTCCGTTGATTGTCTGTTTGGTATATCTGTTACAGAAATTACGCGTAAAAAGCTCGATTCCATAATCTCCATCACCGGATTGTGATGCCTTATCAGTATCAAGAACTGTATACTCATTGCCATCAGCATCCGTAACTGTTGTCTCCGGACAAAGAATATCATTAATTCCTGTCACTATGCTTGTTACAAGCTTGTCAAAGTTACCCATAGTGTTAACTACCGAAGATATGGTAGAAGAGCCTGCATATCTATTATATCTATCTAAAGCTATCAGATAATCAGCATTAGAGGCTCCGCCTTCATAATCTGCCACATCAGGTGCTGTCAAATCCTGATATGTTGGAGTTATTGTACCTCTTGCTACAAGGAGTCCCTTAAGTCCACCGATATCTGTATTATTCTCTGTTGATATTGTCCTGTCCAGATTATATACTGACTGATTGCTCATATTAGTCCATACAGGATTAATAAAATCCGAACCTGATATTGTCTCCATTCCCATATGATTAACTGAAATATTATCTGCAAAAGGCACTCCATCAATGGAAACCTCAACGGATCCTACTTCCGTCTCTTCATATGATATGTTGCAATAACCGGAAAGCTCATCTAAAAGAACATCTCTCTGGTCTCTTAAATCCGCTGCATTCTCAACTCCACCAGTCTCAATCTTGATTATCTGCCTGTTAAGGTCCATAATCTTATCGCCAATCTCATTGATTCTGTTAACGGTTGTAATTACCTCATTATTAAGGGTTGTCTGATAATCTGACAGTCCCTTATAGATAGACTGTGCTGCTGCAATAAATGCAACTGAGCTCTGTGCCAGACCTGCTCTTGCTGTAGGGTCAGTCGGTGTCTTGGCAACCTCATTAATTGATTCCAAAAGGTCGGTAATTTTCTTCTGGAATGCAATTCCCTCAATTCCATCGGCCTCGCCCATCTGGGTCTCTATCTCATATGTCGCATCATAAAGCTTATCATAAAATGCCTGTCTGCCATTCTCCTTACGATATGCGGCATCCAGGAAAATATCTCTCACATGGTTAATTGTAGCAGTGGTAACACCAAGTCCCTTCTGACCTGTTGTAGTTGAAGAGGTTGTGGTTACAGCATTATAGCTCATGTCTTTATACACTACCTGCTGTCTTACATAGCCCTCTGTGTTAACATTTGTTAGGTTGTTGGCTGTTGTGTTAAGGGAATTACTGCTTGTACGCAGTCCCGATAATCCAACATATAATCCTGACATACCCATATCTGTATTCCTCCAACTGCTGTAATTAACTGTTACTGTTTGGCATCAAACATTCCGCTTGTGCCATATGCTCCATCCGCATACTGCCTTCCCGAATAGTTGGCTGTTGCCGGAGCCTGTCTCATACTTTGTACGAGATTCATCTCAAATTCAATCATCTCAAGTGATTCCTGTAAAAGCTGCTTGTTGCTGTCATTAACTCTGACCATATTCTCCATGGTCCTTGACAGCTTGTCATGCACAATTCTTAATGCCTCACATTCCTTAGGCTGTCCTGCCAGCAGTTCGCACAATCTGTTAAGAGTCAGTTCCTGCGGCTTTCTGTTAAGAACAATTGCAATATCGCCCGTTGCCTCAGACCGCTTCTTTTCAAGCTGCGTTATTCTCTCAACAATAGTCTGCTCTCTCTCAACTATTGCATTAAGTGCGTCAGGGTCATTATTAACAATAATGCCTGTTTTCTCTATAGAGAGCTTAAGTAAAGCCTCATATTCCGTATTCTCTTTTTCCAAAGCATCAATAAGAGTCTCAATTAAACTTGCCACTTAATTTCTCCTAATAAATAGTTGTTCCATACTTATCTGCAAGCTTTGCTGCAAGCTCATCTGCACTTACATCATATTCTCCTGCATCAAGCTTCTGTTTAACCTCAGCCACCTTATCTTCCCTGACATCTGAAGAGGCTGATACTGCCTGCTTAGCTACCTGATAATCCTTGCCAAACTGTGAAATCTCTACCTTATCGCTTCCATATACTGAACCAGTCTTGCTGACAGTTGATTTCTTATTGGTCTGATATACCTGGCTTATCTGGTTATATGCGTCGATTCTCATAAATATCTCTCCTTCCATGAATAGATACAATTATTCCATAATTAATGAATCTACAATATGTATCGGATAGATTCTCAAATTAATTACCCCTGTTAAGAAAAAAAATCAGACCATTCCTTATAGTGTGGAATGGTCTGTCATACTATCAATCAATTTACTTATCAAGAAATCTCATTCTTGCTCTGTCACGTTCTGCCTGTCTTCTATCAATTGCAGGTCTGTCCTGCTTGTACATACTGTTCAGATTCTTAGTCATGGCATCCTTACATGCCGCGCAGAAGCGTCCTGTCTTAATTGTAACTCCACAATTCTCACACTCAATACCAATTGGAGAATCATCTGAAAATGTAAGTCGCTCTTCTCTTATCCATCTCTCAATCTGCTGAATGGTAACGTCATTAGCTTCCGCAATCTGTGGCATAGCTGCACGAGGGTTATCACGAATATACTTCTTAACTGAATCAAACTTCTTATCCAGTTCCTCCATGCATGCTGGGCAAAGCAAATATCCGCCACCTATGTAATTAAATAATCTTCCACAGCCTCTACAATTCTTAACTTCCATAATGTACCTCCTAAAAGCCTCTGCCTATACACGCTGTAATAAAGTATATATTCTCTGCTCCATAAGCTGCCAGAATTCTGGCGCAGGCATCAATAGTCGCACCCGTTGTATAGATATCATCGACCAATATTATATTCTTATATTTTACACTATCAGGTAGTATTTGAAAAGCATTTTCTAGATTATTATAGCGTTCCCTGTCATTAAGCTCCTTTTGTGGAGTTGTTCTTTTTACTCTGGTAATTACGCCATTGTCAACAGGTATTTTCATAAGGCTGCCAATACCTTTGGCAAGAACCTCTGCCTGATTATAGCCTCTTTTGCGCTGCTTGGAACGGTGAAGTGGTACAGGAATAAGAACCTGCGGCTTCCATGAATTAATTATGTGTCCATAGGTACTTACAATACACTGGCTATAGTAGCCTGCATATTCACGTCTGTTATTATATTTGAAGGCATACATGGAATCCTTCATAACATCAGAGTAAGAAAAAGCAGCAATTCCCCTTTTGTACGCAAACTGTCTAGCTTGACAGTCATGACAAAATTCTCTCTCGTCCTCCTCCAGCTGTTTGCCGCATCTCATACAAGAGGGCTGCTGAATAAAGGTTATCTTGGCGTAACATTGTGGGCAGATATCCGGTCTTACAGGTTCATTCCTGCCATACAGCACATCATCACATATTGGGCAGCGCGGTGGAAAAATAATATTATGCAGTCCGTCAATTCCTGCTTTGATATCCTCTCTAATGTCCGTTCGCCTCCTTAATTCGTACGTCTAGCGACGAGAATCTTTTCTGTTCATTCTCATTTCGAATCATGTCATAAAATGTATTCTCATCTCCTACTACGCAAATGCATTTCCTTGCTCTTGTTACAGCCGTATAAAGAATATTTCTGTTCATAAGCATTCTTGGTCCATCAAGCAGCGGAAGTACAACTGCAGGGTATTCACTTCCCTGGGATTTGTGAACCGTCACTGCATACGCATGTTCAAGCTGTTCAACCTCCTTAAAGGAATATGTAACATACCTGTTTTCCTCAAATCTAACTGTAATCGCAGACATAAAAAGATTAATGTTATCTATAATCCCCATGTCTCCATTAAAAACACCCATTCCGGAATCTATTGGTATTCCTCTAAGTCCCCTGATTTCCCATCCAATTTTATAATTATTCTTAATCTGCATTACCTTATCACCCTCACGGAAAATAATGCCATTAAGCTCTTTTTCCACCTTATTGTCAGACTTGGGATTAAGAAACTGCTGAAGCACTGCGTTAAGATGCTCCACTCCAAGATTTCCCTTTCTGGTTGGTGTCAGCACCTGAACCTCATTGATATCGCAATTGGTGTACTTGGGCAGTTTTTCTCTTACCAGTGTTACCATTGCATTAATCACTGAGTTAGCATCACCCCTTTTAATAAATGGAAAATCCTTGCTTGAAGGCCCAACCTTAAAAAGCTCGCCATCGTTAATCTTGTGGGCATTAATAACTATGTCGCCGGCCTCCTCCTGTCGAAAAATCTTTGTAAGTCTTACAACCTCAAATTCGCCAGATCCTATAATATCCTTAAGCACATTGCCAGGTCCAACAGATGGCAGCTGATTGGCATCGCCTACCAGAATCAGCCTTGTTCCCGGAACAATTGCTTTAAGCAGACTGTTCATAAGAAAAATATCAACCATTGACATCTCGTCTATGATAACCACATCTGCTTCAAGAGGATTATCCTCATTACGTTCAAATGCAGCATTACTGGTCTCATCTGACATAAGACCTGACAGCTCCAGCAGTCTGTGAATTGTCTGGGATTCTCTTCCTGTTGCCTCAGTCATTCTTTTGGCGGCGCGTCCTGTTGGCGCAGCAAGGAGTATCTCATAATTTCTGGATTCATAATACTTTATAATAGTGTTAATTGTTGTTGTTTTACCTGTTCCGGGTCCTCCAGTTACAATCAGTAGTCCATTAACTGCTGCCGCATGAACAGCCTCCTTCTGCATCTGCTCAAGCTCAATTCCCTCCCTCCTCTCTATTCCCGAAAGAGCTATATCAAAAGAGCGTTCATCCACATCACAATGCGAATCAAGTTCAACAAGCCGGTGGGCAACATTTAATTCAGTATTATACAGGGAAGTTTGATACACAACATCCATTTCTCCAACCTGCTTAACCACTATCTTGCGGTTAATTATCATATCCGTTAACATATCCTGTGGGTCAGCAATCTCCACTCCAAGAATATTTGATGCACGCTCTATCAGCATATCCATTGGTATGTAGGTATGTCCATTAGCAGCTGCCTGGGTTAGGGTATAGAGTATTCCACTTTTGATTCTATAAGGCGAATCATCTGTAACACCTGCATTACGGGCTATTTCATCTGCAATTCTAAATCCTACACCCTCAATATCATCTGCAAGCTTATATGGGTTATCTTTAATTATCTGATAAAGAGTTTCTCCATATTCTTTGTAGATTTTAACTGCAAGGTTCATGCTTATTCCCAGCTCTCCAAGAAAAAGCATAGCCTGACGCATCTCTTTTTTCTCATTAACCTGGTCTGCAATCTCCATTGCCATCCTGTCACTAATTCCCTTTATCTCGGAAAGTCTTTCAGGTTCCTCCTCGATTATGCGAAAGGTATCCATCTTGAATCTTCTCACAATCCTTCCGGCAAGGGCTGCACCTATACCTCTGATTGCACCTGAGCCAAGGTAACGTTCAATAGAGTCTATATCCTCTGGCTTGGTCTCCTCGTAGCTTATTGACTTAAACTGCAGCCCATATGTCTGGTGATGCATAAAATCACCCTCAAAGACAATATATTCTCCCGGATTGATGAGATACAATGTCCCTGTACATACAAGAGTATCATCTATATCATCTGCTTCCTCAGGTCGTTCCCCTTGTATTCTTTTAACCTCATCATCAGATAATGAAATCTCAAGAATCGTGTGTCCATTATCCTTATTGCTGTATATTATTCTCTCAACGTATCCCTTTACCTGCAAAATTATCTCCTCTCCAATAACGCATAAATCGAGTAGAAGAAACCTACTCGATTCATATGTAATAGCCCACGGGTAGCGTAAAACCCCGGACAGCTCATATTATATTCTAATTATTCTTGGAGGTATCTGCTGTATCCGCTGTAGCTGAAGCTTCTGGAATTACTGTTGTGCTGTAATTCCTCTTCATCTGCTCATAAAGCATTTTGGCAATTCCAATTCCGTCCCCACGTTCAGTGGCTTTCTCGGCATACTCCTGATAAAGGTTATCCTTAAACATGTCCACATACGAGGTTCCGGTCGAGGTGTTCTCATCACTCTTTGGAATCATTTTCTCCATCCCTTTAAATGCCTGCTCAAGAAAATATGCCTCAAAGGACTTGCAGGCTTCCATAAGCTCTTCATCAGATGCAGTGGAATAATCCTTATTCTCCAAAGTATTCTCAAGCTTTGAATCAGACTGGGAATATGTACCCGATACAGTACTGTTTAGTCCATTAAGCAAATTGATATCGCTCATAGTCTATGCCTCCTATCGCTTAAGAGAATTGGCCTGTCCAAGCATATCATCTGCTGCCTGAATTGCCTTGGAATTCATCTCATATGCTCTCTGCGCAACAATCAGATTAACCATCTCATCCGCTACCTGTACATTGGAAGCCTCAAGATATCCCTGGTCAAGCTTACTAGGCTTAAGCTCCGGATTATCTCCCTCTTCTACTGCCGGACCAGATGCATCCGTTACTCCATACATTGTGCTTCCAAGACTTTCAAGTCCTGACGTATTGGTAAACTGATATATTCCTATCTTAATTCCAAGACTTTCCGTATTACCATCTTCATCTGTATAGCATATAGTTCCATCTGATGTTACTGAAATCTTAGAGGTATTATAATCCGAACTGAATTCTATAGGCATACCATCTGAATCCAGAACAGGGTATCCCTCCTGGGTACACAGCATAAAACCATCTGATGATATACCCATCTGGAAATTACCATTTCTGGTGTATACTGTCTCGCCTCTTGAATTCCTTACTCCAAATAATCCATCTCCCTCAATTGCAAACGCAAATGGATTGGAGGAAGGATTAACTGGTCCCTGCGAAAATTGTGTTGTTATTGACGCATTACGTACACCAGAACCTACCTGCGCCGGAACCGGCTTGGCATCCCCATTGGCACTTGTAGAACGTGTCTGTAATGTCTGATATAAAAGCGATTTGAATTCTGCTGAAGAAGTCTTGTATCCTGTTGAATTAACATTGGCAAGGTTATTGGAAATAACATCCACATTAGTCTGTTGTGATATCATTCCTGATGCCGCTGTATACAGTGCTCTCATCATAAGCTATCGTTACCTCCTTATAGTCTTCCTAAACTAACAGCTGTTTCAAGAGTTTCGTCGATGGCCTGAATAACCTTCTGATTACTTTCGTAATCTCTGGATATATTAATCATCTCAACCATTTCAGATACTACATTAACATTGGAGGTCTCAAGATATCCCTGGTAAACCTGACAATCAGCATCCTTCTGTGTTGCTCCATCGATGGCAATGTACATATTCTCGCCAAATTTTTCAAGGTAATCGTAGTCCTCAAAATCCACTATCTGAAGTCTTGCAACCTGCGCTCCATCAGCAAAAATACTGCCATTCTCATCAATAGACACAGTTGTCCCTTCAGGTATGGTAATAAGGCCACCACCCTCGTCTAAAACGTAATCGCCATCCTTGGTCATTAATGTTCCGTCCGCATTAACAGTAAAATTACCGTCTCTTGTATATCGGACTGATTCATTTCCGTTTTGATCGGCGTAAGATATTGCAAAGAATCCTTTCCCGCCTAATGCCACATCGTAGGTATTGCCCGTCTGCTGGAGATTACCATCTGTATAATCAGTATAGGTCTCTCCAATCTTAACGCCCAAAGACAGCTTACCAATCTGCTGCGGAATATACGCAACTGTTGGGTCATTAATCTTAATGGCCATTACGGAGTCAAAAGACTGCGATGTTGAACCTTCTTTCTTATAAGCTGTAGTTGCGGAGTTAGCAAGATTATTGGTAATTACATCTAATCTTGACATCTGGTTGACCATGCCTGTACTTGCTGTGTATAAACCTCTAACCATATTCCGCGCTCCTTTACTTATAAATTATCTATCATTGGATAATAACTCAATGAACTTACCTGTACCAATGGCAACTGCTGTCATTGGATCCTCTGCTGTCATTGTATTAATACCTGTCTTCTCTTCAATAAGCTCCTCAAGACCCTGTAAAAGACTTCCGCCGCCAGTAAGAACCATTCCTCTGTCAGCAATATCTGCTGCAAGTTCAGGTGGAGTCTTCTCAAGAACACCATGAATAGCCTCAACTATCTGTGATGTTGCTTCCTTAAGAGCTTCCTCTGTCTCTGTAGAGGTAACTGTTACAGTCTTAGGAAGACCCGTAACAAGATTACGTCCTCTAATATCCATTGAAACTGCTTCCGGTCTTGGGTAAGCACTTCCTATCTTAATCTTAATATCCTCTGCTGTTCTTTCACCAATAAGGAGATTATGTTTCTTACGCATATACCTTACAAGTGCTTCATCAAAATCGTCACCGGCAATCTTAATCGATGTGCTGACAACTGTTCCGTTAAGGGAAATAACTGCTATATCCGTAGTACCACCACCGATATCAACAATCATGTTACCGCATGGTCTTGAGATATCTATTCCAGCTCCAATAGCTGCTGCAATAGGCTCCTCAATAATAGCAACTTCTCTTGCTCCTGCCTGATATGTTGCATCCTCAACAGCCTTCTTCTCAACCTCTGTTACACCACTAGGTACACATACGCTGACTCTTGGCTTCTTGAGCATCTTCTTGCCAAGTGCTTTCTGAATAAAATACTTGAGCATCTTCTCTGTTACAGTATAATCTGAGATAACGCCCTGTCTAAGCGGCCTGACAGCAACAATATTACCTGGTGTTCTTCCAAGCATAAGTCTTGCCTCTTCGCCTATTGCCTTAATCTTATTCGTATCTCTATCAAAAGCTACTACTGATGGCTCTTTCAAAACAACACCCTTGCCCTTAATATATACAAGAATGCTGGCTGTTCCTAAATCAATTCCAATATCTGTGCTAATCATGTTAATCCCCTTTCAAGATTGTATTATGAGTACTTAGCTTAATTATAATATATTTTCAAAATCGATACCTTAGTGTCGAATGAATACACTACGCACTTATAAGCATTATAAACAATATTTACCGAATTTAAAAGGGGTAATTTGCACCAAATTAAAAATATAGGTAATCCTGATATGTATATCGGATGATATAGCAAAAAGTTTAGATATTATTCAATTATTTAAATAAGGATAGATTTCCCATATCATACTTTACATTTGTGTGATTAATAGTTACGAATAATAACGATATATCCTAAGGATATAATGATTTGCACGTATATACGTGCAAAAGAATCTACCACCTTGAGATGAACTCATCGATAGATTTCACTTCCGCTGCAAGCATAAGTCCTGCTGACAGACGCTCTGTATCTCTTTCCTCAAGAATCGCCTGACGCACGTTCTCCGACACGTCACCATGCTGTGCAAAAAGCATAATAATTGATTCAGATTTGCCCTGAAGGACGCCCTGAGCAACACCCTCTGCCTTGCCCTCTGCCCTGCCATCGGTTCTGCCTTTTCTTTCTCTCTGCTGCAGCAATTCTTCAAAAGTCATATATCTTTCCTCCAAATTCCGCCACGCCTTAAGGTCCTTGACCTTCTTATATAAGATTATAATAAAATAATATGTTATATGCAATAACAGATTTAATAATTTTCACTCATTAAATCACATAATAATCTGTAGTCTAATTCCTACTTAACTATCAGGCTCAGCAGTCTTTCAGGACTGTCATCATTAAGCTTCATTATATTAATGTCCGCCGTATCTATTTTGGTCTCAACATATGGATTAGTATAATCGCCTTGTACAATCTTTGTTTTCAACTGTCTAATATTATCCAGAAAAGTAACGCAGTCTTCGCATTCTTTATCAATATACTCCTTCAGACATCTGTTAATGCCATATGAATACATCTGAATCAGCTCATACTCAACCGCATTTCTTATTGTTTCATAATTGTTAAGGTCACTGGTCTTTCGGTAAATATTATCCATTGCAGTATATATGCTTCTATAATACCGTTCAAGCTCCATTACCTTTGATAACGAAGTCCCATTGTCTCTATAATAATATAAAATCTCCTTCACATTACCAATAGACCCAATTGTGGCATATACATAGGTTAGAAAATCGGAATCCTCAAGAATACTATTGCATCTAAAGCGAAGTCTCATATCCGTAAAAAGACTTCGCCGGAATATCTTACTTACAATATATCCACCACTTACAATCAGTCTGCTGCGCTTATCACTGTCAAGAATACCCGCCATATCATCGGAGGTGTGCAAAATTGCTGTATCATTACTTTGCATATAATAGCCAGAGTCAACTACATCATAATCTCCCTGTATCGCTGTAGCGTAGAGATGTTCATACATATCAGGAGCAATCTGGTCATCACTGTCAACAAATCCAATGTACTGTCCACCAGCCGCCTCAATGCCAAGGTTACGAGCTCCACCAGCTCCACTGTTAACAGCAGCATCAATTATTCTGATTGTGTCAGGGAAACGCTCCTGATAGTGTCTCATTATCTCAAGGCTATTATCGGTTGAGGCATCATTAATCAAAATCACCTCAAGCTCCTTCAGTGACTGGTTCATAACACTGTCAAGACACATAGGCAGAAACTGTTGCGAATTATATACCGGAATTATTATACTTACCTTAATATCCATATGTACCACCTTTAATGTCCCTGATTCTTCCATCCATCAATTATCTGAGCATACATATCCTCCATAGAATACTGCGGTTTCCACCCCAGTGCTTCAAGCTTGGCTCCTGATAATCTAAGTGCAGTATTAGCAGCATATCCAAACTCATTTTCTTCAGGAATATCATATATAACGCTAATCTGTCCATTCATTATTGTATCAGCAACAACGTGAGCCATATCGGCAATAGTCATTGTAAGTGCTTCATTAACAACGTTATACGCCTGACCTGCCTGTCCATAATCAATAAGCATAAACAATGCTGACAATGCATCATCCACCGCAACATAGTTGCCCATAGACTCACCCTTAGTATGCAGTACAATATCCTTATTCTCAAGCATACAATGAGCAAACTGCGCATATACTCTTGAATCCTCGTACCTCACTCCATGTCCAAAGGTCTGTGCCAGCCTTACACTTACTACCGGAACATTGTATTCCTTATAATATGCATAACAATAATACTCAGCCATTCTTTTTCCCAGCGGAT
The DNA here is from genome assembly GCA_964441705.1 of uncultured Butyrivibrio sp. Taxonomy (GTDB): domain Bacteria; phylum Bacillota; class Clostridia; order Lachnospirales; family Lachnospiraceae; genus Eshraghiella. The sequence continues at coordinate 35,729 of CAYTWF010000023.1, forward strand.
AACAGCTTCTTATGTTGTGAATATCAATATCACCAAGTTCAGTCTCATCTGTCCTTATACTGCTGTCGCCCACATTTCCATAAACCTCCATGGAAGACAAATACAACACCTTCGCCGAGTGGCAACGTCTTGCAAGCTCAAGGACATTACGAGTGCCCAATACAATTCCATCAGCAGTCATAACCGGGTCCGATACCATAAGACTTGAGGTTGTATTCGCTGCACAATGAAAAATATAATCAAATTCCCCATTAATTGACTCCATCGCATTGCTGTCTGTAATATCCGCAGCAATTATTTTCACACGGTCACCAAACAGGCGGCTTGCCTTTTCTGCATCTCTTACAATAATGCTAATTCTAGCATCACCATTCTGCAGCAGTGCATTTACAATTGAAGAACCAATATATCCTGTACCACCTGTAATCAGGCAGCTTCCATGTAATCCATTCAATCTGTTGTCCTCCTAACATATGGATTCGCTCATACTTTGCTTCATTGTATCACGAACAGTCCAGAATTTGTTGAATTAATTAGCTTTGTAGAAAACAATTTTCAAATATAAATTTTTTATTAAAAAGTTTATAAATGATGCAAAACAGCAGCCACAGTGATTCCATCCCCAAGCGTTCAAGATTCTATCAAAGCCTGTTGGACGCACCATATCTTAAATCCGGCAAGAAGACCAAGTATCGAGACCTTCTCCCAACAATAATTATCTTTATTACCCAGGAGGATATCTTCAAAAAAGACATAGCCAAATACACCTTTACCGAGCAGTGTGAGGAAATTCCCGGACTGCATCTTGATGACGGGACCACAAGGATTTTCCTTAATATGTCGAGCAAAAACGGTTGTAAAGTACTGGTTAGTCTGCTACAATATTTTAAGAAAACAGATATAAATAATCCTGATATAATTGTTCAGGATGAGCGTATCGTTGAGCTTGATAAAATTGTATCAGAAATTAAAGAATCCGAAGCTACATTTCATTTAATATAATGTTACACGGTCATCAGGACTCCGTCGGCTTCGCCGACACCTCATGACAAATATGGGAGGACGTGCAGATGAACATTCTTGAATCTGGTGAACAGTATGGAATTCAAAAGGGCCTCGAGCAGGGTATCTGCTCCCTGATACAGTCCTTTAATGATGTAGGTCTTGATAAAGACCGAACCATCTCACAGCTTATGGAGAAATACAGCCTGACCCGTGAGCAGGCAGAAGAGAAAATGCAGCTCTACTGGAAATAGAATATATAAATTAGGAATACCCGTCCGTCACCAGCTCCAAATAGTGACTGACGGGTATTATATTATTCTGCAATATCCCTACGTTCATTAACCCACGCAGCCGCCACAAACAGCAGCACCCCGGTTACAGCATATACAATAATCATATTAGAATTCAACAATTCTTTATTAATGCTGAAAATATTAAGCCAGGAAAGCGGTGAAAAATTTCGAAATTCACACAAGACTCTGTATGCCATCATCATAATATCATCCTTCATCAGCCCTGCTCGCTGGTAGTAAGCAATAACTGCCGGAATTTTGTATAGATTACCGCAGGCCATAGTCACTGAAATAATAAGCAAAGAAAAACCCTCAGGACTTGCCATTTTTCTGGAAAAGCAGGCATAAAATACACCCACCGATGTTAATAAAAGCATAACTGCAATCCCACGTCCACACATTGCAAGCATTAAATCATATACTTCTCTTGCAGAAGTATTAGTTTTCTTTGATAAAATACCAACTCCTGCATAACATCCACCTATGTATATCAGCCACACAATAAGTGTAATCGATATGGCAGTTATGGCTTTTGTAATAAAAAAACGAATTCTGGTCATATACTGCCCACAGATGAATTTTTGTGTTCCATTGTCCTTTTCCGTGTTCCAGTTGGCTACTGTTATATATATCACTACAGCTCCTGCCAAAATATTGAGAAAAATAACAACCATTGAATATGCCTCAAATACTGGAGGCAGCTGTCCCGTTATCGTAAGTCCATAGAAACTCAATATTTCGCCTGGTTTAGGTGAAAGAACCATTTCAATCTGCTCAACCTGGCTGTAGCATGCAGCTATTATAAATGCAAAGACGATAAGAAGTGCCACAAGGACACCAATAATACAGCCAGCAACCCTAAGTTCTTTAATAATATTTTTTCTAATCATTGCTGTGTCTCCATCAATTATTCTGCCATCGTTCATAGTCCTGATCAAGCATCTCTTCCAGTGTAAGGGATTCAATCAGGAAATCATTGTTGCCAACCTTGCTCTTATAAAAAATCTCATACAAATTACCCTTTTCTTCCATATATAAATATGTAGTGCTTTTCTTGTTCCGTGCAATAGGTTCGCCAAGATATTTTTTTAGTGCATCACTATCTCCCTTATACACAGTAACCGCCTTGTAAAAATCCACAGGCTTGTTAATCTTGCACCTAAACTTAGTGCTTCCATCCTTAATATACAGGAAGCGATTACATAGACCATCTGCGTCAGAATATTTTTCCAATGCCATCAGCACTGTCATTCCATGCTCATTAAGTTTTTTAAGCAATGCCAGCAGCTTATTATACCCTTCTGTTGTAAGAAAGTTAGCCGGTTCATCCAAAATAAGCAAATGCGGATACGTAATAAGTGCACCCGTAATAGCAAGCAGCTTATTGTTCTCATAGGTCATGTCGGTTACCCGTTCACGAAGCTCAAGCTCAAAATAATCTGATAGCTGATACAGCATATCATCATCAGTCTTGTATTGAGTCAGAATATCCCTCAGATACTCTTCTCCTGTTAAATTGTCGGAAATAATAATGTCATCCGGAACCATTCTAATTGACTGCCGTAATTCACGATTTAAATGTCTAATAGGAGCATCCTCATACTCTATCGTTCCGCTCTTATGGTGATGAAGCCCCATAATGTTATAGAGCAATTCTGTTTTACCAGATTCATCCGGTCCAAAGAGTACAAAAAAATCACCCTCATCAATTTCAAAAGAAATGTGGTCAAGGACAATTCCGTTACTGTATTCTCTATATAAATCTTGTACATTCAGCATTTTTTCACCCTTACAACATTATATCAAATAAGAACAATCTGTCTAGGTGTTTTCAAATATAAATTTTTCATTAAAAAGTTTATAAATCTTTTATTTGCCTGTGCTGCAGCGATATTGTAAAATATTTCTACAGCACATTTTCTATACCTGTTCAAATTCTACCAATCTTAAGAATATTCAAGC
>CAYTWF010000024.1:0-38666 GCA_964441705.1 uncultured Butyrivibrio sp.
TAAGAACTACGATTCTTGTACCAAGTGTCATAGCCTCTGTCTGGTCATGTGTTACGTAAATAATTGTTGCCTGAAGTCTCTGGTGAAGCTTCTGAATCTCAATACGCATCTGAACACGGAGCTTAGCATCAAGGTTTGATAAAGGCTCATCCATAAGGAATACCTTAGGATTACGAACTATAGCACGACCCATTGCAACTCGCTGTCTCTGTCCACCTGAAAGAGCCTTTGGCTTACGATCAAGGAGCTGTTCAATACCAAGAACCTTAGCTGCTTCATGAACGAGTTTGTCAATCTCAGCCTTTGGAACTTTTCTTAATTTAAGACCGAATGACATATTGTCATATACAGTCATATGAGGATAAAGAGCGTAGTTCTGGAATACCATTGCGATATCTCTGTCCTTAGGCTCTACATCATTAACTAACTTATCTCCAATCCAAAGCTCGCCAGATGAAATATCTTCAAGTCCTGCGATCATTCTAAGTGTTGTAGACTTTCCACAACCTGAAGGACCTACGAAAATGATGAATTCCTTATCTGCTACTTCAAGATTGAAATCTTTAACAGCTACAAATCCATTAGGATATACTTTTGTTACATTTCTAAGTGATAAACTTGCCATATTAATATATTCCTCCTAAATCAATTAAGTGTATTTACATATCTCACTTACTTCCTTTATCATAATACACTTTGTAGGTTTTCAATACCATATTGTTAATTAACAAAATTTATTTTTTATTTTAGGCAATTTGCATATTGATTTGAATAAAAGCTAGTTTTGTAATCATTTTTCACATAAAAAATCAATTGAAGTGTCACATTTTCACAAAGCACCGCAGTATAATGTTATTTTTTTACAAATTATGGTCATATTATCATTGCAATACGCCGAAATAAATATAGAATACTAATATAGATGAGAGGAGAGTGTATCCCATGGATATTGCAGCTTTATCAACGGCACTGTCTATGTCACAGCTTAATAATCAGGTATCCACACAGGTCCTGTCTATGAGCCTTGACAGCTTTCAAGACATTGGCGATGGAATGCAAAAGATGTTAGAGATGTCGGTTATGCCCGAATTAGGCGGCAATATTGATGTCTCTCTATAGCTGATGTATTATCGAGTAGGCTGGCTCCTACTCGATTAGCAACGGGCACTTCGCCTGACGGCTCAGTGTCCATTGGCCAGCATATAGAAATTCGTGCAAGCACTTACCGCCGCCGACTCATGGAGGGGGCTTTACAATTTCTGCATGCTGGCTTATTGCACAAAAAGAGTGCCCTTCCAAATTGTGAGGGGCACTCTTTTAATATCTGTATATCAGCTGTTCAATATCTATTTGGCAACAATTGCCTCTACCTCAAGAAGTACATCCTTAGGAAGTCTTGCAACTTCTACACATGACCTTGAAGGGTATGGTTCCTTAAAATACTGAGCGTAAATCTCGTTAATCTTGCCAAAATCATTCATTTCCTTAATAAAAACTGTTGTTTTGATAACCTGAGCCATTGTAGCACCTGATGCCTCTACAAGGTTGGTAAGATTAGAAAATGCCTGAGCTGCCTGAGCTTCAACTCCTGCCGGAATCTCACCTGTCTGTGGATTCACTGGAATAACACCTGATGTGAATACCATTCCGTTAACTTCAATTGCCTGTGAATAAGGTCCGATTGCTCCAGGTGCCTTATCTGTACTGATTACCTTCTGCATAATTACCTTCATCTCCTTATATTGATTCCTGAATCCGTAATATCTATCTTTCCTTCTTTTAAAAGATGTCCGCAGGCACGCTTAAATGCCGCCTTGCTCATCTCGAATTCATTCCTGATTATCTCCGGGTCTGACCTGTCATTAAATGGAAGCTGTCCATCATGAAGCTCAAGTGACTTAAGAATCTGCTGCGCATCAATGTCCAGCTGCATATATGCCGGCTGTCTTAACGCCAGCTCTATTTTACCATCCTTCGTCACCTTTGAAACAGTGGCTGTAATTTCATCACCCACCTCAACATGTCCATAAAGAGCCTTTGGTGGTATTAGTCCCTGGTACATATCATCAACTGCAACAAACATTCCGAATTTCTCAATATGCTCATAAGCCGTTCCATGCACCTGGTCGCCTGTGTGATACATATCGGTTGTCTTAAGATAATGATATATCTTCATTGTTGCACACAGTCTGCCACTTTTATCTATATAGAGGGCCACAGGATATTTTTTACCCTCGCTTACCTTAATTGTCTGCTCCTTAAAAGGCAGCAAAAGGTCTTTCTCCAGTCCCCAGTCCATAAAAGCACCAATTCCGGTTACCTGGCGAACGGTCAATGCTTTAACCTCACCCAGTGTTATCAGTGGGTCTTTGGTTGTGGAAATAATTCTATCCATTGAATCACGATATACAAACACCGTAATTGAATCTCCAATCTCCACATCGCTTTCAACATACTTGGCCGGTAAAAGAACCTTTTCGTCTTCATTGCCAAGATACACGCCAAAATCAGTTCTGCTGACTACCATTAATGGCTGTTTTTTTCCTAATTCAATCATATGGTCTCCCTAGAATACAAATTCTACTGCTGCGTAGGCAGTTCCATCGCTGCCGCGCAGGTCTGCCGTGCACTGTTCATCATTAATACTGATATATGGATGGAAAACGTCTCCCATCACTGCTGCTTTCTTATACTCTGCCCTTATCTGACGAGGCATTTTCTCTATTCCGGCTGCATCCATAACGGCCTTAATATACTGGCAGTTATTGACATGATGATTGGTATCTATCTGGTCATGGCGTACAGGCATTGGTGGATATTCTGTCACATTCTCCGGTATTTTAATCTTACGTGGTGCATAATCCATATCCAGCTTATCCCCCAGAGGTGAATATGCTGCTCCCTCTTCCGGTGGAATCCTTTTAGGTCTCTGGCTTGCAAAGTCAAGATATACCCATACAGAGTTAGCCTTCACAATAATATCGCCCTTGGCATCCTCTATCCAAAAATTCCTGCTTCCGAAAAAGCCCTTAAACTCATATGGATTGGTGATTACTTTGATTGTCTCATACAGCATTGGTGTACGAATAATATCTATCTGCCAGGACGTCAGGAACCAGAATTCCCCTGTCTGCATCAAATGTCTTATTCCGTGGTTAACCGTCTCTGAATGGAGCATTGTGCAATCCTGAAGATAATTCACAAGTGCGTCAACTGTAAGGTACCCATGCTCATCAACTTCGCTGTATCTCACTCTTCCTTCTGTTGAAAACACTTTATTTACCTCCAAAAATTCATTAGCGGAGTGGGCGGGATTCGAACCCGCGTGCCACTTACGTGACAAACTGATTTCGAGTCAGTCTCGTTACGGCCTCTTCGATACCACTCCTGATTACAATACGATTACAATACGATAAAAAAATAGCACCACGATAATTTCGTGGTGCGTAAGCTGGGCTAACAGGGCTCGAACCTGTAAATGCTGGAGTCAGAGTCCAGTGCCTTACCATTTGGCTATAGCCCACTACAGTTGAGCGGGTTGTCCGCAAACAACAATATGGATTATACAATAGTGTTGCTATTAAATCAAGTATTTTTTTGAAATTTTTTTAAAAAATTTAAGGCTGCCTGAAAATACGTTTAACAACACCGTCATCACCTTCATACTGGGTGGTCTGTACAAAAAATCTGTACTGGTTCAATACTGCATTGCCACTGACAGTAGACTGGTCTGACTGTCTGTCCGAAGTGTCAGTACTAAAATCTGTTGGGGCAAAAAGAACTGAGGTCTGGCGCGGTCTGTCAGCAAGCTGTCCTGCCCTGCTGCCCTCTGCTGATATATTAAGTGCTGCACCTGCCGGTCTCTCATCCGGTGATGGCTGCGTCTGGTTATTAACGGATGAGACATCACTTTGAACCGGATTAATTGCCTGCACCTGGTCTGCAGCTGTATCAAAATTCTGGAGCTGACTACGTATTCTGTTATTCTGTTCTGTAAGATAGTCATATCCGGCAACCTTCATGTGTCTCACCTCGCTTTCTTATATTTTTATGAAAAGATAGGGTTAATTATACATTTTCATTTATGGAATTGCAATATAGTTATCGGAATTTATGCTGCAGTTATTAACCGATGAAAAAAATTTATATTTTTAACACCATTCCTAATTTTCTTAACATAAAATCCGGTATTTTTTTGACATATGCCGGTCGCTGCTTAAGGAAACCTCATAATTTTCAAATCTCCCCCGTTCTATTTATTTCCTTTTTTTCCTGTGCTAAAATAAAGCTAATCAAAAAACAGGAGGTAGTTGGATATGAAAAAGCTTGAAATGATTATAAAGCCAGAGAAGCTTGATGACCTTAAAAAGATTCTCGATGACTGCAAGGCTAATGGTGTAATGGTAACCAATATCATGGGTTATGGTACTCAGAAGGGATTCAAAAGAATCTACAGAGGCAATGAATACTTCGTTAATCTTCTTCCTAAGGTGAAGGTGGAGACCGTTGTTGCTGATGACATTGCAGACGTTATTATCGACAAGGTTACCAAGGAGATTGCAACAGGCAACATTGGTGATGGCAAGATTTTCGTATATGCAGTTGAGGATGCAGTAAGAATCCGTACAGGCGAGCGTGGAGACACAGCTCTGTAATTAATTTTTATGCCAGGCATTAAGAGTCCAGTGCGATGCACTGGACTCTTTTGTTGTCAATAAAGATACCCCGCAATAAACTGTCTTGGTGTCATTCCCATAAAATACTTAAATTCCCTTTGAAAATGTGCCTGGTCTGAATAGCTTTGATTCTCAATAAACTGGGAATTATTTCTGAATGGGTCAAGTAAAATTTCATACAATGAGCTTTGAAATCTTACATATCTGCAGAAACTTTTAGGTCCGTATCCCATTGTCTGGGTAAAAAGGCTGTTAATATGTCTGGTTGTGTAGCCAAGCTGTTTTGCCATTTCATCAACTGATATTCTACCTGCAGTCTCCCTGATTGCGCTTAACATATAATTAACTGCCGGATGAAGCTGTCTTCTGATTATTTTCCCCTCAAGTCTGGTTCTGATATATATCTGCCTGTCCTCTTCTTCAAATATTCGTCCCAGCTCCTTTTCCATAAGGCTGATTTCACTACTGTTCAGGTCAAAATAATACCCAGGCTCCAATCTTACTCCGTGAATTCTCATTCCTGCAGAATCAACACAGACTCTTTCATTTTTCTGCAGTCTTGTGCACACCGCCTTTCCCCTTTGCCACAGGAAAATAAGCTCCTCACATCCATCAGGTACATAATTAAGCTTCTGCTCTGTCTGTGCACAGTACCACACAGACTGGCATGGTGTGTCCTCATCATCTCCATCATATTCAATTGTCCCATACTCAACCAACGGCTGAAGCAAAAAAAATTTATCACTCATATTATTGAGGATAGTACTGTCAAACAGCCATGTCAATAATTTATTTCCGATTTTTTCAATAATTACAAATTCATCTGTGATAGATTACAACCATAAAATTTATGGAACGCTAATCGACACGAAGAAGTGCATATCCCCCAAAGGGTGTGCACTTCTTTTTTTGTGCAATAATTTGTGTAAGAAGCACTGTTACCGGATATGCAGCAGAACATGGTAACGCAGATTGGGTTCCAGAATAATAGGAGGATAAGAATATGGAAGCTCAGGAATTATTAAAAAGTATTATTGGTCCCGGAAGCGTGTGGTTCTTAATGGCAACCGCATTGGTTTTCTTCATGCAGGCCGGATTTGCAATGGTTGAAACAGGTTTCACCAGAGCAAAAAATGCAGGTAACATCATTATGAAGAACCTTATGGACTTTTGCCTTGGTACCGTAGCGTTTGCAGTAATCGGTTATTCACTGCTATGTGGCGAGGGTAACAACTTTATTGGATGGGGACTTAACCCACTTGGTGATTTTACCAACACTGACTGGGCCGGATTTGCATTTAACCTTGTATTCTGCGCAACAGCCGCTACTATCGTATCCGGGGCAATGGCAGAAAGAACCAAATTCCTTGCCTACTGCGTATACAGCTTTGTAATCAGTCTTGTTGTATATCCAATTGAGGCTCACTGGACATGGGGTGGTGGATTCCTCTATGACATGGGATTCATTGATTTTGCAGGTTCAACCTGTATACATATGGTAGGTGGTATTTCAGCATTTATCGGTGCTAAAATGCTTGGACCTAGAATTGGTAAATTTGATGAAAACGGAAAGCCAAGACCTATTCTTGGTCACAGCATCACCCTTGGTGCGCTTGGTGTATTCATTCTCTGGTTTGGATGGTACGGCTTTAATGGTGCCGCTGCAACAAGCTCAAGAAATCTCGCTTCAATCTTTGCAACAACAACTATTGCCGCTGCAGTTGCTACTGTAGTAGTCATGATTGTTACCTGGGTAAAGAATGGCAAATCTGATGTGTCAATGACCTTAAATGGTTCACTTGCAGGTCTTGTAGCCGTTACAGCCGGCTGTGCCTGTGTAGATGCCATCGGTGCTGCTGTAATTGGTGCAGTTGCCGGTCTTGTAGTAATATTTGTAGTATGGTTTAATGACCACGTAACTAAGGTGGATGACCCTGTCGGTGCCGTTGCAGTACATGGCGGCTGTGGCATGGTAGGAACACTGCTGGTCGGTCTCTTTGCCTGTGGTCAGGGTGAGTACACTGCAAAGGGTCTTTTCTACGGAGGAGGCTTCCATCTGTTAGGCGTTCAGGCTCTTGGTGTTCTCTGCGTAGCAGCGTGGACAGCAGTTACCATGTTTATTACCTTCTTCATTATTAATAAGACAATTGGTCTTCGTGCATCAGCTGCCGAAGAGATTGAGGGTCTCGACCCTACAGAGCACGGACTTGAAAGTGCTTACGCTGATTTCATCGTAAAGAAGTAATCACTCTTTATATTGAAATATCATAAATTCACAACCAGCTGTTTTGGAAGAGCCTAACGACCAGAAACCAAGCTTTTCCGCCAAATCACAGGATGGAAGATTTCTTTTATCAGTAACGATAAGGAGGTCTTCCATCTTTAATTTATTAAAAGCATAATTCATAATGCCCTGACACACCTCATAGGCATAGCCCTGGCGTCGATATTCTCTTCTTAATATATAGCCCAGCTCATTTCTATCCTCTCCGTCTATAGTCCTGACACTGATTCCTGCCCGTCCTATCATTCGTCCATCAGCTTTATCAAAAACAAGCCACAGTCCGTAGCCATATAATCCATACATATTATGAATATAATTGACTGTAAATTCTTTTTCCTGCTCATATGGATACAGCGGCTCCAGATACCGTCTTACCTGGTCATCATCATATATCCGGTACAGTTCATCTAAGTCCTCCACAGTCATTTCCCGAAGCCAGGTTCTCTTAGTCTCAAGAATCCTCATTGGCAGTCCCTTTTGCCTGCAAAATACCATTCTCAGATAATCGTAATCACATTCCTCCAACGAATCCGTCACATATTGTGCTCCATCCACATATTCATTTTCACCAGAAATGTACAATACAGCATAATTTCCTGAAACAGCATATTGAAGCTCCTCCATAGTGTCTGCAACCACAAGTGTATCATCTGCATTACATTCTGAATAAAGCCGGGTAATTTTAACAGTTTCTTCTATATTAATGTGCTGTTTATATTTTTTTAATCTTATACATATTGTATTTAACATTGACTTGACCTCTTATTATGATAAAATAGAGAAAAATAACTGAAAGGAATAAATTTATGGCACAGAATCCAATTGTAACATTTGAAATGACAGACGGCAGTGTTTTTGAGGCAGAGCTTTACCCTGAAATCGCTCCTAATACAGTTAACAACTTCATTAGCCTTGTTAAAAAAGGCTTTTATGATGGACTTATTTTTCACAGAGTAATTAAAGGCTTCATGATTCAGGGCGGAGACCCTGAGGGAAGCGGAATGGGTGGCCCTGGCTATTCAATTAAGGGTGAGTTTAAGCTTAATGGCTTTGCCAACAACCTTTTGCATACTCCTGGTGTTCTTTCTATGGCGAGAGCTATGGACCCTGATTCAGCTGGTTCTCAGTTCTTCGTAATGCACGAAACCTCACCACACCTTGATGGTTCATATGCCGCCTTTGGCAAGGTTACCAAGGGACTTGAGGTAATCAACCGCATTGCTGAGGTTCGTACAGACTGGAACGACCGTCCAATGGAGGAACAGAAGCTTGCAAAGGTAACTGTTGATACCTTTGGTGTGGATTATCCAGAGCCTGAGACCGTATAATTATTGAGCCGAGAGGTTAATGCCTCCCGGCTCTTATTACGTCTTTTAATTCTTCGTTACAAGTGTAACAATTATATCTGTCATAGCGTCCATGGACTCCACTGGGATATATTCGTATTTACCGTGGAAATTATGGCCTCCTGTTGACAAATTCGGGCATGGCAGACCCATATATGAAAGTCTTGCACCATCTGTGCCCCCACGAATTGGCTGGATTTTTGGTGTTACGCCATTGTGCTCCATAGCTGCAACTGCCTTGTCCACAACCTCCATATGCGGAAGTATTTTTTCCTTCATATTATAATAGGAATCCTTAACCTCTGCCTGAATAGTTCCCTCACCGTATTTTTCATTCATATATTCCGTAATTCTGGCTATTACAGCCTTTCTATTATTAAAGCATTCCATGTCATGGTCACGAATAATATACTCTAATACTGTTTTTTCCTCATCTCCATTGCAGGCCATAAGGTGATAAAAGCCCTCGTAGCCCTCTGTATGTGCAGGTGTCTCAAATGGTGGCAGCATTGAATTAAATTCCATTGCCATAAGAATTGCATTCTTCATCTTATTCTTGCCCTCTCCCGGGTGAATACAGTTACCATTAACCGTTATTACGGCTCCTGCGGCGTTGAAATTCTCGTACTCCAGCTCTCCTAATGCTCCGCCGTCAACTGTATATGCATAAGCTGCCCCAAATCTGTCCACGTCAAAATAATCTGCACCCTCACCAATCTCTTCATCCGGTGTAAATCCAATACGTATATTTCCATGTGGTATATTCTCGCTGATAATTCTGTGTGCTGCTGTCATTATCTCGGCAATGCCGGCTTTGTCATCTGCACCCAGCAGTGTAGTTCCATCCGTCACAATAAGGGTCTGTCCCTTGTAGCCCTTAAGCTCAGGAAATATTGTGGTATCCAGCACAATATTTTTATCCTTATTAAGTACAATATTCTCTCCGTCATAATTCTTTACAAGCTGTGGCTTAATATTCTCACCTGAAAAAGACGGTGAGGTATCCATATGGGATATAAGACCAACTACAGGTTCATTCTCCATTCCCGGAGTAGCCTTAATGGTTCCATATACATAGCATCTGTCGGTAACCTCAACATTGTCTATTCCAATTGATTGCATCTCCTCTTCAAGGATATGTGCCATTGTAAACTGGCTTGGTGTACTTGGATGTTCGCCACTTGTCTCTGACGAAATGGTGTTGACCTGTATATAATTTAACAATCTTTCATATGCTCGCATAATATTCTCCTGTTTTCTTTGATATTCCTCATTTTAACACATTATAAAATGTTTGTTAAATAAATATTTATATGCTATAATAAAACAAAATATAACTTTGGAGGTAAATTTATATGTTAGTAACAGCTGAAGAAATGCTTAAAAAAGCAGTAGCTGGCAAATATGCAGTTGGCCAGTTCAACATCAATAACCTTGAGTGGACTAAGGCAGTACTTCTCACCGCACAGGAGTGTAACTCACCAGTTATCCTTGGCGTATCAGAGGGTGCCGGTAAATATATGACAGGCTATAAGACAGTAGTTGGAATGGTTAATGGTATGATGGAGGAACTTAATATTACAGTTCCTGTTGCTCTTCATCTTGACCATGGCACATATGACGGATGTCTCAAGTGCATCGAGGCTGGATTTTCTTCAATCATGTTCGATGGTTCACATTACCCAATCGAAGAGAACATTGAAAAGACCAAAGACCTTGTTAAGCGTTGTGCAGATAACAATATGTCTCTTGAAGCTGAGGTTGGTTCAATCGGTGGCGAGGAAGACGGAGTTGTTGGTATGGGCGAGTGTGCTGACCCACAGGAATGCAAGCAGATTGCTGACCTTGGCGTAACAATGCTTGCTGCCGGAATTGGTAACATCCACGGCAAATACCCAGCTAACTGGCAGGGACTTAGCTTTGAGACACTTGCAGCAGTTAAGGAATTAACAGGCGATATGCCACTCGTTCTTCATGGTGGTACAGGCATTCCTGCTGACATGATTAAGAAAGCAATTTCTCTTGGTGTTGGTAAGATTAACGTTAATACAGAGTGCCAGTTATCATTTGCTGATGCAACACGTAAGTATATTGAAGCAGGTAAGGACCTTGAGGGTAAGGGATTTGACCCACGTAAGCTTCTTGCTCCAGGTTTTGAGGCTATCAAGGCAACTGTTAAAGAGAAAATGGAATTATTTGGTTCAGTAGATAAAGCCTGAATCACGGAGTAAAATATAATGAATGATTCTGAGAACACACAAAATGATATTGAATTCATTGATATTGATGATATGTCAGAATCTTCTAACTCACCAGAGGCAGCGGATTATGATGAACCCGCTGCTTCTGATGTTTCAGGGGATAATGGCAGACCACCGCGTCAGCATAGAAAGCTAACCCGCGGCGATATAATCAGATATGCCATTATGGCAGTTGCTGTAGGCGTATTTATTTTTGCTGCTGTTAACCTCATAAAGATTTTCTATGGTTATAAGCATGCTGACAATATATACAGTGACATAGATGACAAGGTTGTATCAACTATTGAGGACAACACAACAGCCAGTGTGGATAATGATGACGGAGAATATCCTAATATCAAGCCTACTTCTATTATTGACTTTGATACTCTCAAGTCAATTAATTCTGATGCTGTGGGCTGGGTTCAGGTTCCATCCGTTAATATCAGCTATCCAATTGTACGGGGAACTGACAACGACTACTACCTGAATCATGCGTTTAATAATGAATTCAGCTGGTCCGGTTCAATATTCATGGATTACCGTAATGAGACTGACCTTTCAGATACTCATGCATTTTTATATGGTCATCATATGAATGACGGTTCAATGTTTGCCGGTCTGCTGTCATATGATGACGAAAGCTTTTTCAAGAAGAATGAGAATAACAATTACTTCTACATATACCTTGAGAAGAATATATATGTATACCAGATATTCTCAGTATGTGATGTTAATATTGAAGATAATCCTACAGCGTTTACTCTTAGTATGTCAGATGCTTTTCCTATGAGCGATTACCTCAGCTATTTGAAAAGTGTAGAGCTGTACGATACTGGAATCACCGCTACCGGCGAGGATACAATAGTTACATTGTTCACATGCCAGACAGATTCTTCCTCTAATGAGCGTCATATGGTGCATGGAAAGCTCATTACCGTACTTGATAACAATTAATTTTATTTTAGTACTTGATTTTTTTTATAAGATATAGTATTTTATTAGCAAGGTGACAAAGACGTCCATTTCGATGGGCGTCTTTTCTTTTTTTATACGGGGAAACAGCCGCCAATAATTATATTGCCGAAAGGAATGATTAATATGAGTAAGGATTACAACATGGAAGAAATTTTTGCGGATAACGTATTCACGGTTGCAAAAATGAAGGAACGTCTGCCTAAGAAGGTATATGCAGATTTTATGTCAATTGTTAATAATGGTGGTCAGCTGTCAATGGCTGATGCGGATGTTATTGCCAAGGCTATGAAGGACTGGGCACAGGAAAAGGGTGCTACCCACTACACACACTGGTTCCAGCCATTAATAACAAGTCTTACAGCGGAGAAGCATGATTCCTTCATGACTCATCCAGATGACGAAGGAAAGGTTATAACAGCATTTTCAGGGAAGCAGCTGGTTATGGGTGAGCCTGATGCATCATCCTTCCCTTCAGGCGGTCTTAGAGCAACCTGCGCAGCAAGAGGCTATACCGTATGGGACGTTACCTCTCCTGCTTATGTAAAAGAGGGTTCTCTCGGTGCCGTTCTTGTTATACCTACAGTATTTTGTTCATATACAGGAGAATCACTTGATAAAAAGACTCCTCTTTTAAGATCAATTGAAGCAGTAAGTAAAGAAGCTTTGAGGATTGTTAAGCTTTTTGATCCTGATACAGAAGCTACGCGGGTTGATGCATCTGTCGGACCGGAGCAGGAATATTTTCTTATCAGTAAAGAAAGCTACGAAGCGAGAAAAGACCTTAAATTTACAGGACGTACTCTTTTTGGTGCAGCTGCTCCAAAGGGACAGGAGCTTGAGGACCAGTATTTTGGTGTAATCAAGGAAAATGTGGGAGCATTTATGAAGGACCTTAACAAGGAGCTATGGAAATATGGAATTACTGCCACGACACAGCATAACGAGGTAGCTCCTGGTCAGCATGAGATGGCTCCTATATACACAACTGCTAATGTAGCAGTTGACAATAACCTTCTTGCAATGGAAATTATGCAAAAGGTTGCTGAGCGTCACGGACTTGCCTGCCTTCTCCATGAGAAGCCATTTGCAGGTGTTAACGGCTCCGGCAAGCATAATAACTGGTCAATCGGAACCAATACAGGTATGAACCTTCTTGACCCTGGCAAAACGCCTAATGAGAACAGACAGTTTCTGCTTGTACTTGCATGTATTATGAAGGCGGTTGATACACATGCAGATTTACTTCGTCAGTCAGCATCAGATGTTGGCAATGACCACAGATTAGGTGCTAATGAGGCTCCTCCAGCTATTATATCAATGTACCTTGGTGACCAGCTTGAAGATGTTGTTAAACAGATAGTTGCTGATGGTTCAGCTTCATCCTGTATCTCAGGTGCAGAGCTTAATCTTGGTGTAAGTACAGTTCCTGTTATGACTAAGGACGCAACAGACAGAAACAGAACCTCACCATTTGCATTTACAGGCAACAAATTCGAATTCCGCATGGTTGGTTCAATGGATTCAATCGCAATGCCTAACACAACTCTTAATGCCATAGTTGCTGAGGCATTTGAGGATGCAGCCAATGAGCTTGAGGGCACAGCTGATTTCAATTCAGCGTGTGACCAGTTAATCGCAAGATACATGAGAGAGCATCAGCGAATTGTATTCAATGGCAATGGCTATTCAGATGAATGGGTTGACGAAGCAGCCAAAAGAGGACTTCCTAACCTTAAGTCAATGGTTGCTGCAACAGAGTCACTTGTATCTGATAAGGCTGTTGAGCTTTTTGGTAAATTCAAAATCATGGATAAAACTGAGCTTGAAGCAAGAGCCGAGATTCTCTACGAGACCTACTCACTTGTAATCAACATTGAAGCTCTGACAATGATAGATATGGCTTCAAAGGATATTCTTCCTTCAGTTATAAAATATACAACAGAGCTTGCTGCTTCTATTAACGAGGTAACTGCTGCCGGATGCGATGCAGAGGTTCAGAAGTCAATGCTCACAGAGATTTCCGGATACCTTAAGGATGCTAAGGCCGCACTTGATAAGCTTAAGGCTGACCAGGCCGATGCACAGAAGGCTTGCGTAAAATGTACAGCTGAATACTACAGAGATACAATCAAAGCTGATATGGAGGCTTTAAGAGCTCCTGTTGACGCTCTTGAGGCTGTTGTAGATTCAGAATACTGGCCAATGCCTACATATGGAGACCTTCTCTTCGAGGCATAAAACAGGTTATTCCTACTCATATATTACTATATAGAAATCCCCTTTGCGGTATGATGCAAAGGGGATTTTCGATTCATTCAGGAATTACAGTTACGTCTGTATTCCTCTGGGTCAAGCATAGGTGTATCAAGCTCTGCGTGCGTCCTGTCTGAGATTTTACCAGTTCTTTTGAATTCCTCTCCTGCTCTTTTAACAAGCTCAAGATAAGGCGTCACAACAGGTTCAGCCTCTGGTATATTCATAAGTGGTGATTCTACACAGGTAATAAATTCAACTGCTTCTCCAAACATCCTTTTAAACGAGAATACTACTCCGTCAAAATTACCTTTCATATCCGGGAATCCGCTTCCAGATATTACAATAGTTTTAATGCTGTGTTCCTCACGTGATGGATGATATGTATTGCCGTTCTCATCTGTTGCCTGAATAGGTGACGTTAAAGGCAGCAGCCTGTCTATGTATGCCTTAAGAGTGGACGGAACGCCATAGCAATATAATGGAAATGACCAGATAATAACATCTGCAGCTTTCATTTTATTAAGCACATTCTCCATTCCATCATTCTGAACGCATTTGCCAGGGGTGGTATTCCAACATCCAAAGCACCCCAGGCATGGATTAACCCGCTCCTTAAATGTATCAACCACATCACATATCTCTGGATTTAGACCCTCAAGAAATGCATTTGTAAGCTTCATGGTGTCAGAAGCCTTTCCTTTTGGTGAACCGCCAAATACCAATACCTTCATATTATTTTCCTCCATATTATTAATAATCTAATACCAGCTTTCTGCATTTCTGACAGATGCTTCCATTTAACTGCAGTCTTTTACCTGCTTCAAGCTCTGTTATGGCTATATATCCCTTTGCCTTTTTGGCATTGGTAAATACTCCTGGTACTTCATCTGCAAAGCTGAATGCACCATCCTTGCTTGCAAAAAATATTCCGTCCTTCATCTCTTCATTACAAAATGGACACTTCATATCAAAGCCCTCCTTATTTTTTATACTATAATAATACCACCTGCAATAATTTTGTACAGTGAAGCATGTCACAAACAAAGATGACAAATGTAATTATTTAACCCGAAAGGAGGATTTCAGATTGTTACATCTGAAATCCTCCTGTATCCATATCAACCTATTTTATTAACAAATATACTGTTTATGCCTCTTCCTCTTTTTTCTTCTTTCTGCTTACTGCTGCGAAAGATAATCCAGCCAGGCAGGCAAGAACTGCATATGTTGTTACATTGTTTTTATCTGAAGTATCAGTATCAGCTTCTACCTCACCCTTCTTAACAGGTGTTGTATCCTCATCAGCCTCAACTTCTCCCTTTTTATCAGGAATAATAATATCTTCATCAGCTTCAACCTCTCCCGTTGAACCTGTGATTGTTACATTTCCAACAACCATTCCGTCTTCAATTCCGTCTGTACCAACTGTCCATCCGCTGAATCTGAAGCCTTCTGGTGCTGTGTATGAGTTATCAACTACAAGCTCTGTACCATATTCAACATCTGCTGTTGAGTATACTGTATTGTTAAGGATATAGGTAATTGTATATACATTAACTGTTGAAGCATACTCTGCAGTGTAATCTGCATCGCCCTGGCAGTTAACAATCTCATTATCCCAGCCTGTAAAGCTGTAGCTATACTGAGGTGTTGCAGCCTTAGCAGGGTCTGCTGGTACTACTATTTCATCACCGTAGTGATATGTTGCCATGTTGATTACGTCACCGTTGTCATCAAGGAATCTTACTGTATAATCAATTGGAGTTGCAATATACTGTGCTGTAAAGTCCATTGCTCCTGCAATTGCTGATGTTGTTGTATAATCACCTGATGGTATCCATCTGTCAAATGCATAGGTGTTCTCAAGTGTTGCTGCTTTTTCAGGAGTTGGAATATTCTCTCCTGGAATTGTTGTACCATATGCAAGTATAAGTGATGCAAGTGATGTCTCACCATCCTCGTCGAAGAATCTTACTGGATAGCTTCTTAATGCTTCACTGAACACTGCCTGGTATGTTACATTTCCAATACATACTGGTGATACTGTGCTGTCCCATCCAAGGAATGTGAAATCATACTGTGCTGTTGAAGCTTTGGTTCTGTCTGCTGGAACTATTATTGTGTCACCATAGTGATATGAAGCTGAGCTAATCTGTGTTCCATTCTCTTCAAGGAAAGTTACTGTATAGTTGATATATACTGGGTCATATCCTGCTATATATTCTGCATCTCCTGTACATCTTGTTGATACTTCTCCACCCCATCCATTGAATGAATAGCTGTAGGTATTATCAGATGCTTTGGTTGGATTAGCCGGTAT
The DNA here is from genome assembly GCA_964441705.1 of uncultured Butyrivibrio sp. Taxonomy (GTDB): domain Bacteria; phylum Bacillota; class Clostridia; order Lachnospirales; family Lachnospiraceae; genus Eshraghiella. Next base: position 16,101 of record CAYTWF010000024.1, read on the forward strand.
TACAACATCATCACCATAATGATAGGTTCCGTTTCCAAGTACTGTTACTTCATCTTCATCATAGAAGGTTACTGTGTAATTAATGTAGGTTCTATCATACTTTGCTGTATATGTTGCATTTCCTACACATGTTGCTGTTACTTCCTCTCCCCATCCTGCGAATTCATAGGTATATGTCTCATCTGCTTCTCTGGTTGGGTCTGCTGGTACTACTATTGTATCTCCATAATGATAATCAGTCTTGCTTGTAATTAATTCATTGTCATAGTCAAGGAAGGTTACTGTGTAATTAATATAGGTTCCCTCATAAGTTGCTTTGTAGGTTGCGTTTCCTACACATGTTGCTGTTACTTCCTCTCCCCATCCTGTGAATTCGTAGGTATATGTCTCATCTGCTTCTCTGGTTGGGTCTGCTGGTACTACTATTGTATCTCCATAATGATAATCAGTCTTGCTTGTAATTAATTCATTGTCATAGTCAAGGAAGGTTACTGTGTAATTAATATAGGTTCCCTCATAAGTTGCTTTGTAGGTTGCGTTTCCTACACATGTTGCTGTTACTTCCTCTCCCCATCCTGTGAATTCGTAGGTATATGTCTCATCTGCTTCTCTGGTTGGGTCTGCTGGTATTGTAACACTGTCACCATAATGATAATCTGTCTTTGATAAGATTACATCATTATTGTAATCAAGGAATGTTATTGTGTAATTAATCGCTGTTTCTTTCATTACTGCCTTGAATAACATGTCGCTCTCTACAAGAGACTCTACTGTATACTCTCCGCTGGCTTCCCAATGGTCAAATGCATAGGTAAACTTTTTATCTGCTTCCTTAGTTACTGTTGGAATCTCATCTGTAGGTATTGTTGAACCAAATCCAAGTATAAGTGAATTAAGTTCGTTACCATCCTCATCCTGGAAGGTTACTGTGTAATTTCTTACTGCCCAATCATAGGTTGCCTTGTAGGTTGCATTGCCTTTACACTGTGCAGATACTGCAGGACTCCATGCTTTAAATGTGTATGTCTTATCCACATCAGAAGCCTTGGTTGGATTAGCAGGTACTGTAATTACATCATTATAGTTATACTGCAATGATGAGATAACGCTGTTATCATCATTAAGGAATGTTACTGTATATTCAATTGGTATTGCATCAAATACTGCTATATAATCTACATTTCCTGTTACGGCTGTTATTTCTTTATCCCATCCCTTAAAGGTATAGGTATTATATACATCAGCTTCCTTTGTTGGATTTTTTTCTGGTGATATTACTGTATCCAGATAATGGTAATTATTCTTTTCTAATAAAACACTAGTCTCATCATCCATAAGGAATCTTACTGTGTAGTCAATATACTTTGAATCATATTTTGCTACATATTCTGCATTTCCTGTACATGTTGCTGATACTTCCTTATCCCATCCTGCAAATGAATAGGTACAGGTGTTATCTGATGTCTTTGTTGGGTTGGCAGGTATCGTAACGTCATCTCCATAACTATAGGTTCCTGTTCCAAGTTCTGTTACTCCATCTTCGTCATAGAAGGTTACTGTATACTCAATTGGTGTTGCATCAAATACTGCTATATAATCTACATTTCCTGTTACGGCTGTTATTTCTTTATCCCATCCCTTAAAGGTATAGGTATTATATACATCCGACTTCTTTGTTGGATTATTTTCTGGCAATATTACTGTATCAAGATAATGGTAATCATTCTTTTCTAATAAAACACTAGTCTTATCATCCATAAGGAATCTTACTGTGTAGTTAATATACTCTGAATCATATTTTGCTACATATTCTGCATTTCCTGTACATGTTGCTGATACTTCCTTATCCCATCCTGCAAATGAATAGGTACAGGTGTTATCTGATGTCTTTGTCGGGTTGGCAGGTATTGTAACGTCATCTCCATAATAATAGCTGCCTGTTCCAAGTACTTTTACTCCATCTTCGTCATAGAAAGTTACTGTATACTCAATTGGTGTTGCATCAAATACTGCTATATAGTCTACATTTCCTGTTACGGCTGTTATTTCTTTATCCCATCCCTTAAAGGTATAGGTATTATATACATCCGACTTCTTTGTTGGATTATTTTCTGGCAATATTACTGTATCAAGATAATGGTAATCATTCTTTTCTAATAAAACACTAGTCTTATCATCCATAAGGAATCTTACTGTGTAGTTAATATAGGTCTTACTCATTACTGCTTTGAAAAGCATGTCACTCTTAACAAGTGAATCAACTGTATATTCTCCAGCTGCATCCCAATGGTCGAATGCATAGGTGTAAGTCTCATCAGCAGCCTTAGTAACTGTTGGAATCTCATCTGTAGGTATTGTTGAACCAAATCCAAGTATAAGTGAATTAAGTTCGTTTCCCTTCTCATCCTTAAAGGTTACTGTGTAATTTCTTATTGCCCAATCATAGGTTGCCTTGTAGGTTGCATCGCCTTTACACTGTGCAGATACTGCAGGGCTCCATGCCTTAAATGTATATGTCTTATCTACATCTGAAGCCTTGGTTGGATTAGCAGGTACTGTAATTGCATCATTATAGTTATACTTTAATGATGAGATAACTCTGTTATCATCATTAAGGAAGGTTACTGTATATACTCTCTTAGTAGCTGTGTACTGTGCAACGTATGTTACATCTCCGGTACAGCTTTCTGCTACTGTAGTTGAGCCTGTAGTCTTATCCTTCCAGCCAGTGAATTCATAGCTGTATACGTCATCACTTGCTCTTGATGGATTCTGTGGTGCTATGATTGCATCTCCATAATGAAGAGTTGTCTCTGAAAGCTCGGTTTCATTGTAATCCTCAAAACGAACTGTATAATCATTAGTTGTATATTTTACTGTTACTGTTAAGTCTTTGTAGTCCATTGTTCCGGCAATTACTGCCTGGTCATCATCAGCTAATGTATAACCGTTAACTGTTGGTGATGTGACACTGTACTTAGATGTTGCTGCTACCTTCTGAGAATACTGTGTTGCAATTGTTTTATCATTCTCATCAACATAATTAATTGTCAGGTTATATTTCTGATTGGTAATGATACCATCTACATGCCAGTTATCACTTTCTACCTTAATTACATACCACTCAATTGTCTGTCCCTCTTCCAGTACAAGAGCTGTATTAGAATTGTAAAGCTTAAATGAGGTTGGTACTGTTGCAAGATTGTTTTTAACTGCTGTATTGTCATTAGCTATCTGTTTAAAATAATGAAGTGTTCCAACTGAACCAGTTGAATAGTTCGTTGCATCATAATGACTTAATTCTGACGGTTGAACAAGTCCCTTATTGAGAACATAGAATTTAACTTTTACTTCATTCTCAGTGTATTCAGCCTTGAAGGTCATGTTCTGCTTAACGTTCTGAATATCATCAATTGTATAACTTCCGTCTGCCTTCCAGCTCTTAAAATAATATTTAAACCATTGTGCTGAATCCGTAGCACTTTCTGTTTTAACATCTGCCTTAGCAGGTGCTGTTTCTTTATTGGCTACTCCACCATAGTTGATTACCTGTGGTGTTCCAATTACATTTCCCTTCTCATCTTTAAAGGTTACTGTAAAGGTTTTAATAGAGGTTGTTCCGCTGTATACTATATTACCTGTTACCTTAGCAGGATTACCCTCTGTTACTGTAAAGCCTGAGAAATTGAATTCCTCACCTGGTGTATAGGTATAGCTGTCTGTATATTTTGAACCATAAGGAACGTCTGTTACTGTATTAACAGTATCTCCATTAACAAGATATGTTACTGTATATGTCTTAACTGTTGTTGTTCCTGTAATTGTAATATCTTTCTTGATATTGCTAATTGTTCCGGTAGTACTCCAGCCCGAGAAATTCTTACCCTCTGCTGAATATGTCTTATCTACTGTATAGCTGTCACCGTAGCTGACAACTATTGGGTCACCATAAACCTTACCGTCAACATAATACTGAATAGTGAAGGTCTTAGTGCTTGTTGTAGCTGTTAACACAACATCCTTATTAATGCTGTTTGTGTTAACATCCTTTGTTTCCATTGTCCAGCCTGAGAAATTGCTGTTCTCCGGAGTATCATATGCGTAATTAAGTTTACCTGATACGTTAGTTCCTTCATCATAGGTTGCTGTATTAACAGCTGTTCCATTGACCTTAAAGGTTACTGTATATGTCTTAACCCAAGTTGCAACAAATTCAATGTCACTGCCGTTAATGTCAAGCTGATTGCCTGATGTATATTTGCTTCCGTTGTACGACCAGCCATCGAATCTGTAGCCTGTTTTCTCAGGTACTTTTTCCTTAACTGTTATTGTGGCACCATTGCTATAATTATTAGTATCCTTAATCTCTTCCTTATTGCCATCAACATTATAGGTTACATGATAATCTATAGCTGTTCCGGTATAAGTTGCTTTGAAGGTCATGTTCTGGGTTACCTTGGAGTCAAGTGTATAGTCTCCGGCAGGTGTCCAACCTGTAAATGTATATGTGTATGTTGAATTATCAATTGAAGGAGCAGCAGGGATTGCTGAGCTGCTGATTGTTGTGCCCCAGTTCTGTGTCCATGAATCTATTGTCTTGCCATCATCACCGATAAATGTGATTGTATATGGCGTAAAGATTTCCTTGACCTCATCTGCCTCGATATCAATATCAATGCCAACTCCCCATCCTAATCTATATCCATCACAGTTCATAATCCATTTTACAATGTCATTGCCTGTATACTCTTTTGTAAATTGAGCGGATGTTTCCTTGCCATCAATTGTACCTGTAAGAGTACCTGTAACCTTAATTACGTCATTAAGGTCTTTAAGAAATCCCTGTTCAAATTGAGTTCTCAATTCCTGTGAATCGTATCTATATGAGTATGACCAAAGGTCTACCTTCTTGCCATCTCTGATTATCTCAACGTTTACGTCGCTTATTGTAACAGGTACCTTGGTGACTGTACTCTGCTGACCATCAACCTTAGTTATAAGGTCATATTCACCAGCTGTTCTAACATCTACGTGGTCAAGTCCACCTTTATAAGAGTTGAAAATATCCTGTGCTGATACTACTGTTACCTTAAAACTTCCTTGTGCTGTTTTATTCTTGCTTGTAGTAACATTATAGGTAATTGTAGCAGTCCCCTTCTTAAGTCCCTCATAGGTAAAGGTTCCATTGCTGCCCTCGATTAGATTGCCAACAGCCTTATTGCTACCTACAGATGCACTGTAGTCACTGACTGTCTCACCACTTGCCAGTCCGCTGACATTCAGTGAAAATTCTCCTGTATCTCCAACAAATATCGTTGCATCTTTAACCTGAGAGATTTTTAATTGTGTGCTTGGCTTCGCCTGTACATTCTGCATATTAGTAGTAATAACAGTTGTTACTGTAACCGCTACTGCAAGAAGTAAGCTTAATACCTTTCTTAAAATCTTTGTTTTTCCCATTTTGTTGTCCTCCAACTATTTTTACAAATTGATATCGTTCGATAGTTGTATTCTAGCATACCCATTGACAACAAAACCCCCCTCTTAAAGGGGGGGATTTACGAAAATTTACTTTTTTTCTTTATAAATCGTGGAGCTTTTGCCGTAAAAGTGCATTAATATAGAAGCAATCCAACCTGGCCAGAACCTGCGAAACATCATGTAATCCTCTTTCTGCCTGCCATTACTGTTAATCATTGCCATCGTTGTGGCATCATTATGAATTCTATGGTAAAAGAGAACCTTATTTACATAAGCAAAGCCACCCTTGCGCCTTGAAAGCATTTCCCAACATTCCCAGTCAAGATTACTTTTGAAATCATCCTTAAACAGTACCTTAGGCAGATTATCCTTTACATAGGTTACTGACGGACAACATATTGCATTGCCCAATGCAAGAATCCTCCTCCTTACAAAGCGGCTATTGGAAAACATTCTTGGAATCAGGGGTACAAGCATCAGCCTTTTTACCTTGGAAAGCTTGGAATTCTGTGGCTTTCCGTCAAAATATTCACAATTATCTGTAAATGCAATGAGGGGGTGACGTTCCTTATTAAGCCGTTCAATAACGTATTCAAGGTAATGAGGATTAAGCAGGTCATCCTGATGCATTAGCGTTATAAGCTCTGTCTTGGCCTGGCTGTATGCATAATTCCAGTCCAGTGATATTGACCCACCACCCGGATTGGCAATAACCTTTATTCCATGTCGGTCCGCGATATCGCTGATATATTCATTGGGGGTTGAGGTCACAATTATAACACTGCCAAGTACAGTCTGCTTCATTACTGAGCTGACACACTCCTCAAGATATCTGCATTCCTTATATGCCACAATCACAAAGGTGTGATTATTTGCAGTATATTTCATAACGTTCCTCTTTTCTACTGGGGATAATTAAGTCTTTCAGGCACCGGATTATCCAGAACCTCAGACTTATACTTTCTTACATAATACTTAGCCATCTCAAGGTTATTATCAAGGTAATTACCACAGTCTTTTGGAGAATAACCTGGAATCTCCCCTTCATAGCCCAGTATGTAATCAGCCAGTTCTTTTATAAGCTGTACGATATCCTTAGATTCAAGGTCGCCTGCCAATATAAGGTAAAAGCCTGTGCGGCAGCCCATCGGTCCAAAATACACTACCCTTTCCTTCCACTCCTTATGGTTGCGTAAAAATGTGGCTCCAAGGTGTTCTATTGAATGTATTCCTGCAGTTACCATTGCAGGCTCCATGTTAGGGCGTGTAAATCTCAGGTCAAAGGTTGTAAGTGTTATTGGTCCGAGATGGTCTTTTCTGGACACATATATTCCTGTGAGCAGATCAAGATGGTTAACGGTAAAGCTTGCTATTTTATCCATATATCATATTCTCCTTCGCATAATTTCACTCCTCATATACTAGCATATTTTACAGATTAGAACAATAAAATATGGACATTGTAATACTAATAAAATATAATGAAACCAGTTAATTATTACGGTATTACAGGAGGCTGCACATGAACAGCGCTAATCAGTTACATTATAATATGGAAGATATTCTGAATATGGCAATGGATATTGGCGGCTGTCTGCTTAAATGCGGTGCTGAGGTGTGGCGTGTTGAGGACACTATTGGCAGAATCTGTATTGCCTATGGATGTACTGATGCAGATGTTTTTTCAATCACCTCCATGATAGTATCTACCGCCAAGAATGGAACAGCTGCAGTGACCAGCTCCCGGCGAATTCACAGCTACTCCTACAATCTCAGACAGCTGGAGGCAATTAATTCACTTTCACGTGAAATATGTGCCACAACACCTGAACCCGCCAGTGTACTTACGCGCATTAATGGAATAGTGGCAGCCAACCACATTACCTGGTATAAGAAGCTTATTGCATACCTGCTCGTATCCGGAGGATTTGCAGTATTTTTTGGCGGAAGCGGATGGGATGCTCTTGTATCTGCTCTGGTTGCGCTGGTTGTATTTGGTTCAGACTACCTTATTCACAAGGGCAGAATCAATATGCTTGCCTACACAGTTGTAAGCTCTTGTATTGCCGGCTTTGCAGCCATTGGAATTGTCCGGCTTATTGGTACGCCCCTTCATCTGGATAAAATAATTATTGGCAATGTTATGCTTCTTATTCCAGGAATTGGTCTTACCAACGGAATTAAGGACCTGCTGTGCGGAGACATTGTGTCAGGACTACTGCGCTTTTGTGAATCAATACTGGTTGCTGTATCGGTTGCAGTAGGCTTTGCCATACCACTTCTTATTGTAGGAGGCTTTTAATATGAGTAACTCAATTATAACAATAATTGCATCAGGGCTTGGAGGTCTGGGATTTGCCCTAATGTGTAACATACGAAGTAAACGACTTGTGGCAGCAGGTGTAAGTGCTGCCCTTATCAGCCTTATATATATGCTGTTTAACCAGGTAATTGTCAATCTGCTTATACTTAACATGATATGTGCTATTCTTGGCACCTTATATTCAGAGATAATGGCAAGAGTACTTAAAGCTCCATCTACCGTGTTCCTTATCCCCTGTATTATCCCACTGGTTCCCGGTGGCAACCTGTATTATGCGATGTATGGAATAATCACTAACGATACCATATTGCTTAAAACTAATGCCAACGCTACACTTTTAGCATCCCTTGGCATAGCAGTTGGCATTGTAATAGTATCTGTACTTGTATCCGTTACAAGAAAAAGAATCCGTCTATTCAGTAAATAGCGGTGTAGACATATATCGGTCTCCTGAATCAGGCAAAAGAACAACAATATTTTTGCCTGCATTCTCAGGACGCCTTGCAAGCCTTACCGCAGCAGCAAGAACCGCACCTGATGATATTCCACAAAGAATTCCCTCTGTTACTCCAAGCCTTCTTCCCTCGTCAAAGGCTTCCTCATCCGAAACAGTAATTATCTCATCATATATATCTCTATCCAGAACCTCAGGAACAAAATTAGCTCCTATCCCCTGAATTTTGTGGCTTCCTGAATGACCCTCCGATAAAAGCGGACTTGACTTAGGCTCAACACATACAACCTTAATCTGCGGATTACGTTCCTTAAGGTATCGTCCCGTTCCTGTAATGGTTCCACCTGTTCCCACTGATGCAACAAATATATCAACCTTTCCATCCGTATCTGCAAATATCTCCGGTCCAGTAGTTCTATAATGCGCAAGTGCATTATCCTGATTGGTAAATTGACCTAAAAGCATAGACCCCGGTATCTGCTCATGAAGCTCCTGTGCTTTCTCTACCGCCCCTGCCATTCCAAGTACAGCGTCTGTAAGCACCAGCTGTGCACCATATGCCTTAAGCATCTTGCGTCTTTCCACACTCATTGATTCTGGTAAGGTTATTATTACCTTGTAGCCCTTTGCCACAGCAACAAGTGCGAGACCAATTCCTGTATTGCCTGAGGTAGATTCAATTATTGTAGCCCCCGGTGCAAGTTCTCCACGCCGCTCGGCCTCCTCAAGCATGGAAAGTGCCGCCCTATCCTTAGTGGAGCCTCCCGGATTGAGAAACTCCAGCTTTCCAAGAATACACGCATCCTTAACCCCGGCTGCCCCCATATATCTGCCAAGTCTCATAATTGGCGTTTTGCCTATAATGTCTAATACACTTTCTTTAATATCTGCCATGTCGTCACCCCTTTAATTATTTTATGGATAATGTTAATAATAGTACAAAATAAATCCAAATTCAATACGATTACTGCATAGCTTCTTCCCATGTGGTTATCTGCGGCCATCCTGTAGTGTCCCATGTATTTCTAATTGCCTTAAAATAATATGAAAGCTTGGCCTTAATATGCGAGCTCTGCATATATTCACCTGCAATATCCATATTCATGGCATTCTCCATAAGTCTGGCCAAATCCTCTGTAACATAGGTTTTAGAATAGGAATCTACAAAATACACATTATCCAGTATCCAATCATTGTAATACTCTGAGCTGGTATTGGAATTGTCACCTGATACATCATATTCCTCTCCACTTTCAGAAAAATAGCTCTGCACGTATTCAAAGCCTGGTGGATTAAGCTTATTCCATTCCTCGTAATCAAAATACGTGACTCCAGTCATACTTTCGTCATATTCTATTCTGTCAAATATAGCATGGGATATCTCGTGTGCAGCATTCATTTCCATTGAATAGGTCTGATTAGTGTCAAACACCAGCAGCTCATAATTCTTATCCTTGGTTGCAAACGCAGCTGCCGAGCTTATGGAATCAGTGGACGCCGGAGTAATCACACCATTAAAATATACAAGAATTCCCCTAAGGTAATCTCCAGACACCATATACCTGAAGAAATTATCAGGATACTTATCAAGCACACTCTCCAGACTGTCAATTCCCTGCTCCATTATACTGTAATCCGTAAGTCTTTCTGCATTGTATCCCGAATAATACTGGGCAGCATTATCCCCTATGCATACCTCTACTCCATATTTTTCATAAATATCTGCTATTCTTACGCTCAGCTCACCATAGTCTGTAATCTCGGTTACTGAATAATCCTGGTCATCTGCATAGGTGTCTGCTGCAATTGACAGACTGCCCTCAACTGCGCTGTTAATATCCCATAGAACAATATCATTAACATTGCTGCCCGATATCATAAATACCATCATATTAAGGCTCTCTGAATAATCATTAATTCCGGAATATGCTGGATATACCTCATAGCCCTCTGTATCATCCAGTCCATAAAAAGAATTACAGGCATCCCTCTTAAGCTCGCTGCTTGCAATAAGCTGTTCCTTATTAAGGTCTCCAAATCTGAATATCAGTCCTTCATCCCCATATTCCTCCATTACCACTGAATCCCCATAAATATTGATATAATCAATAAATACATCCTTGGAATAGCTCATGGCTGCAACATTATTAAAATCCTTAATGCTCCTTCGCAAAATGTTCAGGCTGGCATCTCTGTTATCTATCATATATATATTATCTTCATCATCATATACCTGCTCCACTGAATGCATTTGCCGTGTAAGGCTGCCTGTATCAATATCCAGCATATACGTACATTCTGTCAGAGTTGTTTTATCAAAACCAATTAAAGCCAGTTCATTACTACTCTCAATAATCTGATTAATTCCTGTTATAGTACCAGACTGCTCCGGTCCGTTTTGATATATACTGTATATATTTCCAGTTTCAAGATTGATACAATCAATATTTACATTGTCTTTGTTGACACCATAGGCCGTTCCATTGCTGCATACCAGCTGGGAATAGGCTGTACCATCTATTCTGCTGTCTGTTATTTTGCCATTTTCGTCCAAAATATAGAGCTTTCCGTCATTAGTATTCTGAATTGTCACAGGATTAAGGCAGATAAAAGAAAGTGACATATATTCGTCACCATTATCCACAATAAACATACCCATGTCTTCAGACTCACCTGTAGTAAGCGAAAGCCTTGACACTGTTGCAGTGTAAGAATCCTCTGACAGGTACAATACTGCCAGGGAGGTCTCATCATAAAAACAGGCTGTCACTATGCGGCTTTCTGGCCTTTGTGCCAGCTTACCTATGCTTAAAAATGAAGCTGCATCCTTTATAGCATAATCATTAAGTTCAACAGGACTTACCGTTGTAGCCTCTATTGTGTATTCCGGAATATCTGTCGTAATCTGTTTCCTGCAGGCAGCTAATCCCACCGCCATAATAAGAAACGACAAAATCAGTCTAATCTTTTTAACCATATAATAACCTTTCAAAGTAAGTGATTTATGATACCTATCATACAGTTAATTACACAAAAAACAAGGCTGATAATCATGCGTATTACGGCAATACACACAAAAATCAACCTTGCTATTTAAAATACTCCCGACAAGTCGCTGCCAGCAATATCCATCCGAACAGAGACTGCGGCGTACCGGTCAATTTTGTATGAAATAAAGTCCACGAACGGGTCCCCCTTTATCTCTCAATCAACCATAATCATTCTATCACGCGATAGATGAAATGATGTGACCAGATTCGACACATTTTCGACGTTTTTCGCCTATATTATGTTGAATAAAAGAATTTATCTTGTTATAATGATGCTATACAATTTCAGAGGGGTATGATGTATGTTAAGAATTGGCATATGTGACGATATTGACGTTCACCGAGCAATACTGGGGCAGTTTGTCTCCGATTATTTTAATGAGAAAAAGATTCCTTTCGAGGTTTTTTCTTTTAACAGTGGCGAAAAGCTTCTTCATTATTATGAGAATAATTCTCTGGAGCTTATTTTCCTTGACATAATTATGGGAAATGCGGATGGAATGACCGTCAGCAAACAGATAAGACAAAGTGATACAAGAGTAACTATTATTTTTTGTACCACTCATGCAGATTTTGCATTGGAAAGCTATGACGTATACGCATACGGATACATGCTTAAACCATTCAATATGGATTAGCTTCGTCTTCTTTTGGACAGGTACATCAACGAACACGATTTCTCCGAGGGGGACCAGATTGTTGTTAAGAACGGATGCCGCAATATTAATATTGCAGCCAAAGAAATCGTATTCGTCGAATCCAGTGATAAATACATATATATTAATCTTACCAATGGCAGCGTTATCAAATGCCGAATGAAAATGTCCGACCTGATGGCGATGCTGCCACAGCCATATTTTCTTCATTGTCACCAAAGCTACTTAATCAATATGCATTATGTTATGAATATTGATAACGATACCTTTGTTACACGAACCGGCAACCGTATTCCAATTCGTAAGAAAGAGCTTAATAAGATTATTGGATTATATATGGATTATGTTGCTGCCAGGCACTAATGCCTACCAAATGCCAAGTACATGCTGCATAATAAGGCTTACTCCTGTGATACCTATCCAACAGCAGGCACCCATTATAATTGGCTTACCACCTGTCTTTACGAGCTTTACAATATTGGTATTAAGTCCAATTGCCGCCATTGCCAGTACAATAAAGAATTTGCTTAATTCCTTAACTGGATTAAAGAATGAAGCTGATACTCCACAGTTAACTGCAATCGTTGTGATTACAGAGGCTGCAATAAAATATAAGATGAAAAATGGGAAGATTTGCTTAAGGCTTGCTTTTTTGCCATCCGTATTCTTCTCTTTTTTTGTGCGTATAAATGCAAGGACAAGAGTTATAGGAATAATTGCAAGAGTCCTTGTAAGCTTTACCGTGACAGCCTTATCAAGAGTTGCAGAGCCAAGTCCCCACATACCATCCCAGGTTGATGCTGCAGCAGTTACGGATGAGGTATCATTAACAGCTGTTCCGGCAAATATACCAAATGCCTCTCCAGAGGTTGTGGAAAATCCAATTGCTTTGCCAAAAACCGGAAATAAAATAGCTGCTAAAACATTGAAGAAAAAGATAACCGATATTGCCTGAGCTACCTCCTCATCATCTGCATCAATAACCGGTGCTGTTGCCGCTATGGCTGAACCACCGCAAATAGATGAGCCAACACCTACAAGTGTGGATATTTTGGATGGAATATGCATTACCTTGTGTAACACAAAGGAAATTACAAGCGATGTTGTAATTGTACATATAATAATAGGCAGAGACTGCCTGCCAGTCTGTAAAATAACATTAAGATTAAGTCCGAAGCCCAGAAGAATTACTGCCCACTGAAGAACCTTCTTGGAGGTAAATTTAATTCCTGTTTCAAACATTGTTTTGTCTTTAATAAAAATGGTAATTATCATTCCTGCGATAATTGCTATTACTGCGCCGCCAACAATTGGGAACAGCTTTCCTAAAAACCATGATGGAACTGCAATAATCAAACATAAAAGAATGCCCTTCCAGTTGTTTTTCACAAATTTCATTTGTATGTGTCTCCTTTTTTCTTTCTATATCCAGATAATACCATAAATAATGCATAAGATAAAATTATTTATATTTATGAATCAATAAATATATGTTATAGTTATAAAAACATTAAGGAGACTGTCATGATTGATTTTAGAATAAAGACGTTTATAGAGGTATGCAGATATATGAATTACACCAAAGCATCCTTGGAGCTTCATATTACGCAGCCTGCTGTATCTCAGCACATACACTACCTTGAACAGCTGTATAACGTTAAGCTGTTCACATATGAGGGTCGCAAAATGGAGCTGTCTCCTGCCGGCAGACTTTTGCTCCAGAAATGCACTGCTCTTATTAATGATGAAGAGGAGCTGCGCAAGTCAATGCAAAGCTGCGCGCCAGGCAAAATGCCATTGGTATTTGGGGTAACAACTACAATTGGCGAATTCGCAATTGCCAATCCATTATCTCAATACATAGCTGCACATCCTGATGTGTTAATTAGAATGTACATGGGTAATACCAACGAGCTTCTCCAAAGCCTTCGCGACGGCAATATTAATTTTGCATTAATTGAGGGATATTTCTCTTCAGATGAATTCGACAGCATGACCTTCAGCCGTGAGATATTTATCCCGGTATGCAATAGTAGTCACAAATTCAAAACAGAGCCTTCTGTTCTTACAGACCTGCTTGGCGAAAGACTTCTGCTGCGTGAGCCGGGTTCTGGTACCCGTAACATACTTGAACGTTATTTATCTGCCAAGAACATCTCAATTCATGATTTTTGTCACACAACCGAGCTGGGCAGTATGACTGCAATTATTCAGCTTATACGAAATGACTGTGGTATAACCTTTCTATATCAGACTGCTGCACAGCCTGAGCTTGAAAAAGGAGTTCTCCGACAGATTAATATTTCTGATTTTCAGATGACCCATGACTTCTCCCTCATATGGAACAGGGGCAGTCTTTTTGCCAGTGAATACCAGAATATCTGCAAAGAACTCCAGTCTTATTATTAATTATTTTTTCTCTTCGCTATCTCTGCCTGCTCTGCCGGAAGCTTTTTCTCTATTGTGAAGAAGAAAATAAGCAGTGCGCAGATAACGTATGCAACTGTCTCAACCCATATATAGCTTATTGAAATGGCGCTTTTAACAGCACCACTCTGACCAAGCTGTCCCAGTGCTACACTGGCATTCTGGTCATATCCGCTTTTATTCAGTATTGCACTGAATATTGAGTTACATATAGGCGTTCCTGCTACCATAATTGAACTGTATATTGACATTGTAAGTCCATCGGTACGGATATGGCTCTTGTATTCAATATGGTCGATTACATCTGCAATAAGGGCAAGTATCATATAGCACGCCGGAGCTGAACCCAGGCATTTAAGAGCAACACCTATTGCAACAGGCACGATATTGCCACCGCCAAAGCCCGCAATAAGACCGCCTACGGCTCCAAGCAGCATTCCTATCATACAGATAATTCTTTTGCCAAATTTATTGCACAGTGGAACTACCACTGCCGCTGCCACTGCCATTGGAACTGCTCCCATAATTGCCAGCATTGACTGGGATGCACCCCAGGCATCAGCATTTCCAAAGAAAGAATTATCAAGCACCCACTTGCAAAAATATGACATTGAACCATTCTTTAGTGCACCACTCCACTGAAATCCAATGTAAAAGAGCATTACAATCCACCACACCTTTTCACTGGTAACGGCCTTAAGCTGTTTTCCAATAGAAGGTGCTGTTGCTGTGCCATTCTCCATAGCTTCTGCTTTGTTGGCCAGTTCCTCTGTTACACGTTCTCTTGTAAACATGAACTGGAGATATATTGTTAATGCAGAAAAGATAGCAATTGCAAGCATTGCAATGAACCACAGATTCTGATTCTCCTTAAGTGCAAAGGATACCAGCAGTGGAAATATCATTGAGCCTGCTCCCATAACTCCAAGTCCGGCAACATTGGCAAAGGATGCCAGAACACCTCTTTGCTTACTGTCTCTTGTGGACAATGGAATAAGTGTAGAATTAGCTGTATTATATATTGGATAAGCCACCGCATAGAACAGGTTATATGCTATTGCCACCCAGACCATCTTGGCAGTTCCCTTAAACGGAACAATAAACATAAGTACACTTGCAACCGAAAGTGTCAGCGCAGACAAAAGAATCCATGGTCTTGCTTTTCCTGCAAGTGTTTTGGTTCGTTCAATCAGCTGTCCAACAATCAGATTAGCCGCAACTATAAATATAGTGGATACCATCTGAAGGGTTGTAAGAAATGTAAGATTAAGCTTTAATACATCTGTAAAATAATTCTGTAATATACTTGTGAAAATTCCTGATGCAAGCAGCGCACCAAATGGTCCTATAAAATATCCCAAAGCCATCTCCGGAAACTTCACCTTGTCTGATTTGATTTTAGAGCCTAATAACGGACTGCTCCATATGTTTTTTCCATTCTTGCTCATATGCTTCCTCCAATTCTGCATTCACGCCGATAGCTGCCACATTCAAGAAGCTCTTCTCTTCTGTCCGGCATAACCAGCCTGCATGCTGTTCCCATCGGTACTTTTATCTGTATTGTAAAAATATCATCTTTAATACTCCAATCTGACACAATACGTCCATAAGGAGTATTAACACTTCCTCTGGCGCTGTCAGGTCCCTCACTGCATATCAAAGGCCGTATCGAAAAGCGTTTGTAGCCAGCCTCCAAAGCCTCAATTCCTGCAACTCTGCGGTACAGAAAATCTCCAACCGCCCCACTGGCATAATGGTTGTAAGATATCATCAGGTCTGTTCCATCATCACCGATTGGGCATACGCCATTTTCATCCAGACCATCCCAACGTTCCCATATAGTTGTGGCTCCCATTTTAACCTCATAAAGCCAGGACGGACATTTATCATTAAGAAGCATACGATACGCTGTATCCGTCTTTCCATTATCCGCCAGTGCAAAAAGTATATATGGTGTTCCCGGAAATCCGGTGCCAATACGATAGTCATTATCCTTAACAAGTCTCTCCAGATTATCAGCTGCATTTTCTTTTGCTCTGCCATCCAGCATTCCAAAATGAAGTGGAAGTACATATGCGGTCTGAAATTCCTCCTTCATTCGCCCATTACCATCTGTAAGAATTTGACTATAAGCCTCTGCAGTCTTTTTGCTGATAGCTTTGTATTTGCGGGCATCCTCTTTTTCACCAAGAAGCTCTGCTATTTTGGATAAAAGAGTACTGGTATTCTTAAGACTGGCTGTAGCTGTCCATTTACTTCTCTTCTGCCACTGACTCATCTTAGGAACATCCGGCGCTACCCAGTCTCCAAAATGAAGCATGGACGGGGTATGCCATATATATCTGTGTCTGCCAAGGCTGAAAAGACCTGCCCATGCCTTACAGGCATTAACATATTTTTTCATCATAGGATAATACTTTTTAAGAATTCTTATATCGCCTCTTGCCTGATACTCTGCCCATGGCACAAGAACACACGCATCTCCCCAGAAATCAATTGCCATTGCAGGCATGGTTGCCGGAAAGCCGTAGCCCTGAACAGGAACTGTATTAGGGATTCCTCCTGTAGGAAGCTGTTCTGCTGCCACATCATCAAGCCATTTATCAAGGAAACGGCTCATGTTAAAATTGTAACAGGCAGTTGGTGCAAACACAGCAATATCTCCTGTCCAGCCCATTCGTTCATCACGCTGTGGACAATCTGTTGGAATATCCATAAAATTGGAACGTGCACTCCAGATAATATTGCTTTGCAGTCTGTTAAGTGGTCCAGAAGAACATTCAAATTCACCATTAGGCTCAATATCCGAATACAGCGCAAGGGCTGCCACCTGAATATCTTCCTTATTAATACCTGACACGCACATATATCTAAAGCCCATATATGTAAGCTTAGGAGAATAATGCTGCTGTCCTTCGCGGCACACATAGGTTGCTGTTGCTTTAGCGGTCCGTAAAAATGTTGTATTAAGAGTCCCATCCGGATTAAGCAGCTCTGCATGACGAACTGTAATTACCTGTCCGGGCCTCCCAACCAGTGACAGGTCCGCCACTCCTGCAAAATTCTGTCCAAAATCATATACAAGTCCCTCAGCTGTCTCTACACAGCTGATTGGAGTCATTCTCTCATGTGCTCTTACCGGTGCACCTGTTTCAGCAAAAATTGCAGGTGCCACTCTCAGCTTTTCATACGCTGCCGGTCTCCATGTAATCTCATCCATGTTAACTGTGGCATCATAGGTCTCACCATCATATATATCTGCCATACGATAGCAGCCATCCTCAGTAACCATAAAGCTGTTATCACTGCTTATTACCTGGGTACTGCCATCTTCATATTCAATCCTAAGCTCAAGCAAAAGTGCCTGTCTGTCAGCAGTTATTCTGTTCTTTCTTGTGAATACAAAGGAACCTGCTGCCCAGCCGCCTGCAACAACTGTCTCAAGCATATTATCTTTATCTAATAAACCGGTAACATCATAGGTCTGGTACTGCAGTCTTGTCTTATAGGAGGTAAAGCCCGGAGCAAAATATCTGTTTCCCACCCTTTTACCGTTAATAGTCATTTCATATATTCCCATTGCTGTGGAATAAATTCTTGCTTTTTTTATTTTACCACCAGCACTGAATTTCTTTCTAAAGGTCATTGGCAAAGGTGATATTCCCTTCTCAGTAAAGGAATATTTCTCATCGCTTATCCATCTTCCCTGCCACGGTGTATCAAGTCTTCCTGTCTCAAAGCTTATACTGGCTGTGTCTGTGCTGCCATCCACACTCCATACCTGAAGCTTTGCACTATACTCTGTAAAGGGTTTAAGCGGCTCTCCATTATAGGCGGCTGCAATCTGCTCCACCGTCTCAAGCTGCCATCCATTAACCGACAATATTGCCCGGTCAAGTCTGTCACCCTGAATATCACTTTCAGTAACAAATGAAAAATGGGGATTTCTTTCATCTGTAACAGTACCCTGTGTTAAATTTTCACATGTAAACCTTTTTATTCTAATCATGTATGTTCTCTCCCGATACACTAAACAGCAATTCCTCCCGAAGTAATCTGTACTCCGGGAGGTAATTAATGATTAACTACGCTTCTTTTTTATTAGTGCTTAAGAATGCTGCTATCATTCCCACAACAGCGGTTACTGCTAATGCAGCAATATTGGCAATTGCTCCATGTGCAGATGACATGTTGGCTGCTGTCTGTACTTCCTGAAGTACCTCTTCATTAGAAAAATATATGAATGCAAAGCCTTCAACTCTTGCTGATACAATTGTAATCATTGCTGCAATCATTAATGCAGGAACAACAATTCTCATAACATCTGAAAGGATTGTAAATATCCTTCCGCCGATTCCCTTCATAGTAACAAGAGATACTGCAAATGCAACTGCTAATAAGCATATACCTATAATTACATATTTGGTAGCATTAGGAACTGCCGCATTTTTGAAGTAGCCTTCACCATGAATGTTAATATTGTATATAATTACGGATGCTATCGCAAATATTAATGTGATTATACAAGCCCAGCTTCCGGCTCTTGGTTTTTTATTCAAACTCATAGTCTATTCCTCCTCCTTCTTTTTAGCAGGTATAACTGAGAGTCCAAGCCAGCATACAGCACTGATTCCCAAAATAACTGCACTTACAGTTCTGGTTGTCTGTATTGCCTTATCCCACCATGTAGCAACCTTTTCTGTTGATACATTCATAACTGCTGAATTAGCAAATGTGTATAACTGGTATTTCAGGTTCTGTCTTGCCTGCTCAACAAGTGCTGAATCATTCTTAACTGAATCTACTGAAATATATGACCATGTAGCATCAACTCCGCCATCACCAAGATTAATGTGATTATCCTCACCACCAAAGTCAGCAACCTGTGTAATAGAAGCCATTATCATTGATTCAGGGTTAAAATAATATGCGTTGTTCATCATATCTGTTGATACGATTCCTGTAAATCCCCATTCTCCTCGAAGAATAGTGTTAAGCATTCCTACTGAATGTGATGCGTTGGTTGCGCCTATTCTGTTGAAAGCTACCATTACTGCTAATCCATTGCCTTCATCTAATGCGCCCTGGAAGCATCTTAAATCAGTTTCACGCATTTTCTGCTCGTTCATGTATGCTGCAACACCGTTACGGTTATGCTCCTGGTCATTGAAGCCCATGTGCTTAGGTCCATTAATGATTCCTTTTTCTGCACAGCCATTTAATACGCCATAGCCGATTCTGTTAGAGAGCATTGGGTCTTCTGATACGTACTCATAATTACGTCCATTATATGGTGTTCTTCTCTGAGTAAGTCCAATTCCCCATAAATCAAACTTCTCAAGCCAAAGTCCTGAGTTACCTTCTACAATACCCCAGTCATAAGCAAGGTCTGGGTTGAAGGCTGAACCAAGTAATGTCATTGAGTTAACATTAAAATGATATGTCTTGCCTGTTGCTTCATCTGTATAAGCTGCTGTAAATCCGTTAACGCCTTCGTTCTGTGCTACAATTGGATTATCTACATTGGTAAGTATATCTGACTGGTTACCACCGTGGATAACTGCACCAATTGCTTCATCAATTGTAATCTGTGCTGTCAGCTTATCCCAGAATGAATCAAGTATATTGGTAAGCTGCTCATACTGGATATTAGTTGTATCAAACTTAACGCCATTGTCTACAGCCTCTGTTGCAGGGTCATCTGTCTTAATGGTATAGGTCTCACCTCTAAGCTCTGCAATCCATTCATCTGCCTTGTCGCTGTCTCCAATGTTAATCTCTACATCTGTATTGTAATTAATTGGGTAGGTTCCCTCCCAGTCCTGTCTTGAAAGATAGGTAACTGTATCTTCACCTGTCCAGTAATTAAGGTCTGCATTATCTGCAACATTGGTAATCTTGGTATCGTTGGCAACTGCATAGGTTGTTGTATCAAGTGTATCATTGCCATTCCATACAAGTGCTGTTCCAACTGCCTCAGCATCCATACCATCTGCTGTTGTTTTGCCCTGAGCTCCTAAGAAGTTATTAACTGCTTCATGTGAGCCTGCGGCTGCTGTGAAATAATAATCACCTGCATCAAGAATATATGTCTTAGCGTTGGTGTAATCATAGCTTGCAAGATATTTGGAAGGAATTGTAATTGTTACTTCCTCTGTCTGTCCTGCTGCAACCTGAACCTTTGCTGAATTTAAGAACATAACTGCTGACTTCTCAACCTTGTTCTCTTTGTCATAATCTGTATATGGCTGCTGAACATAAAGCTGTGCAAGGAATCTTCCATCTGTGTCACTGTTGTTCTTAATCTCAACAACTGCTGTAACATTACCATCAGGTGTCTTGTCTACATCAATGCTCTTAAGAGTCTGTGTGTAATCAAGATATGAAAGTGTATGTCCAAAGGAATATATAACCTCATCATTATAATTCCATGTGCTTCCCTGTGTAGCACCCTCTGCTGATGCAGCTCCTGATGTTGGATTCATAACTGAATCATAATATCTTGTCTCAAAATATTTATAGCCTACATAGATTCCTTCTGCCTCAACGATGTACTGACCACCACTGTAGGTAGCTCCACCACCACCGAAGGAACCGGCGCTGCTCTGGTTAGATATCTCAAGTCCCGGATAACGTGAATCAAATTCATTGTCTGTATTGGAGGCTACAATATCTGCATCTGCATAATAATCGCCACCGAAGTTCTGTACTGCTGGAATTGATGAATTATCTGCAACATAGGTATCTGTAAGAGCTCCTGTTGCATTAGCCTTACCTGTAAGTACATTGGCAATACCTGTAAACTGATAATCGTTAGGGCATCCGATATAAGCAATACCATCAACCTCATGAGCTCCGCCTTCTGCGATATCCTTGATTACCATTGTATTGCCTGTGTTAAGAAGTACAATTACCTTTGAACAGGTTTCTTTTGCATAATCAATAACTGAAAGCTCATCCTCTGATAATGCCAGTGGGTCCTCTCCAGTCTTTTCTCCTGCAAAATTAACAGCCGAACCTGGAGCATATGTGTTGGATTCTCCACCTGGACGGGCAAATACACAGATACCAACTGTAGAAGTCTTATCAATCTGTGAAGCCATATCGGCTGGAGCACCAAGCTCTTCGTATTTATCTGCAGGTACTTCATTAATCTGGAAATCAGTCATATCTCCAACTGATGTAGTATAGATGTAGTCATATCCTGTTGATATTACATCCTCACCTGTCCATGCATTCTGTGTTACAACCTCATGTGCATTGAGAAGCTTGTTAACGTAGAAATTCTGAACTGTTTCATTAATCTTAATTCCTGCATCTGTAAGTCCCTGTACAAGGTCTACATAATCATCATTACCTGCACGTAAATCGCCTGCGCTGTATGGATAAGGTGCATATGCAGCGAGACCAAATAATGCTACCGTGCCTGCGTCAGCCAGTGGAAGTACATCGTTATCATTTTTCATAATAACAGTTCCCTCTTCACCTTCTCTGACTGCAATATCTTTTGCAGCTGCTGCCATCTCTTCAATAGTAGCATAATCCTTCTGGTACTTAGCTGTGTTCTCATCGCTGATAGTTACATAGCTCTGAGTTCCAAGTACATCATCAAGATTACTTCTGTAGGTATCTGTTACTGTTGTTCCTAAAATAGTCAACGTCAGTACAGAAGCCATTACTGATGACATACCTCTGAATAAAGGTACTAAACTTTTCGCCTTCATTTGATTTCCTCCTTTTTATACCGGCTGGGAACCGCCTCTTAACAATTCCCATACGTCTCAAGGGTCTCTTAACCCCCTTGCTGAATTCATAATAATACATCTCGACATTTTTAACATACCATAGACGTGAACTGTCACTTTTTTTGCGTAATCTGTTAAAAAATAGATAAAACCGCTCTGTTTTTTTCAACATATTGCACATATATGCTGGCTTGTCAGGCTATTATTGACATTAATATGGTAAAATGATACCATGATTTTAAGTTGGGAGGTTGTATATGAATCGATTAAAAACCCCTGTATTATGCTTATTACTCATTATTGCCTCCATTATAACCGGATGCAGGACTTCTCGAAAAGCAGCGTCCCAGTGCACCGTTATCTTTGAGGACAATTCATCTGTATATTATCCCCAGCAGGTATACATGGTTAACCAGTCGGATAGCCTGAG
>CAYTWF010000025.1:0-38616 GCA_964441705.1 uncultured Butyrivibrio sp.
AAGGAAAAAAATAATTGAAAAGAGGTAAGAAGAACATAAAATCGAACACTTATTTCGATTGTTATTATTCCGTAAGAAGAATATAATTAATAGCAATTAGGAGATGTTTTAAATGGATTATTTGACAACTCAAGAAATTGCGGAATTATAGGGAATAACGACAAGAAGAATTGTTGTTTTGTGTAATGAAGGACGTGTAGATGGAGCAATAAGAGAGCATTGAATTGACTGTAATTCTGTTGTGAACTTTACTATACAACAAAAATATGTGTCATTAATTAGAAGAATTATTATTTCAAATGAATTGGAAGAAACTTTATTATTGTGTATCTAGATTTTTTTCCCTTTTAATGAAACAATGATAGGGAATATATCAATTGATATAGGAATTATATGTTGTATATGTGATTAACGAGGAAATAATATGGCTTATCGGACCTGGACTTTTAATCTTGATAATATTTCAAATTCTATAGGATGGGGAAAGTATAAAGATGTTTCTTTTGTTGACCTATTAACTAGAGATTTAGGATATGTAAAATGGATGAAAACGAATGATAGAGTTATTTTTTCGAAGAAACTTGATAAATTGTTATTTACTATTTTTAATCTCAATGATGTAAATGAAATTAAAGAATACTTGGATACTCATTCATTTTCAGAACGTGAAGGGATTGTCAACACAAAAATATCCGAAAGTGATAAGTGGTTTAGCAGGTTTTATTTATATTATGATGCGGGGGATTTATTGAAGGATACCCAAAACAGTAAAATTAAATGGAGTCTTTCACATAAAGAACTATCTGGAACTCATATTAAAATTCAATATATAACAGAATTTGAACAAGGAACAATCATTGTAGAAAAAGATAAGTCGAGAAATAAGGGATTGTTATGGAATTATAACTATTTGATTAAATTAGAGTACAACGGAGATATTTGGAATATTGAGGATGATCCAGATGAACCATTATTTAATGATGTAGAGGCAAGTATAAAGTATCAAGATAAAGAAGTACATTTGCCAGGATTTACAGATTTCGTAGTTAAATCAAATAGTACATATTGTAATAAGAATCATAAAGTAGAAGATATCGTAGCAGTGTTTATTGTTTTGACTTCAGAAGGCAAGGTTATAGAAGTTGAACGTGCTGCAGCATATTGTAGAGAATGTAATGTGTACTTTATTCAAAATGTAATATACGAATCTTTAAAAAAGCTCGGAACAATAATGCATCAAGTTATTACGGAGAAGGTTTATTTGTCAGAAAAATATATGGATAATTCATATGATTTATCAGATTCGTCTCCATTAAAGAGAGTAGGATACTCCGTAGGACGTGATAGAGGACTTTCAGCATTACAGAGAAGAACTATATTAGAATATGTAGTTGATAGCCATTTATTATCAAAAGATAGGGTAATATCATATTTAAAGTTTTTTATTGATTTTCATAAAAATGACTATGATGCAATTAATTCATGGAAATCAGATATTGATTATATATCAAAATATGAAATAGGTTCAGCTAGGCATGTTAGAGTGAATGAAATAATAAGAAGAATATAGATGCTCTTATGAAATATAGTATTGCTAGAGTTGACATGGGACTGGAGGGCGTATTGAAAGTATCAGATCAAGTTCATGAATTGGATGAAGAACTTAAATCCATAAGTGAGTATTGTAAGAGCAGAGGCATAAATCCCCATTACAATGTGACATATAAAATGCTTGTTAATGAAGGAATCAAAAAATACACTAAATATGGATATGTATATAATGGTGTCTGCTTTGTATATAGGAAGGCAAACAATGAAAAAAGATGGAGATAAACTTTTAGAAGTTACTTTGTCAGTAGATATGTTATGCAATAATAATAGACCCACTATTAATTTCTGGCTTTTTTGTTTATTAAATGATTATGTTCAAAAGGATGAAGAAGGGAATAATAAACCAACTGTCGATATTATACATTTAGTTCTAAGCTCTAATGAGAACAAAAATGAGGCGGTAAATAAAATGCTGGAGAAATATAAAATAACAGTGTTAAATGAGGGTGATTTATCAGAATCTTAGAACGATTCCATAAGCATAATATTATTTATAATTGAATGTTTTTTCTAAAAGTATTGCAATAAATGTCAGTATTAGGATTATGGAAACAATTCATGAATTTAAATATATATTGATAAAAAATATATTTTAATATAATTAAAATATAAGAAAGTTGTAGACATTTGAGAGTCGGTAAAAACTCATATTAACTAGTGTTTCTTGATGATTCACGAGGCTGACAGCCAGCATACTAACTTATTAGAGCAGAGCAATCTGCTCTATTTTACATTTTCGAGGAGCAATCAGTCAATTGATAATCGATTGCTGCGTGAACTTATGAACCAAAACTCAGCTTATACTCAAGAATAAAATTTGTTTCTCTCCAAAAGAAAGAGCTCAATTCAGGGCTTTTTTTTCACCCAAAATAGAGTATCATTACAGTATGTATGTAAAACAACAGGAGAGTGGATAATGAACAAAGACGAGAAACGCAAGCTTGCAATATGTATAGGAATAACAGTGGTAATAATGGCAGCAATAACGGTGTGGATGAGGTATCTTTTCCTGCCGGCAGCCAATATCCGTTCAGTAGGAACTTGGCTTTTTGTACTGATAATGCTGACTGTGGCAAGTGCACTTTTTGCCATAATTGCAGCGATATCAGGAGCTGCCTCTTACTCAGGATGGATAGCAGGAGGCCCACTGCTGGCAAGTCTTGGACTTTGGCTTGTATTTATGGTAATGGGAATAGGAAGCGCCGCATTGTGCCAGAGTAGAGATATGGCCAATGTGTTTTCCTATGAAGATGGTGTATTTGAGGAGGATATGGCCCCGGTAACAACTGTGTCCAATGTTGCACTTATGGATACCGCAACAGCTGAGGTATTTGCAGAAAGAGCCCTGGGAAGTCTTTCAGATGTAGTGTCTCAGTATGACCTCAATGATACATATACACAGATTAATCTGTATGGGGCGCCTAAAAAGGTATCGCCACTGGGATATGATGGATTTTTTAAATACAATAAGAATAAGGATAAGGGAATACCGGGCTATATCCTGGTTGACCCGGTTGAGAATTCAGCAGAATTTGTTAAATGCACCAAGCCTATAACAATTTCTGACAGCGCACATTTTTCCAATAAGCTGAAAAGAGTGATTCGTAAAACCTATCCAACCAAGATAATTGACTCATATTATTTTGAAATAGATGAAGAGGGCAACCCTTATTGGATTGTGTCTTTTTCCAAGCCAACACAGGGACTTTTCGGCTGTGAAGTGATTAATGAGGTGGCAATATTTGATGCCTCAACAGGCGAATCAGTGCTGTATGATGTTGCAGATGTACCAGAGTGGGTTGACATAGTATATGACGGAGATTATCTTACTAAGATAATCAACTGGTCACTGAAATACCAGAATGGATTCTGGAACTCAGTATTTAGTAAGACAGGCTGTAAAAGATGTACTGATGATTATGGCTATATAACAATTGGAACAGATATATGGTTCTATACAGGTGTTACCTCCATGTCAGGAGACAGCTCTGATATAGCGGTAATAATGGTTAATGAACGTACAGGAGAAGCCAAATATTATCCGGTATCAGGTGCAGATGAGAATTCAGCAATGAGTGCAGCAGAGGGAGAGGTTCAGCAGTATGGATATACGGCATCCTTCCCGGCGCTTGTAAACGTTAATGGTGAGCCATCTTATATTATGGCAATGACAGATGCCAACAATATTATTAAAGGCTATGCCATGGTTAATATGTCCAATTATTCAAAGGTTTGCTTTGGAGAAACACAGAAAGAGGTTTTTGCTCATTATGCAAAGCTTATGGGTGGAGATGTGGAACCGGAGGAGCCAGAGGATGAGGATGATACGCCTACAGTGTCAACTAAGATAACAATTGAAGACATTCAGTATATTGTAATAGACGGGGATACAGTTGTATATGTAACAGCAGACGACGGACAGGTATATAAATCCGATTTTGATGAAAGCTGGATTCTGAGGAAAAAGGGAGATACCCTAACTGTTAATGTGGCTGAGGGCGACGATGCAATTAAAAAGATAAAATAATAAAGAGGGTAAGTGTATGAGTAATGAGTGTAGTGAACTTGAGGAGCTGGAAAGACTCCTTGAGATGGCTCCATGCGGAATTGGACTTTTCGATGCAGCCACGGGGAAAAGAATCTTTCTAAACAAGGCATATTACGACATAGTTGGTTTTACACCAGAGGAGTATGAGGTGAATCATGCAGTCAGTGATATTGATAATATTCTGCCGGAGGATTT
The DNA here is from genome assembly GCA_964441705.1 of uncultured Butyrivibrio sp. Classification (GTDB taxonomy): domain Bacteria; phylum Bacillota; class Clostridia; order Lachnospirales; family Lachnospiraceae; genus Eshraghiella. The sequence goes on from CAYTWF010000025.1 coordinate 4,355, forward strand.
ACCTGCCAAGAATATCAGTGCAGTCCAGTTTGCCAGGGATGGCAGGGCAATGGATTACCAGTACAGAATATACCGTAAGGATAGAAGCATTATATGGCTGAAAATGAGTGCAGATACAGTTCATATTGGGGATAAGGCCTATGCATTTACATCTTTTACCGATGTAACGGTTATTAAGGAAAAAGAAATGGAAACTGCCCTTGAACAACGCAGATTTCAAACGGTAATCAGTGAGCTTAATGCGGCTGTATTTGAATGGAATCTTAAGGACGGAGGCTTTTACTGCTCAGAGGCATATAATAACTATGCGTTCAGCAGAATCAGCAATGAGGATATACTGAATAATTCCGGACCAATGGATACAGTACATCCTGATGATATTGATGCGTTTAAGGAATTCTTTAAGGAGACAACAGAGGGGAAAAATAAGGTTGAGGTTGTTCTGCGTCTTAAGCTGATTACAGGGGAATTCCACTGGTGCAGAATGATGGGCTTTTATTATAAGGATGATAATGGTGTACCTGACAGAACGGTAGGTGTCATTATTGATATTAACAAAGACCGTGAACGAAGCTTTATGTTTAATAATCTTTTGAATCAGATGCCGGGCGGTGTTGGTATTTTCACCTTTGGCAAGCGTCTTGAGTGTCAGTATTACAGTGACGGCTTTGCCAAGCTTTCAGGAAGAACAAGGGATGAAATAGATGTACTTATTAACGAGGGCTGCCTTCTTGAAACCGCCATTGCACCAGCTGATTATGAACATGTTATGACTATGATTAACAGACAGGTATCGAAAAGCCTGCCTATTAACCTTACCTACAGATATCTGACCATTGATGGAGAGATTAAGTGGCTGCACCTTTCAGCAAGTAAGATGAGAGAGGCTGAGGACGGCCCGGTATATTACTGTGTTTTTACCAATCCTACAGACGAGACCGCATTATATCAGAGTATTGTTGAGGATTCCGCAATTGGTGTATTTATTGCAACCCGCAGCACCCGTAATGTTATGTACATTAACAATGCTGCCAAGGAAATATGCGGACTTTCTCATGAAATGGAAATGACAGGCGTATCACTTAATGAATATCTGGGTAAGCTTGGCAAAATACCATTGATTAGTGATGAAGAGGTAAAGAAGCTAAAAGAGAACGAATACACTGAAATGCATGTAACGAGGAATGCTCTTTTTCTTGCAATTAAGGTAAAGGCTCTTACATGGAATGGAATCCCATCATATATTATGTATATTACCGATGAGACCACTGAACACAAGCATCAGCAGGAGCTGCAGGAGCTGGTTAACAAGGTCCCGGCAGGTATTGGTATATATGAGATTGAACGCGGAACTATTTACCGTAAATATTTGAATGATGCTTTCTTTGAAATGAATGGGATAAGCCCGGAGGAAAGAGAGCAGTATTATATGCGCAGTGCCATTGATTCAGTATATCCTGAAGACTGGAAGGATATGTCGGAGCTGGTAGAACGACTGTATCAGGGCAATGATAAGGATACTGCATATATTAGAATTCAAAGCAGTCATATCTGGAAATGGATGAAGCTGGATGTTTCAGTTGTAGACAGGGATAAAAAACGTATAAGAGCATATGCCGCTTTTTCAGAATGTGATGCAATGATTAAGGAAAAGAACAGATATCGTACAATTATGGATACTCTTAATATTGCTTTGATGGAATGGGAGCGGGATAAGGGCTTTTATTCCTCTGAAAAATACAATCTGTATGCATTAAGTGAACAAAGCAATGAGAATGTACTTACTAATTCTGCGGACAGGGACGTTGTGTATCCCGAGGACTGGCCATTGCTTGAAGAATTCTTTTCCAATCATAGACAGAAGCACTCCAAGCTGTCCACAACGCTTCGTATGAAAATGAAGGATGGCACCTATAGATGGACTGAAATGCTGGAATTTAATGAATATGACAATGAGGGAAGGCTATCCAGAGTTATAGGGATACTCAGGGACGTTGAAAAGGAATGGATTGAGCAGAATGAAAAGCTCAGGAGTGCGCTTAATGAGGCAAAAAGAGCTAATAAAGCCAAGACTGAGTTCCTGTCACGAATGAGCCATGATATAAGAACACCAATGAATGCAATAATAGGACTGACTCAGCTGGCTGAGTCTGAGCCGGATATGGATACAGTCAGGTCATACCTTGAAAATATTGGTTCATCAAGTGATTTTTTACTAGGTCTCATTAATGATATATTAGACCTGAGCAAAATAGAAAGTGGTGAGCTTAAGCTTAATCCTGAACCGTTCGCATTAGGCGATTTTGTTAAATCTGTTAATACAGTAATTAAACCGTTGATGGATGCTAAGGATATAGAATTTATTTTCTCCATGAATGTAAAAGAAACATGTATACTTGTAGACAGGTTAAGATATAATCAGATATTTTTCAACCTTCTTTCCAATGCTGCCAAGTTTACACCGAAGGGCGGCAGGGTGGAATTTCTTGCAGAGGATATTTCATATGAAAATGGTATGTACGGAGTCCGGTATTATGTAAGAGACAATGGTGTAGGTATGAGTCAGGAATTTCTACCTCATATTTTTGAATCTTTTTCTCAGGAAAGAACAAGGGACAATGAGAATGTAAAGGGAAGCGGACTTGGACTTCCTATTGTGAAAAGTCTTGTTGATGCTATGGATGGCCGAATTTATGTTAAAAGTAAACAGAACGTGGGGACAGAATTTGTTGTTGAGCTGTACACTCCTGTGGCTGAGGCTGAGGGAGCTGACAGAGCGCTGGATTATGAGAACTACGATTTTAAAAATACAAGAATTCTTCTTGTTGAGGATAACGAACTAAATGTCTTGGTGGCTCGTAAGATACTTGAGAAAAAGGGCTGCCAGGTTACTGTTGCGGATAATGGACAGGCTGCAATAGACCTTTTTGGTCAGTCTCCAGCCGGATATTACAATGCAATACTTATGGATGTTCGTATGCCTGTAATGAATGGTCTTGAGGCTACCCGTATAATAAGAAGGCTGCCTCGCCCGGATGCTGAAAAGATTCCAATAATAGCAATGACTGCAGATGCTTTTGCTGAGGAACAGAAGAGAACAATTGAGGCGGGGATGAACAGACATCTTTCTAAGCCAATAAGACCTGAGGAGCTGTATAAAACACTGGCAGAATATGTAAAATAGGTATATACTTAATATAACTTTTATATAACTACTTTTGGAAAATGGGAGTACAAATGAAACTTAGAGATGCTTTAATATTATTACGTTCTGAAACCGGTTTATCACAAAGTGAGCTTGCCGACAGACTGGGTGTTGTATATGCTGCTGTTAATCGGTGGGAGAATGGAAGGTCGGTCCCGGGACACAAATCATCTCTGGCAATTATCAGATTTGCGCAGAACAGTAACGTATCAGGCAATTGTATGGAGGCACTTAAGAGAGCCCTTAATGCTGATAAGCTTAATATGAACTGCTGTGATAATGGGGATAATTCCATGGCGTATAGAATACAGCCTCATGAATCCCAGCTTGGGGAGGTTCTTAATAATATATGTGTTGGAATAGTCGGGATGAGATTTTCAACCACTGATACAACAAGTATGGATGCTTTTTATTTTAATGAATATATTCCCAAAATGCTTGGATATACCTATGAGGAATATTCAGAGATATTTTATAAAGACCCATATATGGTACTTAGTAAAGAAAATGTCTCCAGCTACAGATTTGAGATTGCCCAGCTTATATCAGGGGCTATTACGCCTGCGAAATTTCATGAGGTAGTGCATTTTATAGATAAGAATGGCAATACTGTATGGTCAAGAGTCAGGGTTATCACGGCAAGGATTGTTAATGGAGTGCAGGAATACTATTTTTCCTGTGAAAATATATCTGAGCTTGTTGTTGCCCAGCAGAAATATGAGCTTGAGCTGTCATACAGAAAAGCATTTCTTGTGAATGCACCAATATGGGCTCATTGTAATATTACAGGGAATAGTATCATTAATATTAAATACACAGATGCAGTAACAGCTAAGAATATGCGTGAAGGCTCATATGATGGAATGCTTCGTGTTCTTATGCATGGAGCTACGGATGAGCAGGATAAGGAAAGAATACTGGCTGCAATTAATCGTGAAACACTTATAGACAAATATAATGATACCGGTGCTTCAGAAAGAATTATTTTCTATGACAAAAAGACCAACTGCTGGTCGCTTTGCAGGTATTTTCTAATTAAGAATCCGATAACCATGGATATAGAGGCGTTTATATATGTAATGGATTACAATAAGCAGAAAATGCTTGGAGATGTAATTACGATTTTTGCAGATTTGTTTTTTGATTTCGTTGGAACAATTGATATTGCCAGTGGCAATTACTGTGAGCTGTATCGTAACGACAGTGATTACTGTGTAGCGGAAAGCCGTATTACTAACTATAGTACTGAATATTCAACCTTAATTGAAAGATATGTCTCTGATAGTGAAAGCCGTGCATTGACAGACAGTATATGTATTGAAAATATAATAGAGGGCTTGAAAAAGGATTCGGTTTATTCAGTATTTTATCACATTGATAAGATACCGGGAGATAACAGATACAAAAAAATTGCGTATTCATATTCAGATGAATCTCACAATTCACTTATAATAGCACAAAGTGATATGGGAGAAATATCCAAGCTTGCAGGTATTCAGCTTAGCGAACAGAATGCAAACTGCAGATAAGGGGCGTGTTATATGGAAAATATTGATGAATCAATAGAAAAAAAGTTATTAAAAAGGCGATTTGATGGTGTCAATATAATTGATGCTGTGAATGGTACATATGAAATCAAATATTTTAAGCATGCTTCAAAGGAAGTTGAGCATCTTAAATGCGGCAATTACGACGACGGGAATGTAGCGGCGTCCAAAATATATACGCAGCAGGCAGACCAAAATATTTTTCTTAAAAGAACGTCTCTTAATGCAATTATTGAAGCTCTGGAGGAAAGTGAAGTATATTCCTTTGCCATGACGGGTGTGGATTTGAATGGCAGCAAACATATTAATCAGTACAGCTATTGCTATCTTGACGATTCCAAAAGATGGATACTGGCCACACTTGAGGATATTTCAAAAATAACTGATTATGATGTCCTTACAGGTGAACTTTCAAGAAGCGGATTTTTAAAAACTGCCGCACATGTTATTTACGGCACCGAGGAACGTAGAAATTATGCAATACTTTTCTATAATATTAAGGGATTTAAAGTAATTAATGAGTTGTTTGGTGTTGAAGGTGGGGACCGGGTATTAAGAGATACAGCGGATGCTTTTAGAAGGTCAGCGCTTGATCCAATATTGATTGCAAGATTTGAAGCAGACCACTTTGTCATGCTTATCGATAGAGAAAAACTGGATTATGATGTTGTAACCTCTCTTTGTAGCAGCTTATTTGAACGAAACGGAAGAACCTTTAAGGTATATGGCAGATTTGGAATATATCCGGTTAACAGCACCAGACATGAAATAAGTGGGATGTGTGACAGAGCCAAGCTTGCCAAGGACTATATAACAGATGATTATGTAAGACCTTATGCAGTGTATAATCAGATAATGCGTGAGAGCTTTGTAAAAAAGAAAAAGCTGGCAGGTGATTTGGAAAATGCATTAAAAAGCAGGGAATTTGCAGTTTTTTATCAGCCTGTGTATAACCCATATACTAATGAGATTGTTTCAGCGGAAGCACTTGTTCGTTGGATACATCCTGAAATGGGCATACTTTCTCCTGGAGAATTCATATCTATTTTTGAAGAAAACGGATATATTTCCGAGCTGGATTATTTTGTCCAAAAAGAGGTTGGACGTCTTGTAAGAGAGCGCCAAAGCAGGGGCCAAAAGCTTGTTCCAATATCAATTAATATGTCTAGAATGGATTTTTATGACGATGGAATTATGAATGGAATTGCAGAAGATGTTAAAAATGTTGATTGTATATCACGTTTGTGTAGAATAGAGGTTACAGAATCAGCATTTTCAGCATTTACAGAGATTGGAAGTCACTTCTTACGTGAAATGAAAAAGGCTGGTGTCAAAATCCTTTTGGATGATTTTGGAAGTGAATATTCAGCCTACAGTACAATAAGAGATTTTGATTTTGACATAATAAAGCTTGATATGGGTTTTGTTAAAATGATTGGTAAAAGTGATAAAACGGAATGCATTATCAGGTCTATTATTGATATGGCTCACAATATGAATCAGCAGGTAATTGCTGAGGGCGTAGAGAACCAGCAGCAGAGAGATTTCCTTATGGAATGTAAATGTGATGCAATACAGGGCTTTTATTATTCAAAGCCATTGCCGGAAACGGAGTTTACTGCACTTTTGGAAAATCTGACGTGATTTTTCATTAAATTTAATTTAATAGAAACTTTATAAACACATAATTTTTTATTCTATACCCGTATGCTATAATCAAAAAGTCATAGAGTTTGATTGTGCACAAAAATATAATGCAAAAATGTTGACATGGGGATTAATTTAGTATAAGATGTCCTTATGCAGGCGAACATTAGTTCGTATATGAGCGTTAAGTAATTAATGACAATTTATGGTAAAAGGAGATTAAGTAACATGGCAAAGGAAGATAAATTAAGAGCACTTGATGCTGCTATATCAAGTATAGAGAGGAATTTTGGCAAGGGTGCTGTTATGAAGCTTGGAGACCCGGCTGCTGCAATGAATGTAGAGACAGTGCCTACCGGTTCACTAAGCCTTGATATTGCACTTGGCATGGGCGGGGTTCCAAGGGGACGTATTGTTGAGATATATGGACCTGAATCAAGTGGTAAGACAACCGTTGCGTTACATATGGTTGCGGAGGTACAGAAGAGAGGCGGTATTGCAGGCTTTATTGATGCAGAGCATGCGTTAGACCCTGCATATGCCAAGAATATTGGTGTAGATATTGATGATTTGTATATATCACAGCCTGACAACGGTGAACAGGCAATGGAGATATGTGAGACTCTTGTCCGCTCCGGAGCCGTTGATATTATTATTGTAGACTCTGTAGCAGCACTTGTACCTAAGGCTGAGATTGATGGAGATATGGGTGATTCCCATATGGGTCTGCAGGCAAGACTTATGTCCCAGGCACTCCGTAAGCTTACTGCTGTTATCAGCAAGACTAACTGTATTGTTATCTTTATTAATCAGCTTCGTGAGAAGATTGGCGTTATGTTTGGTAATCCTGAGACGACTACCGGTGGACGTGCTCTTAAGTTCTATGCATCTGTAAGAATGGATGTTAGAAGAACAGAGACACTTAAGGCTAATGGTGAGATGATTGGTAACAGAACCAAGGTTAAGATTGTTAAGAATAAGATTGCCCCTCCATTTAAGGAGGCTGAATTTGATATAATGTTTGGTAAGGGAATATCAAGAGAAGGAGATATTCTTGACCTGGCTGTATCCTGTGATGTTATTCAGAAGAGTGGTGCATGGTTTGCATATAATGGCGATAAGATTGGACAGGGTCGTGAGAATGCCAAGCAGTATCTTACTGACCATCCGGATGTAATGCAGACTGTAGAGAATAAGGTAAGGGAATTCTATGAGATTGGTGGAACAATCGAGGAGAAGAAGCCGGCTAAGGGTAAGGCTAAGAATTCAGATGCTGAGGAAGAATAATGATTATAACGGATGTTGCTCCGTTAGATAACAGAAGGCAGAAGGTGTATATTGATGGTCAATATGCATTTCCGCTTTATCTTTCAGAGCTTAAGAAATTTCATATCCAGCAGAATGTCAGTCTGGAGCAGGATATATATGATGAGCTTGAGAAGCTGCTTGTTAAGCGTATTAAGGAACGTATTCTATATCTCATTGGCGATATGGATAAGACTGAACGGGATATAAGAAGGAAGATGACTATGGCAGGCTACAATGATACAATAGTTGGTCTGGCTGTGGACGAGCTTAAGTCCTATGGAATTATAGATGACAGACGTTTTGCAAGGGTATATGCAGAATCATTAAGGGATAATCGTGGCAAGAGCCGTAGAATTATAGAGGGTAAGCTGTATGAGAAGGGTGTTCCAAGAGAGATTATTCAGGAATTAATGGAAGATATTGACATAGATGAGCGACAGCAGCTTATAAGAGCACTTAACAAGAAGGGATATACCTGTGAACAGCTTGCAGAGTGTGACCAGAATCAGCGGCGTAAGCTGTATGCATCACTGGCTAGAATGGGATTTTCGCCATCATTAATCAGCGAATGTTTCAAATCTGATTTCTTTTATGAATAATAATGATTCACATATAAATATATTACAATACAATATGTTGTGGAGGCTAAATTATCTTGACACAATTAACAAAAAAGTATAATATTATTGTGTTGTATTCTGTACAATGAAAACAAAATAAGGAGGTGCTCCTGTGCCATATATTATAACAGCTTGTGTAACACTTGTAGTTACTGCCTCTATTACCTGGTTAATCAGTACATCATACCATAAAAAGGTAACCGATAAGAAAATCGGTGGTGCTGAGGAAAAAGCCAGAGAGATAATAGATGAAGCCCTCAAGACAGCAGAGACCCGTAAGAAAGAAATTCTTCTTGAAGCAAAGGAAGAGTCAATTAAGACTAAGAATGAGCTGGAAAAGGAATGTAGAGACAGACGTAATGAGGTTCAGAAATATGAACGCAGAGTCTTATCCAAAGAAGAAACTCTTGACAAGAAGCTCGAAGCTGTTGAGAAGCGTGATAATGGTCTTGCCCGCAAGGAAGAAGACCTTAGTCGCAGAAAAGCTGAAGTGGAAGCGCTTAGCGCAAAACGTGTGCAGGAACTTGAAAGAATCTCAGGACTTACCTCCGTTCAGGCTAAAGAATATCTTTTAAAAACTGTAGAAGACGAAGTAAAACATGAAACAGCCGTAATGGTTAAAGAAATGGAAGTTAAAGCTAAGGAAGAGGCAGATAAAAAGGCGAAGGAATATATCGTTAATGCCATCCAGAGATGTGCAGCAGACCATGTATCTGAAGCAACTATCTCAGTAGTTCAGCTTCCAAATGATGAAATGAAAGGCAGAATTATTGGTAGAGAGGGTCGTAATATTCGTACACTTGAAACAATGACAGGTGTAGACCTTATTATAGATGATACTCCTGAAGCAGTTATTTTGTCAGGCTTTGACCCTATCAGACGAGAAGTTGCAAGGATTGCTCTTGAGAAGCTTGTTATCGATGGAAGAATTCATCCGGCAAGAATCGAAGAGATGGTTGAAAAGGCTCAGAAAGAAGTAGAGACAATGATTCGTGAAGAAGGTGAAGCAGCAACTCTTGAAGTTGGTGTTCACGGAATTCACCCTGAACTTATCAGACTGCTTGGTAAGATGAAGTTCAGAACAAGCTACGGTCAGAATGTTCTCAAACATTCTATCGAAGTTTCATTGCTTTGCGGTTTATTTGCATCTGAAATCGGACTTGATGTCAGAACAGCAAAGAGAGCCGGACTTTTACATGACATTGGTAAATCAGTGGACCACGAGATTGAGGGCTCCCATGTTACCATTGGTGCAGACCTTTGTAGAAAATACAAGGAGTCTGAGCTTGTAATTAATGCAGTTGAAGCACACCATGGAGACATTGAACCTCAGTCACTTATTGCATGCATTGTTCAGGCTGCAGATGCTATATCAGCAGCAAGACCTGGTGCAAGAAGAGAGACACTTGAGACTTATACCAACAGGTTGAAACAGTTAGAAGATATTACAAATGAGTTTAAGGGCGTAGATAAGTCGTTTGCCATTCAGGCAGGACGAGAGATTCGTATCATGGTTGTTCCTGAGGTTATCAGTGATTCAGAGATGGTATTACTTGCCAGAGATATTTCCAAGAAGATTGAAGATGAACTTGAGTATCCTGGACAGATTAAGGTTAATGTCATCAGAGAGTCCCGCGTAACAGATTATGCTAAGTAATAATTAGTTTAGAGAACCTGATTTATCATTTTTGGTAAATCAGGTTCTTTTTATGCTTATAGACTATTTCAGTCTGTGTATTTTTACTTGACCTCAAGGTAAGATTATTATATATTTAATAATAGTTGTCAGGACATCACACAATCGTCATATTTATGTGATATATTCTGAACATATTATACATAGTGTATTAGCAGGAGGAAGTTATGAGTCAGGAAAAGATTGACAAGAGAAAGAAGAGCAAAGCAGACCTTTTACATTCCACTAAGAAGAGCATGAGAGTTACAACAATTATTATCTCGGCTATTCTGGTTGTTCTTGGTGCATTTGCAAGCGTTGTATGCTTTAACAGAGGAAAGGACAGCGGATACAGCGATGGATATTCAGCCGGATTCTCTTACGCATATACAAGCATTATGTCACAGCAGACTACAGCATCAGATGAGAATACAACAACAGCTGATGGAGAGAAAGCAACAACAGCTGATAGCGCTACTACAGCATCAGATGAAGGTACTACAACAGAAGCTGAGTAATTTTTTTGTTACAAATGCATAAGCTATTGGGTGTGCAGCCCATAAAGATTGAATAGCCGGTATGTTTACATACGTGGCTATTTTTTCTTGCTTTTTACTGGGCAAAAGGTTACAATAAAATCTAAATGGTTTATTAGATAAAAGGAAAAATATATGAAAATAATGTTTATTTCATTGGGATGTGACAAGAATCTTGTTGATTCCGAGATGATGATGGGTCTTTTAAGAAGCAGAGGCTATGAATTTACAGATGATGAACAGCAGGCGGATGTTATTGTTGTTAATACCTGCGGCTTTATTAGTGATGCCAAGGAGGAGAGTATTAATACAATTCTTCAGATGGCACAGTACAAGCAGGAGAACCTTAAGGCACTTATTGCAACGGGCTGCCTTGCACAGAGATATAAGGATGAGATTATGCAGGAGCTGCCGGAGATTGACGCAATTGTTGGCACAACTGCTTTTGATACAATTTGTGATGTGGTGGATGACGTCCTTGCCAGGAAGGAACACAATTCCTTTAAGGATATTAATGTTTTATGCAGACCGGAGACTGACAGAATTATCACAACCGGTGGATATTATTCATATCTTAAGATTGCGGAGGGTTGTGACAAGAGATGTACCTACTGCAGTATTCCGGCTATCAGAGGCTCCTTTAGGAGTGTACCTATGGAGGCACTGCTTAAGGAGGCACAGTATCTGGCTGACAATGGAATTAAGGAACTGATTCTTGTGGCTCAGGAGACAACAGTATATGGAAGAGACATATATGGTGAGAAGAAGCTGCCAGAACTGCTGCACAGACTGTGTGAGATTAAGGGAATTGAATGGATTCGTATTCTATATTGCTATCCGGAGGAGATTACGGATGAGCTTATTATGACGATTAAGAATGAGCCAAAGGTATGCAATTATCTTGATATGCCAATTCAGCATGCTTCCGATAATATACTTCAGAGGATGGGGCGCAGAACCAGTAATGCCCAGCTTCGAGACATTATTGGCAGGCTGAGACAGGAGATACCTGATATATGTCTTCGAACAACACTTATTACAGGCTTTCCGGGAGAGACCAGTGAGGACCATGAGATTTTAATGGATTTTGTTGATGAGATGGAATTTGACAGACTAGGTGTTTTTACTTACTCACCGGAGGAGGATACACCAGCAGCGTCAATGGAGAATCAGGTGGATGAGGATACCAAGCTTGACCGCAAGGAAGAGCTTATGGAGCTTCAGCAGGAGATTTCAATTGAGAAATCAGAGCGACTGGTTGGGAGAAGACTTGAGGTTATAATTGAAGGCAAGGCCGCAGATGAGGATGTATATGTTGGAAGAACATATATGGATGCACCGGGTGTTGACGGATATATTTTTATTAACAGTGATGAGGAGCTGCTTAGCGGAGATTTTGCTTTTGTTAAGGTTACCAAGGCACTGGAATATGATTTAATAGGAGAGCTGGACTAATGAATTTACCTAACAAATTAACTTTATTCAGAGTAATACTGATTCCGTTTTTTCTGTTTTTTCTTTTAACAGATTATTGCGGAGCGGCAGGAAATTTTATTTCTGTAGGAATTTTTGCAGTGGCAAGTCTTACAGATATGCTGGATGGCAAAATAGCACGAAAGTACAATCTTGTTACTAATTTTGGCAAGTTTATGGACCCGATTGCTGATAAGCTTCTTGTAACATCTGCATTTATTGCTTTTGTGCAGCTGGGACTTTTGCCGGCGTGGATTGTTATAATACTTATTGCAAGAGAATTTATCATAAGCGGATTTAGACTTGTAGCATCTGATAATGGCATTGTAATTGCTGCCGGATGGACCGGAAAGTTCAAGACAGCCTTTCAGATGATTATGTGCATATTCCTTATAGTTAATCTGGATTATGCTGCAGTTAATGTAATTGAACAGGTGCTTATATACCTGTCACTTGCTCTTTCAATAATATCATTGATTGAGTATCTTATTAAGAACCGTAAAGTTATTGCGGATATGTAATAGCAGAAAAAGAGGCGTAATATGACAGTTGAACTGATTTCAGTTGGAACAGAGATTCTTTTAGGTAATATTGTTAATACTAATGCAGCATATCTTTCAAGGGAATGTGCAGCACTTGGGCTTAGCATGTATTCCCAGATTGTTGTTGGAGACAATGACAAAAGACTTGGAAGGGTGTTTTCCACAGCCTTTAAAAGGTCTGATATAGTCATTCTTGGAGGTGGTCTTGGTCCTACAGAGGATGACCTTACTAAAGAAACAGTATGCAGGATTCTTGGCGTTGAGCTGGTTGAGGACGTACAGGCTAAGGAGAATATGGAACTGATTCTTAAGAACCTTGGGTATGAGCCATCAGAGAATAATTACAAGCAGGCACTTGTCCCTGTCAATTCAATTGTAATGTATAATAGAAACGGTACTGCACCTGGAATTATAATTGAAAAGGATGGACACACGGCTATTCTTTTACCTGGTCCGCCATCTGAGATGGAACCAATGTTTCAGGAATATGTTGTACCATACCTTAAGAGTAAATCCACAGAGGTTTTGTATTCTGTAACAATAAAGGAATGTGGCATCGGTGAGAGCCTTCTTGAGACAAGACTGTTAGATATGATTGATGCACAGACTAATCCTACAATTGCCACCTATGCCAAAACAGGTACAAGTGAGGTTAGAATTACAGCCAGAGCAGCTACAGAGGAAGAGGCGGCTGAGCTTGTTAAGCCGGTTGCTAAGGAGATTAAAGCAAGGCTTGGCAATGCTGTATTTACAACTGATGCCAATAAGAATATTGAAGATGCGGTTGTTGCTCTTTTGAAAAAATATGACTTAAGGATTACCACTGCGGAGTCCTGTACCGGCGGAATGGTTGGTGCAAAGCTTGTTAACGTAAGTGGTGCGTCTGATGTATATACCCATGGTTTTATTACATATTCTAATAAAGCAAAAAGAAAAATTCTAGGTGTCAACAAGGATACACTCAAAAAATATTCGGCTGTCAGCCGTGAGGTTGCAAAGGAAATGGCAAAGGGTGCCGTATTTGCAGCTGATGCAGATGTATCTGTTGCAGTAACCGGTTATGCAGGACCGGCTGATACCAAGGAGGAACCAAAGGGACTTGTCTTTATCGCATGCTCAGTGAAGGATAAGGTCATAGTCGAGAAGTACAATTTTAGCGGAAACAGGCAGAAAATCCGTGAAAGTGCAGCAGTCAAGGCACTTGATATGGTACGAACAGCAGTATTATCCGCTTATAAAAAAGACTGATAAGGAGAGACAAAGCTATGGAAAAGAAACCATTCGTAACTAAGGAACAGATTGAGGAGATTGTAAAAACCTATCCTACGCCTTTTCATATCTATGATGAAAAGGGAATTCGCGAAAATGCAGCAAGGGTTAAAAAGGCTTTCGCATGGAATAAGGGCTTTAGGGAATATTTTGCTGTAAAGGCTACTCCAAATCCATTTCTTATTAATATTTTAAAGGAATATGACTGCGGTGTTGACTGCTCATCAATGACAGAGCTTATGCTTGCAGATGCACTCGGCTTTGCAGGGGATAAAATAATGTTTTCCTCTAATGATACACCTTCAGATGAATTTGTTTTTGCACATAAAATCGGAGCAACCATTAATCTTGATGATTTTACACATATTGACAGACTTGAAAAGCTGGTTGGAATACCGGAGACAATAAGCTGTCGTTTTAATCCAGGCGGATATTTTGCAATTGCCAATTCTATTATGGATAATCCGGGAGATGCCAAGTATGGCTTCACCAAGGACCAGCTTATAGAGGGCTTTAAGCTTCTTAAGGAAAAGGGAGCAAAGCATTTTGGTATTCATGCATTTCTTGCCAGCAACACCGTTACCAATGATTATTATCCAGAGCTTGCAAGAACCCTGTTCCAGCTTGCTGTTGAGATTAGAGACACTACAGGCTGTGATATCAGGTTTATTAATCTTTCAGGTGGAGTTGGAATTCCTTATACTCCTGACGCAGAGCCTAATGACATCCTTGCGATTGGCGAAGGCGTTCATAAGGTATATGATGAGGTTCTGACAGCCAATGGAATGGGAGATGTTGCCATTTATACAGAAATGGGACGCTTTATGATGGGACCTTATGGTGCACTGGTAACCCAGGCCACCAATGAGAAACACATATACAAAGAATATATTGGCGTTGATGCGTGCGCCTGCAACCTGATGAGACCTGCAATGTATGGAAGCTACCATCACATTACAGTACTTGGCAAGGAGAATGAAAGCTGTGACCACAAGTATGATGTTACAGGCTCTCTTTGTGAAAATAACGACAAATTTGCAATTGACAGAATGCTTCCAAAGATTGATATGGGAGATTATCTGTATATTCATGACACAGGAGCCCATGGCTTTGCAATGGGATATAACTATAATGGTAAGCTTTGGTCTGCTGAACTTCTTCTTAAGGAGGATGGAAGTGTGCAGCTTATCAGAAGAGCAGAGACTCCAAAGGATTATTTTGCAACCTTTGACTGCTTCGATATTATCAAATCATTAGTATAGAAGGAAATTATTATGGCAGAACTAACTACAGCTGTTAATGAGCTTTTAAAATCTAAAAAACCTGAGGAGAATCTTAGAACATATACAGATGGTCTTGGTTCACTGTATAAAAAAATGTCCTATCTTAGATTGTCCATGAATTATTTTACCCTTGCACAGATGTATGGTGAATTTACAAAGGCTAAGAAAACCGAAGTGGAGGATGCTGTAAAGGCGGTTCAAAAGCTTGTGGGACTTGTGCTTGAATGGAACATGTCCGAGCACATGGATGAAGAGGCTGCTGCTATAGCTGAAGCCGCAAGAAACAGTATTATTGCCAAAATGGAGGACCTGACTGCATATATAGATGGTCTTCGTGTGTATGAATATATGCTTAACCGAGTTGAATTCCGTTTCAAAAAATCTGACTTTAATAATGATTATTATGGAGAAAAATTTGAAAAGGATATTATCCATTACATCACCAGTGACAAAGATAACAGTGCAATTAATATGAAGCTTGGTCAGGTTATCGAACAGCTGCCTATGAGATTATCGAAAAATAAGTTCTTTGATATATTAAAGGATTCTCTTTCTCTGTACAAGGGCAGTGAAAAGCTGTCAGTTCAGGATTTTGTGTATATGATTAGAACCTCCGGAACCTTGGAGAGCGGATGTATGACACCACTTGCTTCACTGGAAAAATATTATGTTAATTTAAAGGATGCCGATTACGAGAATATGGACGAAAAGACCTTTGATTTTCTTCGTGGTGAGCTGGATGCTGCTTCTGAGCTTGCAACAGAGTATTCTGATACATATGTTGCTTTTGCTGAGGTTATTAACGATATTTATTCTATTATTCTTACAGGTGATGCAACTGTACTGTATGATATTACAGAGAAAAATAAGCTTTTTGGAATAATTAAAAAAACCTGGGATTATTTTGAGGGAGAAGCTGACCTGGAGGATGAGGATGCTTTTGTATTTGCTGATTTTGAGGGTGTGCAGGAGAGGCTTAGCAGCCTGATTTTTAATCCTGAAACAGCATTGGAGGAAATAGAGGACACCAATCATTATATTATTGATAAAATTGGTATGAAGGATGTATTTACACGTCTTTTTAAGGTTAAGCTTCTACAGTCGGTAAGTACCTTTGCAAGGCTTTCTGATGAAGAGGCGCTTCATGAGGAGGCTGATGAGGAATATATTAATGACATAACCGCCAGACTTATTGAGGAGTTTAGTGCTCTTTTTGACAAGCATGACAAAAAATACAGACGTGCGGTTATGGCTGTGGTATTATCAGGACTTCCTGCGTTTTTTAATAATCTTGAGGAATTTAAGGCTTATATGCATGTGGCACTTGGACAGTGCAGTGATGATGCTGAAAAGGCTGCATGTATGTCACTTATTAACATGATGATTACCAGTGAGCGAAGCTATGATATGGAGTAAAAAGCTTTATTTTGATGAAGTAACCAAAGAGTGGTCCAAAGACATTGTAAAGCGTCTGAAACGCAGAAAATGGAGTCCGGGTACATATATTATTACCCTTTCCTCTAACCAGAGCAATCTTTTGGACATATATGAGTGCAGCCAGCTGATGCAGCCTTCAATGAAAAAGCTTAAGCTGACTGTTGTTGGTGTGGCCTTTGGCAGGGACAGTGCACTTGAGCTTGTAAGAACCATTATTGATGACGTATATCATGAGACTGATGGATTTGCAGTTAAGGAGTATTTTGGGTTTTAGCATATGGCATTTTTAACAGTATTATTAACAATATTAAAAATAATCGGAATAGTGCTTGGCGCAATTATCGGCCTCCTTCTTTTGCTGCTGTGTCTGGTGCTTTTTGTACCTGTAAGATACAGAGGCAGGGTTAACTATACCGGTAAGCCGGATATACTTATAAAGGCCAGCTATCTTTTGCATATCGTTACTGTGCGGGTTACAATGAATGAGGGCAGCACGGAGATGGCGGTAAGAATATTTGGGCACAGGCTTGGCACCGGGAAAAAGAAAGCAAAAAAATCCCGCAGGAGTAGAAAAAATACCCATGAAGAAAAGGTCCAGGCATTTAGAAATGAGCCTGCCGTGACTCCAAAGCCTCAGCAAAAGACTGAGACTGAGGCAAAACCTGACGTGCCAATTCAGAGGTCTCGTACATATGAGGCTCCTCCAACGCAGAAGAATAAAGAAAAACCGAAAAAGGGTATTTTCAAAAAGCTGAAGGACAAGTATAATAGCTTTAGGGAAACGTGGAATACTTTTAAGGATAAAAGAGAAAGTATTTTTACCCGGATTAATGATGAGGGCAATAGAGCAGCCGTAAGAAGCAGCTTTGGTGCACTTGGAAAGATACTTAAGCATATACATCCGCGCAGACACAGAATAAGAATTACCTTTGGAACGGGAGACCCTGCTGCCACAGGTGAGATTCTTGGCGCAATATATGCGGCGGCAGCTTT
Source organism: uncultured Butyrivibrio sp. (assembly GCA_964441705.1). Taxonomy (GTDB): domain Bacteria; phylum Bacillota; class Clostridia; order Lachnospirales; family Lachnospiraceae; genus Eshraghiella. The sequence goes on from CAYTWF010000025.1 coordinate 21,890, forward strand.
AATAGGCATTAATATTGTAGTAACACCGGATTTTGATAATAAGATATTTGAGTGCTATGCTGAATTTAAAGGCAGAATAAGGGTGTTTACTCTTGGAATGATTGCACTTAAGTTATATAGGAACAAGGATTTTAAGAAACTTATCAGAATGATAATGGACAGATAACCAGGAGGGTTTAAGATGGCTGATAATTCAAAATTTGAAACAACTGTAGCTTCACTATTTAAGGGAATGGATGGATTTTTATCTGCCAAGACTGTTGTTGGTGAGGCAGTAACCGTTAATGATACAATAATTTTACCGCTTGTGGATGTGTCATTTGGTGTTGCCGCAGGTGCAGGCAATAATGACAATAAGAACAAGGCGGCAGGAGGAATGGGCGGTAAAATGAGCCCAAGTGCTGTACTTGTAATACATGATGGTGTTACAAGACTTGTTAATGTTAAGAATCAGGATTCAGTTACCAAGATTCTTGATATGGTTCCTGATATTGTGGACAGGTTTACTAAGAAAAAGGATAAAAAGGACCCTGATGTAGAAAAAGCCGTTGATGAGGCAGCTAAGAATACAGAAAAGTAATATTTTGAGTATTTGGTCATATTATATAATAATCATATAAGTATGGGACCTGGTCCCATTTATGGGTAATTATGAAGAGAATAGTTGGTTTTGCCCTGTTTTTTCTGGGATTGGGTATGATTCTGAAAATGTTCATCCATAACACCTTTATAAGTGTATGTGTGATTATTCTGCTATTAATTATTGGCTACAATATATTTGTAGCATGCGATAAATGCAGATAATTTATGACTGTCTGTAAATACTTTACAAAAAATTAAAATAACACTTGCAAAATGCTTAGCAATCTGTTATTATAACATCTGTTGTGAGCCTGTTTCGGGTTTAATATCTTTAAGGAGGTGCAAACATGGCTAAATGTGCTATTTGTGAAAAAGGAGCTCACTTTGGAATCAAAGTATCCCATTCACACAGAAGATCAAACAAAATGTGGAAATCTAATGTTAAATCTGTAAAGGTTAAGGTTAATGGCCAGGCTAAAAAGATGTATGTATGTACTTCTTGTTTAAGATCAGGCGCTGTTGAAAGAGCTTAATTTAGCAGATAAGGACCGTCAGAGATGACGGTCTATTTTTTTACAGATTAACTATTTCATTTTACAGGATAATAATGTATAATGATGTAGCGAAACTTTTTGTATAGGAGGTAGTGCTCATGAAGGGACATATTGATAATCAGTTTGGAGAGGTTTCAATTGATAATGAAGTTATATCCAAGTATGCAGGTGCAACAGCTATTGAATGTATAGGAATTGTCGGCATGGCTGCAGTAAGTGTTAAGGATGGACTTGTTAAGCTTCTCAAGAGAGACAGTCTTTCACACGGTGTAAGTGTCAGCGTGGATGCAGATAATAAGCTTATAATTGATTTTCACGTAATTGTGGCATACGGAGTATGTATATCAACCGTAGCTGACAATCTTGTTCATAATGTCAAATATAAAGTAGAAGAATTTACCGGCCTTAAGGTTGGAAGAATTAATGTATACGTTGAAGGCGTAAGAATTATCGACTGACGTGCAGACTAATACAGCAGTCTTTTCGATGTTAAGGAGGATTTAGAAGTGGCAACAACTACAATAGACGCTATAGCATTAAAGAACATGTTTCTTGCAGGTGCGGCTAATCTTGAAGCAAAAAAAGAATGGATTAATGACCTTAATGTTTTTCCTGTTCCTGATGGTGATACAGGTACTAATATGACACTGACAATTATGTCAGCAGCCAAGGAGGTAACCGCTCTTACTGATGTAACTATGGAGACACTTGCCAAAGCAATTTCAAGTGGTTCCTTAAGAGGAGCAAGAGGTAACTCAGGAGTTATTCTTTCACAGCTTTTAAGAGGCTTTACCAAGGTAATTCGTGAACATGACACACTTGATTCAATAATAATTGCAACTGCATGCCAGAAGGCAGTTGAGACCGCATATAAGGCAGTTATGAAGCCTAAGGAAGGAACAATCCTTACGGTAGCAAGAGGAATGGCTGACAAGGTTCTTGAGCTTGCAACTGATATTTCAGACCTTGAAGAGCTTATGAAGGAAGTTATCAGACACGGTGATGTTGTTCTTGACCAGACACCTGAGCTTTTACCTGTTCTTAAGCAGGCAGGAGTTGTGGATTCCGGCGGACAGGGCCTTATGCAGGTAATGAAGGGTGCATATGATGCACTTATGGGCAAGGAGATTAATTATGAAGCAGTTGTTGGTCAGGGAACGCCAGCTGCAGCATCAGAGGTTTCTGCTCAGGGACTTGAAGAGGTTGATATTGAATTTGGTTATTGTACTGAATTCATTGTAATGATAGAGAAGCCATATACCCCGGCAATGGAGTCTTCATTTAAGGGATTCCTTGAATCAATTGGTAACTCAATTGTTCTTGTATCTGATGATGAGATGATTAAAGTTCATGTTCATACTAACCATCCGGGTCTTGCTTTTGAGGAAGGTCTTAAGTATGGTTCACTTACAAGAATGAAGGTTGACAATATGCGTGAGGAGCATCAGGAGAGAGTTATTGCCAATGCTTCCAAAATCGCTGCAGAGCAGGAAGCTGCCAAGGCAGAAGAGAATATTCCTAATAAGAAATATGGATTTATTTCTGTATCAGCTGGTTCAGGCTTAAGTGAGATTTTTAAGAGCCTTGGTGTTGATTATGTTATCGAGGGTGGACAGACTATGAACCCAAGTACTGAGGATATGCTTAATGCTATTGATAAGGTACATGCTGATAATATTTTCATTTTACCTAATAATTCCAATATTATTCTTGCTGCACAGCAGGCACAGAGTATTGTTGAGGATAAGAACATTATTGTTGTTCCTACCAAGACAGTTCCTCAGGGAATTTCTTCACTTATTGCTTATGCAGAGGATGCTTCACCAGAGGATAATCTTGTAGCAATGACAGAGGAGATTACTCATGTTAAGTCAGGCTCTGTTACCTACGCAGTCAGAGATACAGAGATTGATGATAAGGTTATTAAGCAGAATGATATAATGGGTATTGGCGACAAGACTATTCTTTCTGTTGGCAAGGAAGTAACAGATGTATGTAAGGATATGATTGCACAACTTGTTGATGAGGATTCTGAGCTTATAAGCATATATTATGGTGCTGATGTATCAGAAGAGGCTGCACAGGCTCTTGGCGAGGCTATTGAGGCTGAATATCCTGATGTTGATGTAGAGGTTAATAACGGCGGACAGCCAATTTACTATTATATTTTATCAGTAGAATAATATCCGGTGGGCAGTATATGAAGCTTAGTGAATTAAAAGGTATTGGTGACAAAAAAGAACAGCTGTTTAATCGTATTGATTTGTATAGTACCAATGATTTGCTGAATTTCTATCCAAGAGGATATGACGCGTATGAAGAACCGGTTCTTATATCAGAGATGGAGGAAGAGAAAACCTATGCATTGTGGGGAACAGTTGCCACAGCATGTGAGTATAATGCTTCCAGCAGATATAAGATAATAAGTGTATACGTTGCCGATGATACAGGTAACAGGATTAAGCTTACCTGGTTTAACATGCCGTTTTTACGTAATAATTTAAAACGTGGATATAGATATATATTCAGAGGCAAGGTTGCTTTTCGGGGCAGCCTTGTTTTTATGGAACAGCCTGCTATGTATGGCTATGATGCATATATGGAGAAGCTTAATTCACTTTGGCCTGTGTACAGACTTACGGCAGGACTTACCAATAACATGGTGCTTAAGGCAATTAGCCAGTGCTTTGAGCTGGGACTTTGCAATAACAGTGATTATCTAAGTGACGAGCAGCGACAGTCTCTTGGACTTGTTACAAGAGAAGAGGCACTTCGCGGAATACATTTTCCAAAGAATATTGAGGAGCTGGGAAGAGCAAGAAAAAGAATTGTGTTTGATGAATTCTTTCAGTTCACTCTTTCAATCCGAAGCAGACGAACAGCTAATCTTCTTGAAGACAATGCATATGTGATAAAAGGTGGACAGTATTCACAAATGATACTGAATAATCTGGGATATTCTCTTACTGGTGCTCAGCAGAAGGTGTGTGCAGAGATTAGAAGGGATATGTCAGGACCTCATGGTATGAACAGACTTATTCAGGGAGACGTAGGCTCCGGTAAGACTATAGTGGCATTTCTTGCTATGGTGGATGTGGTAGAGGCAGGCTTTCAGGCGGCATTAATGGCGCCTACTGAGGTGCTTGCAGCACAGCATTACAATGCTTTTGTTAAGCTTATTGAAAGCTGTAAGCTTAGTATACGCTGTGTGTTGCTTACAGGTTCACTTACTGCTGCTGAGAAAAGAAGGGCACATGAGGCAATTGCAGCCCATGAGGCGGATATAATTATTGGAACCCATGCACTGATAACAGATAAGGTTGAATATAGCTGCCTGGGACTGGTTGTTACAGATGAGCAGCATAGATTTGGAGTTAATCAAAGAGAAAAGCTTCAGCGAAAGGGTGTTCACCCTCATATTATTGTTATGAGCGCAACACCAATTCCACGTTCACTTGCTATTATTCTTTATGGAGATTTGGATATATCAATTATTGATGAAAAGCCGGCGTCAAGGCTTCCAATTAAGAATGCAATTGTGGATGAATCCTACAGGGAAAGAGCCTGTCGATTCATGATGGATGAGATTGGCAGGGGACATCAGATATATATTATTTGTGCTATGGCAAAGCCAGGTGAGGATGACTCAATAGGGGATGTTGTTACATATTCGGAGAACCTTTCTAAAAAGCTTCCGGAAAATGTGAGAATCAGATATCTTCATGGTAAGATGAAGCCTTCTCAAAAGGATGAGATTATGTCCGAATTTGGAGAGGGAAGAGTGGATATACTGGTATCTACCACAGTTGTTGAGGTAGGAATTAATGTTCCTAATGCAACGGTTATGCTTGTGGAGAATGCTGAAAGATTTGGACTTGCACAGCTGCATCAGCTTCGAGGCAGGGTTGGACGAGGTGCGGACCAGTCCTACTGTATTTTTATGAGCAGCAGCAAAAGCAAGGCTACCAAGGAGCGGCTTAAGATTCTTAAGGACAGCAATGATGGCTTTTATATTTCGGAGCAGGATTTAAAGCTTCGTGGTCCCGGGGATATGCTGGGTACAAGACAAAGTGGTGATTTTGATTTTGCATTGGGAGATATATATACAGATGCCACTACACTTAAGCTGGCAGCCGACACAGCAGCTGATATTCTTGATAAGGACCCGCAGCTGTCTATGAAGGAGCATGAGGCTATCAGGCAGAGACTGGTTGAGTACAATAAGGACTGTGACAGGAGACTTAATCTTTAAATTAATTTTTCAGGAGAATTTATGGAATTATACATTATACGACATGGAGAAACAGATTGGAACAGTGCACACAGACTTCAGGGAAGAAGTGATGTTCCACTTAATGAATATGGGAGATATCTTGCAAGGGTTACATCAGAGGCACTTAAGGATGTACATTTTGACAGAATATATTCAAGTCCTCTTTCAAGAGCCTACGAGACTGCCAGTATTATTAAGGGCAATAGAGATTTGGAGATAATTGAGGATGACAGACTGCTGGAAATATGCTTTGGTGACTATGAGGGAATTCCTGTAGAAAAGCTTCCTGGCGGGTTTAAGACTTTCTTTGACAAGCCGGAGGAATATGTTCCGGCAGCAAGAGGCGAGAGCTATGAGCATATTATGGCAAGAGCAAAGGATTTTCTGGAGGACGTGGTTGTTCCGGCGTCAGACCAGCTTGAGAGGATGCTTATTGTAGCTCATGGTGCTCTTAACAAAGCATTAATGACTAATCTTAATCATGGAACAATTGCTGATTACTGGAGTGGTGTTTTTCAGCGTAACTGCTGTGTCAATATATATGATATTAAGGGTGAGGATTATACACTTATTCAGAACGGTGTAATCTATTATGACGAATTGGAAGGAAAGAGGTATAAGTAATGAGAGTTATTGCAGGAACAAGAAGAAGTATGCCACTTAAATCTCCTCAGGGGATGGATACAAGACCTACTCAGGACAGAACCAAGGAGACACTTTTTAATGTGCTGCAAAATGACATTAGTGGTGCAGCTTTCCTGGATTTGTATTCCGGAAGTGGTGGAATTGGTATTGAAGCGTTAAGCCGTGGAGCCAGATATGCTGTTATGGTAGATAATTCCAGAACAGCAATGGCATGTATTAAGGATAATCTTAAATTTACCAGGCTTGAGGATGAGGCACAGCTTATGGAGATGGATGTATTGTCTGCACTTGAGCGCCTTAAGGGACATGAGGAATTTGATATTATTTTTATGGACCCACCTTACAAATCCGAGGCTGATATACAGGTTATGCAGGCTCTTTCGAGAATGAATTATGTATCTGATTATACAATAATTGTTATTGAGGCAGCGCTTAAACGTGACTGGAGTTTTTTGGAAGATTATGGCTTTGAATTATATAAGGTGAAGGAATATAAGACCAACCAGCATGTTTTTATAAGGAAAATACAGAGTACAAATAGGTAAAAATATGGATTGTCTTATATGCCGTTAAGTATTATAATGGTATAAATGCAGCAGTTAAAGCTAAGAACGATTGGAGAATGAGCGATGAGCAGAATTGAACAGATAATAGGGGAGATAGAGGATTATATTTCAAGCTGTAAGCAGGTACCTTTATCATCAACAAGAATATATGTTAACAAGGAAGAGATAGATGAGCTTATCAGGGAATTAAGACTTAAGACTCCTGATGAGATTAAGAAGTATCAGAAGCTTATCAGCAATAAGGAGGCTATTCTTGCTGATGCCAAGGAGCAGGCGGACCAGATGATTCGTGCTGCACAGATACATACAGAGGAGCTTATTAATGAGCATGAGATTATGCAGCGTGCAGTTGAGCAGGCTAATCAGGTTATTGCAGAGGCGTCAGCCAAGGCTCAGCAGATTGTTGATGCTGCAGCTGAGGATGCCAACAACATAAGACTTGGCTCAATTCAGTATACTGATGACATGCTTGCTAATCTTCAGATGATTATTGAACATTCACTTGAAAACAACAAGGTTAAGTATGATGCACTTATGAATTCTCTTACCAAGGACCTTAATATTGTTGCCGCCAATCGTAAGGAGCTTCGTCCTGAACCGGAGACAACAGCAGTTGAGCAGGAGCTTGCCGCTAATGTTAAAGAAGTTATGGACAGTGATGATGGTCCAACAGGCGAGGAAGAGAATTAATACACTGTAATCTTTAATACATATACTGCAATTAATGTTAATACAAGGGACATTAGGCTTTGTAGCATTTTGCAGTATATGTATTTTTTTCTGTCTATTATATTATCCTCATCTATGCCAAAGGTCTGGCACATTCCACAAATTCCACCAAATGACAGCAGGGGCAGAATAATTATGAGCTTAACTGCGTCAGAATAGCTTCCTTTAAGAATCAACTCAGAACCTGTAGTAATTTCCAAAATTGCGCATATAATATCTAAGTGTGCAGCCAGGAGCCGGCGAATAATTACAGACAGAATGGAAAATATAACCATATAGCCGCCCAGCTTGGTTATTGCTGTCACAGCCCTCATAATAGCTTCACTTACATAATGAGGAGCAGGGTCAGGAATACCGAATTTTTTTACATAATTATCAAGTGGTATTTTGCAGAAAAATGTATAACGTATCAAAGCGGTTGACAATAAAATATTTATGTAAAATATTACTAATACAGGAATTATAACAGCGGTATTTTTAAGTAAGCCGGAGCAGATATATCCTGTAATAAATGCAGGACTTAGGTTGTTAAAGCAGCAGGATACAAACAAAGCATTGGGTTTGTCTATTATTCCCTGCCTTTCCATTGCGCAGGCATTAAGGGCACAGGCTGGATAACCAAAGAAAAGACCGGCAATAATGGACATTGAGGTATCCGGATTAATTCTAAGGAGCCTGCACAGTGGCAGTGTAATAAGAGTCATGTCCTTATACAGTCCGGACATGATTATAATATTGCTTAATATCATATATGGAAAAAGCGCAGGAATTAACGCCTGATACCACAGGGTAAGACCATATCTGGCACCGTCAAGGATATAAGCCGGATTAATTATTATCAGGATAAATGCAATAAGAAAGCCCAGGGAAATTAATATCTTTTTCATACTAACAATCTATGCGCAGCGATTGATTTTTATATGTATTTGTGGCAAAATAACTATGTATGCTAATAGACAAAAGGAGATGTTATATAATGAAGAGAGTACTAGATAATATTGAACCAAAGAATGTTTTTCGTTATTTTGAAGATATATGCAATATACCACATGTATCCGGTAATACAGCAGGTATGAGTGACTACTGTGAACAGTTTGCCATAAGCCATAAGCTTGATTATTCCAGAGATGTGACTGGTAATGTTATTATCCGTAAGCCTGCCACACCGGGATATGAAAATCATCCGGGAGTTATAATTCAGGGACACCTTGATATGGTAGGAGCTAAGGAGGATGCATCTGCACATGATTTTAGCAGTGAGCCTCTAAAGCTTTGTGAGGATGAGCTTGCTAATGGCTATATTACTGCAAAGGGAACAACTCTTGGTGGTGATGATGGAATTGCTGTAGCCTACGCACTGGCAATTCTTGAAGATTCTACACTTAAGCATCCTGCAATTGAGGCTGTATTTACAATTGATGAGGAGACAGGAATGGATGGTGCAATTGCACTTGATTATTCATCACTTAAGGGTAAGTACCTGCTTAACATTGATTCTGAGGATGAAGGAACCTTCCTTACAGGGAGTGCCGGTGGAATGAGGTCTGATATCTCCCTTCCGGTTGAACGGGTTACCACAGAGGGAATGAGAACGGTTATTACAATTGCGGGACTTAAGGGTGGACATTCAGGTACGGAGATTGGAACAGGAAGACCATCTGCCAACCTTATTGCAGGAAGACTTTTAAGAGAGCTTGACAGGAATATTGATTATTATCTGGAGTCATTGTGGGGAGGTGTTGTTGACAATGCAATTACACCTAAGGCGCTTGTAACAATCATTATAGATGATGCTGACTGCAATCACGTGGAGAAGGCGTGTGCCAAGCTTCAGGAGGAGCTTCGCCGTCAGTATGAGGGAATAGATGATGAGGTTACAGTTAAGCCGGAATTTCAGCTCAAGGGCTATTATGAGGCAGTTGATGATATGAGCAGAGACAGGATTACAGCTCTTTTAAGAATTGCTCCATATGGTGTAATGGCTCGTAACCCATATAATGACAGACTTATTGAGACATCACTTAATCCCGGGGTATTAAGACTTGATTCAGAAGGTTTTAAGCTGTGCTATTCCATTAGAAGCTCAAGGGTAGAGAGCAAAAAAGAGCTGGCAGACAGACTGGTTACACTGGCTGAATACCTTGGTGGAACTACAATGGAGCATGGGGATTATGCAGCGTGGCCATATAAGCCTGAATCCAGGCTTCGCGATATAATAACAGACACATATATGGATATGTATAATAAGAAGCCTGAATTTGAGACAATACATGCAGGACTGGAATGTGGTCTTTTTTCCCAAAAGCTGCCAGAGCTTGATATTGTATCCTATGGTCCGGATATGGAGGCAATTCATACCTATAACGAGAAGCTGTATATAGAATCAACGAGAAGGGTTTATGAGTTTACAGTTAAACTGTTAGAAAGACTATAATAAGTATTATTGCCTGCGTGGCAGGCAGAAGAGAGGGTTACACATGGAAATACAGCTATGGAAAGAGATACTGACACCCTATGACCTTGCAGTCAGCGAGCTGTTGGTAAAGTTCAACCATATAATCAATGAATACAGGTCAAGGGATTTGTATTCTCCAATTGAGGCAGTTGATGGAAGAGTTAAGAGCATATCCAGTATTCTTGAGAAGTGCCGTAAGAAAAATATTCCGTTGGAAAGAATTACTGATGATGTAGAAGACATTGCCGGAATCAGAATTATGTGCCAGTTTGTAGAGGATATTTACAAGGTGGTTGACATAATTAAGAAGAGAAAGGACATGACAATCTTTCAGGAAAAGGATTATATCAGTAATCCCAAGCCAAGCGGATACAGAAGCTTTCATCTGGTGGTTACATATAATGTGGAGACGATGGAGGGCACCAGAACAATATTTGTTGAGATTCAGATAAGAACACTGGCAATGAATTTCTGGGCAACAATTGAGCATTCACTTCAGTATAAGTATCGACGCAACATCCCAGAACACATAAGGGTAAGGCTTAACGCCTCGGCGGAAGCAATTCTTAAGCTGGATGAGGAGATGTCTTCAATTCATGATGAGATTATGGACGCCCAGAGCTCTTTTACAACTCATGCCAATATAGTATCTGAGATACTTAATAATATTCAGAATCTTTATAAAGTAGCTAATAAGAAAGAGGTTGTAAAGATTCAGGATGAATTTTTTGAGATATATAAGAAAAATGACCTTGAGGAGCTTAGAAGCTTTGCAAGACAGCTGGATATAATTGCAGAGGGCTACAGAGCCCAGAGTGCCAAATAGCAGACAGAGAGGAGCACCATGAATTTACCTGAAAGATACACAGACGCCATGAAGGAGCTTCTTGGCAGCGAATATGAGGACTATATTGCAAGCTTTAATGAGCCCAGACTTTATGGTCTTAGAGTTAATACCGCCAAAATATCAGTAGAGGATTTCCTTAAGATAAGCCCCTTTAAGCTTACTCCTGTACCATGGATAGACAATGGCTTTTATTATGAGGAAGGTGATAAGCCTGCCAAGCATCCATATTATTTTGCAGGCTTGTATTATCTCCAGGAGCCCAGTGCAATGACACCGGCTCATGTACTGCCTGTGGATTTGGGTGACAAGGTACTGGATTTGTGTGCTGCACCAGGCGGAAAAAGTACTGAGCTTGGAGCAAAGCTGAATGGAAGCGGTTTTTTGGTATCTAACGATATAAGCGCGTCAAGAGCAAAGGCACTGCTTAAGAATATTGAGGTATTTGGAATCGGCAGAGTGCTTGTAACCTGCGAATACCCGGAGAAGCTGGCCCAGAGATTTCCTGAATTTTTTGATAAAATACTTGTGGATGCACCCTGCTCAGGTGAGGGAATGTTTCGTAAGGATAATAAGCTGATTAAAAGCTGGCAGAGTCAGGGACCTGAATTTTTTGCCCCAATACAGGCAGGAATACTTAAAAGTGCTGCGGATATGCTTAAGTCGGGAGGCTATATGGTATATTCCACCTGCACCTTTTCCAAAATGGAGGACGAGGACAATATTCGTACTTTTTTGGAGGAGCATCCGGATTTTTCTCTTGAAAGAATATACGATTATGAAGGCTTTACCCGTGGGTATGGAATGGAGGAGGCAATAAGACTGTTTCCCCACCATCTTAAGGGAGAAGGTCATTTTGTTGCACTTTTACATAAGAACGGTCAGCATTATTCTGACTCAAACACCAGTGCGGGAGGCTGTCGTAAGCTTCCAACGGAGATTAGTGAATTTATTAACGAACTAAGCTGCGATATAGATACCTCAATGCTTGAAATTAATGGCGAAAGAGTTTTTATTCTGCCAAGACAGACTGGTAATCCCAAAGGCATCAGAGCACTGCGAACCGGTCTTTTGCTAGGCGAGCTTAAAAAGAACCGCTTTGAGCCAAGTCAGGCGCTTGCAATGACGCTTAAGGCAGAGGACTACTCAACAGTGGCCGATTTTAGCCGAGACGATATTAATGTAATCAAATACCTTAAGGGCGAGACAATTGAGCTTGAGGAAAAGCAGCTTCGCGGAACCAGCAAAAATGTACTTATTACTGTAGATGGTTACCCACTGGGCTGGGGACGACTTAATGGAATGACCCTGAAGAACAAGTATCTTCCGGGCTGGAGATGGATGTAATGGGTGAAAAGCTTAGAATCGACAAATTCCTTGCTGATATGGGCATTGGAACAAGGTCTGAGATAAAAAATTATGTTAGAAAGGGTCTTGTTGCAATTAATGGAACAAGAGTACGCTCTGCTTCTGAAAAAGCAGATATCAGCCTTGATAATGTTACATATAATGGAGAAGAGATACAGTATCTGCAATACGAATACTATCTCTTAAATAAGCCTGCCGGAGTAATCTCTGCAACTGAGGATAAGAATACGCCAACAGTTATTGACCTGATTAAGGATAAAAAAAGAACTGACCTTTTTCCTGTTGGACGTCTGGATAAGGACACAGAAGGTCTGCTGCTGATTACTAATGATGGTCTGCTGGCACATAATCTTTTAACACCGGGCAGACATGTGGATAAAACCTATTATTTAAAGACGGACAACAGACTTACAGTAAAGCATGCCGAACTGATTGCTCAGGGACTTAGAGTTGATGAGGACTTTGTGGCAATGCCGGGAGTACTTGATATAATCAGTGCCTCAGATACAGGCTCAGAGGCATATCTGACAATACATGAGGGCAAGTTCCATCAGGTTAAAAGAATGATGGAGGCCACAGGCAATACAGTAACCTATCTTAAAAGAATATCAATGGGACCTTTGACACTGCCGGAAGCAATGGCTCCGGGCGAGTATAGAAAGCTTGAGCGCGAGGAATTAGAACAGATAAGGAATGTTAATATATGTTAAATGGTATTAAGGCATGTCTTTTTGACATGGATGGAACAATTATTGATTCCATGTGGATGTGGAGAAATATAGACATTGAATTTCTGGGTTCCAGAGGGATAGCACTGCCGGATAATCTGCAGAAGGCTATAGAGGGCAAAAGCTTTATGGAGACAGCCCAGTATTTTAAGGAAACCTTTGGACTTAAGGAGACACCACAGGAGCTGGGCGCCATATGGAATGAGATGGCAATGGATAAATACAGACATGAGGTGCCGCTTAAGCCGGGAGTTATGGAATTTCTTAAGGAGCTTCGCCGCAGGGATTTAAGACTTGGAATTGCCACCAGTAATTCAAGGGAGCTGGCAGAGTGCTGCCTTGAAGCCCTTGGAATCATGGACTATTTTGATACAGTGATTACAGGAGGCCACGTTACGGCTGGCAAGCCTGCACCTGATATATACCTTAAATGTGCAGCAGAGGTCAATGTAGTACCCAATGACTGTCTGGTATTTGAGGACATAATATATGGAATAATGGCAGGACATAATGCAGGAATGAAGGTATGCGCAGTTAAAGACGGCTATTCAATGGACGTTGACGAGCAGAAAAGACAGCTGGCAGATTACTACATAGAAGACTTTCGCCAGATATTACAGACTAATTAGGAAAGGCATACAATAATGAAAATTGCAGTTGTAACAGGAGCATCATCAGGAATCGGGCGGGAGTTCGTCAGGCAGATTGCTCTTAGATATGGCAAAATGAATGAAATATGGATTATTGCCAGAAGAAAGGACAGGCTGGAAGCATTGGAAAAAGAGCTGTCCATGAAGGTAAGAATATTTGCAATGGACCTGACAAGCAGTGAGGATATGAAGGAATGGACGCATTACCTTAAGGATAATACCCCTGACATTAAGCTGCTTGTTAACTGTGCAGGCTATGGGCTGCAGGGACAGTTTGATGAGCTTGACATAGATGCCCAGTGTGGAATGATAGACCTTAACTGCAGGGCACTTACCCAGTTTACAGGCTGCTGTCTGCCATATATATCAGACCACAGCAGAATCATTAATGCAGCATCTGCTGCAGCCTTTTGTCCACAGCCGGGCTTTAATGTGTATGCAGCAACCAAAGCCTATGTGCTAAGCTTTTCAAGAGCCTTGAATGCTGAGTTGAAAAAAAGAAAAATAACTGTAACGTCACTATGCCCGGGACCGGTTGATACGGAGTTTTTTGATGTAGCAGGGGAAGGTACCAGCTCCTTTAAAAAGCTGCTGCGGGCCAAGCCTGCAAGGGTTGTAGACAAGGCCATACGTGATGCAGCACTGGGAAATGAGCTAAGTGTATACGGCATCCCAATGAAGGCGGCGAAAACGGCAGCAAAGCTGCTTCCACATAAGCTTATTATGAAGCTGTTCAAATAGAAAAGGAGACTAACAATTGAAGAAAATATACATCAAAGGCAGACCGGGCTACATGAAGCACAGAAAAATATCACTTGGAATAGCCTCACTTACAGGCTTTCTCCTTATGCTTCTTGTATTTGTAACCGGATATATTATTACAGGCTCACCTAAGAATTATATTACCATTGTGGCAGTACTTATTGTACTTCCAACCACCAAAATATTCGTACAGTATCTTGTTGTACCGTGGAAAAATAACGTGGAGCAGGAGGAATATGACAGGCTTAAAACCGCTATTGCACCAATTCCACTGTATTGTGAGCTAATGATTACAGGCTCAGAGAAAAATTACGAGGTGTTATATCTGATAATAGATAAGGACGAGAATATAATAGCATATACACGTAATGAAAAAGCAGATGAGGGTGCATTTGAAAAAGCCATTGTTAATTTCCTGAATTATTACAATTATGATGCCAAGGTCAAGCTGTACAAGGACTTTAAGCAGTATGAAAAGCGGGCAAAGGCTTTGGCTCTGCGTAACGCTGACAATACTAAGGAGCAGCAAGAGCATATTGAAGAGGTATTTGAAAAGCTTTCCATTATGAGCGTATAGAAGAAAAGAGAGAATATGAAAGAATTCACAATTAATGTCAATGAGGCAGGACAGAGAATAGACAAGTACCTTGCAAAGCTGCTTCCCAATGCCGAAAAAGGACTGCTTTTTAAGCAGCTTAGAAATAAAAATATTGTACTGAATGCCGCCAAGGCAAAGGGCAGTGAAATACTGAACAAGGGTGACGTAGTTAAGGTATTTATGGCTGACGATACAATAGAGAAATTCATGGGAAGCGATATAGCAGAGCTGGCAGATGATGGCTTTAAGCTGAAAATAATATATAAGGATAAAAATATTATTCTGGCCGACAAGCCGGTGGGAGTTCTTTCCCAGAAATCCAATCCCACAGATATTACAATGAATGAATATCTGGTGGATTATATGTGTCATCACGGCTTTAACCGCAGTGAGCTTAAAACCTTTAAGCCTGCCTTTTGCAACCGTCTTGACAGAAATACCAGTGGTCTTATGATTGGCGGCGTGTCACTTAAGGGATTACAGAAGATGTCAGAGATAATTAAGGACCGTTCGGTGTCCAAATATTACCTTGCTCTTGTATGTGGTGATGTGGGACAGCCAGCAGCAATTCATGGATATCTTCATAAGGACAGCCGTACTAATAAGGTGGTCGTATCAGCTGTTGAGCTGGAGGATTCAGATGAGATTCATACAGAGTATGAGCCCCTTGCTCACCAGGGTGCAGTAACCCTTCTTAAGGTTAAGCTTATTACCGGTAAGACTCATCAAATCAGGGCACATCTTGCGGCTATTGGACATCCAGTGCTTGGTGACCCCAAATATGGAGACAGAGAGATTAACCGTAAGCTTAATGCCAGAAGACAGCTGCTTCATTCATACGAGGTTGTTTTTCCTGAAATGGAAGGGGACTTTGCCAATATTTCAGGGCGCACCTTTCACACTGACATACCAAAGGAATTCGGAAGATACATTAAGGAGCTGTTGTAGATGGCAGAATCAAGGGGCTTAAGGGGTTCGGTTCTTGAAGAGATGATTAATATGAGCAATGAAATATACCGTAATAACGGACTTGCTCTGATTCAGAAGATACCTACGCCCATAACACCAATAACTATTGATAAAAGTACAAGACATATTACGCTGGCATATTTTGACCAGAAAAGTACAATCGACTATATAGGCACGGTTCAGGGGATTCCGGTGTGCTTCGATGCTAAGGAATGCGCCACAGACAATTTCTCGCTGCAGAACCTTCACGAGCATCAGTACAGGTTCATGGAGGATTTTGAAAAGCAGGGAGGAATTGCATTTATTCTCATATATTATTCCAAAAGGGATGAGCGGTACTATATTCCCTTTGTGGATATTAAGCGGTTCGTTATGCGTGCAGCAAACGGAGGTCTTAAGCATTTTAAATATGGAGAAATCAATCATGATTACATAATCAGGTCCAAGGGTGGCGTGCTGGTTCATTATCTTGAACAGCTGCAAAAGGACCTGGATACGAGAGGGTAGGGATATTATGGAATATGTGAAATGGTTAACAGATGGGGTGGTAGAATTAGCTAAATTCTACCTGCTAATTAAGTATATGACAGACATCAGTGAACGTCCAAGAGGTAAAAGACTTGGGCTTGTTGTGGTGGCTGTCTTTTTATATGCGGCTGCTGCTGTATGGCTGCCGGACTTCAGGATTGAATGTATGGCAATTATGACTTTTACCAGCTCGTTTCTTATTTTTAAGTCAAAAATAATACGACAGCTTTTGCTGACCGTATGGTCAATAGTAACAATAGCTTTATTTGATTTTATTGGACACAGCTTTTTCTCATGCTTCATTTCAGAGGAAATAATGAACAATGAAACAATCAGCAGTATTTTTATGGCTGTATTTACATTTGCAGTAATTGGAATATTAATAATAATTATTAAAAGGCTTTTTAATAAAATGATTAAAATTAATCAATGTCATTTAGATAAGCATTTCGTCTGTTAGGAAAGGTATCTCACAG
>CAYTWF010000026.1:0-38419 GCA_964441705.1 uncultured Butyrivibrio sp.
GATTAAATCCTTTTATGCCAGGAAATTGCTTTTGAATATACTGTGACATAGAATCGATATATGAATCACCGAAAGTGGATAATTTGGACTCTTGACTTAATAATTCTCCGACAGACCAATACATCGTGATTAGTTCTTCGTTTACTTTTTTCAGAGCGTTTCGCTTGGATGTTTCTATTATGGTAGTGATTTTTGTAAAATCAATATGTAAATCTTTGGACATAAAAATCCTTTCTTCAATTTGTGTCAGCAGTGCTGACACAAATTGAATGCTATTTTTACTATTAAAGTTAATTAAGACTTGGTATAACATATTTCTTAAACATTATAATTATTGTGTACTATTTACTATAAAAAAGCAATAAGATTTTTCCTTAACAGAATACAATCTTGCATTGTGCTTATTTCGATAACGGACTATAATAAGTAGACAGAAACTATAAAATGTAAACTACTGTGTTACATTTCTGACTGGAAAATCAAATAATGATTGGTTTAATAATTGTGTGAGAGATGCCATAATTATCTTAATCCAATGGCCAATGGAAAAAATTCTAATGGAGGCAATAATATGAGTTTGGGAAGCAATATTCAGTATTTGAGAAAACAACAGAAAATTACGCAGGAGCAGTTAGCAGAGAAGATGAGTGTATCTCGTCAGACTGTTTCCAGATGGGAATCAGATGAGGTAATTCCAGAACTTAACAAGATAGTAGAGCTTAGCAATTTATTTTCATGCAAGATGGACACCATGATTAAAGAGAATCTTCAGGCATACGAAGGAATCTATTCAGAGATTGAGATATGTAGGCTTGCACCATTCAAAATGGCCAGATATGTAATTGTATCACCTAATCCTGAGGGTGATGTTAATGATTACATGGACAGATGGGCACGTAACTGCGGATTGCTGTCAATGCATCCACAGGCAAGGCGTATCGGCTGGGATTTTCCTTTTGTGTCATCAGAGCTGCAGAACAGGTTCGGAATGAGAGGCTATGTTTCGGCATATATACTTCCGGATGGCTTTGAGACCGATATGCCGGGTGTGGAATATGCTAATCAGGTTGAGGCTGATTATGCAAGGATTACAATATATGACCCATTTGTGGCAGCTTTTGAAAGAATTCCTAATGCATATAAGAGGATAATGGAGCATCTTAACGCTAACGGATTCAAGGAAAAACCTCGTGACCAGGTATTAAGCTGTTTTGAATACGTATATGAGAAAAATGGAATTACCTGCATGGACGTGTACGTGCATGTTGACGGAGTTACAAAGGTAGATGCTTTTACTAATTTTACAAGTATATAACAGACATAATTAAGGAGAACCATATGATATCTTTTGAAAGCGATTATAATACAGGGGCACACCCACAGATACTTAAAAGGTTAATGGAGACTAATCTTGAGCCACTTTCCGGTTATGGAACAGATGCATACTGTGAAAGTGCCAGAGAAAAGATTTGCAAGGCCTGTGAGTGCCCTGATGCACAGGTGGAATTTCTGGTAGGAGGAACACAGACTAATTCGGTTATAATCTCAACTATGTTAAAAGATTATCAAGGCGTTGTAGCAGCTGGAACAGGTCATGTAAGCGCCCATGAGGCGGGAGCCATAGAATATTCCGGACATAAGGTACTGACTGTAGGACAGCAGGATGGCAAGCTTAATTCAGGGGAGCTGCGTAAGTATCTTAAGGATTTCTATGAGGATGGCAATCATGAACATATGGTATTTCCTGGAATGGTTTATATATCATATCCAACTGAATATGGAACCTTGTACTCCAGAGAGGAGCTGACTGATATACATGAAGCTGTCATGGAGTACGATATTCCATTATTTATTGATGGAGCAAGACTTGGGTATGGATTAATGAGTAGGGACTGTGATGTAACACTTGCAGATATAGCTAGGCTTTGCGAAGTGTTTTACATAGGTGGAACCAAGACTGGGGCATTATGTGGCGAGGCAGTAGTGTTTACCAGAGGCAACAGACCAGCCCATTTTATGAACTCAGTTAAGAAAAGAGGTGCTCTTTTAGCAAAGGGTAGATTACTTGGAGTTCAGTTTGATACATTATTCACTGATGACCTGTATATGGAGATTGGACGCCATGCAATTGATATGGCTGAGGAGCTTAAGAAGGTTATTGACGAATTGGGTTACAGATTCTTCCTTAAGTCCCCTACTAACCAGCAGTTTGTTATTCTTGATAATAATCAGCTTAAGGCATTGGAGGGCAAGGTGGCAGTCAGCTTTTGGGAAAAATATGACGAGAATCATACAGTTGTAAGACTGGCAACTGGATGGTCAACTACTATGGAAGATATAGAAAAACTGAAAGATATTTTGATGCTGTATAGATAGGTTGGGAGGCACATATGACAATTGAAACAGAACGTCTTATCCTTAGGGAGATGACAATGGATGACTACGAGAATTTATATGCTGTATTAGGAGATTCAGATATTATGCAGCATTATCCATATACCTTTGATGAGAACCGTGTAAGAGGATGGATAAGCAAAAATGTTGAGAGATATACAATCTTTGGATTTGGATTATGGGCAGTTACCATAAAAGAAACCGGAGAGATGATAGGAGATTGTGGACTTACAATGCAGATGATAGGAGATACTATCAAACCGGAAATTGGGTATCACATAAGAAAAGACCAGCAGAGAAAAGGATATGCCAGTGAAGCAGCAAGGGCAGTAAGAGACTGGACATTTAAAAATACACCTTTTAATATTATCTATTCCTACATGAAATACACTAATGTAGGCTCATATTCCACAGCTATGGCTAATGGAATGAGTCAGGTGGATGAATTTGAAGATGAGGTGAATACAATTACCAAAGTATACGCCATAACAAGGGAAGAATGGTCCAAGTTATATTGACAAACAAATTGATTGTGGTTAATATAGCTTTATATGAAAAAATACGATAAAATAAGTATTTTGAGCGTAATAATACAGGAGGCAGTTATGTCAAATACAACAACTTACAATCCCAAGGCCATTGAGCCTAAATGGCAGAAATACTGGGAGGAGCACCAGACCTTTAAGACAGATGTATGGGATTTTTCAAAACCTAAATTTTATGCACTTGATATGTTTCCATATCCATCAGGAGTAGGTCTTCATGCAGGACACCCGGAAGGATATACAGCAACAGATATAATTTCAAGAATGAAGAGAATGCAGGGCTACAATGTTCTTCATCCAATGGGCTATGATTCATTTGGACTGCCAGCTGAGCAGTACGCAGTAAGCACAGGTAATCATCCTAACGGCTTTACTCAGAAAAATATAGAGACCTTTACAGGTCAGCTTAAGGAACTCGGCTTTGATTATGACTGGAGCAAGCTCCTTGCAACAAGCGACCCTAAATTCTACAAGTGGACACAGTGGATTTTTAAGCAGCTATATCTCGATGGATATGCCAAGTATGTGGATATGCCGGTTAACTGGTGTGAAGAGCTGGGAACAGTTCTTTCCAATGACGAGGTTATTGATGGCAAATCAGAGCGTGGCGGATACCCTGTAGTTCGTAAGAATATGAAGCAGTGGGTTATTGACCAGGTTGCTTTTGCTGATAAATTGTTAGAGGGACTTAATGAAATTGACTGGCCTGAATCAACCAAGGAAATGCAGAGACACTGGATTGGAAAGTCAGAGGGTGTCGAGGTTAAATTCCAGATTGTTGGAGGTGGAGAATTCTCTATTTTTACAACATGTATTGAGACAATCTATGGTATTACATTCATGGTATTGGCTCCGGATGGACAGATAGTTAAGGATATTATGCCAAGAATTAAGAATCAGGAAGAGGTTTTGGCATATATTGACGAGACAATTAAGAAGAACGATATGGACAGAACAGAGCTTAACAAGGGTAAGAGCGGATGCGTTCTTGAAGGAGTATACGCAGTTAACCCTGTTAATGGCAAAGAGGTTCCTCTTTATATAGGTGATTTTGTACTGGCTAATTATGGAACAGGTGCTGTTATGGCAGTTCCATCCCATGACCAGAGAGACTTTGAGTACTCAGAGGCTCATAACATTCCTAGAATTCAGGTAATTGATGGTGCTGATGTCAGTGAAAAAGCATTTGAGAAATATGATTATCTTGGAAAGGGCTGCAAACTTATTAATTCAGAGGAATTTACAGGTCTTACAGTAGAAGAAGCCAAGGTAGCTATTACTGATAAATTAGTTGAGATGGGTGTAGCTAAGAGAACTGCTAACTACCATTTCCGTGAGTGGATATTTGCAAGACAGAGATACTGGGGCGAACCTGTTCCAGTGGTATATCTTGAGGATGGAAGTATTCATGTACTTGATGATGATGAGCTGCCACTGATTCTTCCTGAGCTTGAGGATTATAAGGGCAGGAACGGACAGGCTCCACTTGAGAATGCGACAGAGTGGAAGAAGTATGAGCATAATGGAATTAAGGGTAAAAGAGAGACCTCTACGATGCCAGGAAGTGCAGGTTCAAGCTGGTATTATATGAGATACATTGACCCTGATAATGATAAGGCACTTGCTGACCCGGAATTACTTAAGCATTGGCTTCCAGTTGACCTCTATATTGGCGGACCGGAGCATGCAGTTGGTCACCTTATGTATTCAAGAATCTGGAACAGATACCTTTATGACAAGGGCGTATCACCAGTAAAGGAACCATTTAAAAAGCTGGTTCATCAGGGTATGATTCTTGGCTCCAACGGAATTAAGATGGGCAAACGATTCCCAGAATTTGTAATCAATCCAAGTGATATCGTTAAGGATTATGGAGCTGACACATTAAGATTGTACGAGATGTTCATGGGACCACTTGAAGCCTCCAAGCCTTGGAATCCACAGGGTGTTGAGGGTGCAAGAAGATTCATTGGTAAGGTATATAACTTCTTCACAGCTTCAGAGAATATTACGGATGCAAGTCCGGCACTTGAGAAGGTATATCACCAGACTGTTAAGAAGGTAACAGAGGATTATGAAACACTTGGATTCAATACAGCAATCAGCCAGATGATGATATTCATGAACGCTGCTACCAAAGAGGGAAAGTGCTCCAGAGAATATGCAGAGGGCTTTATTAAGATGTTTTCATGTATCTGTCCACATGCCGGTGAAGAGATGTGGAATATACTTGGACACAATGAATCAATTGCCTGCGCACAGTGGCCATCATATGACCCAGAGGCTGTTAAAGAGAATACAATTGAGATAGGTGTTCAGGTTAATGGTAAGGTTAAGGGAACGGTAGAGCTTGCAGTTGATGAGGATGAAACATCTGCAAAAGAAAAAGCTCTTGCAGTTCCAACAGTTGCCAAAGCAATTGAAGGAAAGAATGTTGTAAAAGTAATATATGTAAAAGGAAAGATTCTTAATATAGTAGTTAAATAAAGATTATTGGAGGAAGGCAATGACAGCATTTCTTACAAGCAGCCCAGGAGGCTCTATTGACAATGATTGTACAAGACCATGTGCGTTTAATAATGATAATGGTTTTGTGGAAAGGTTAAAGGCTCTATGGACAGGACGTAAGAGACTGCTTATCATTGCCTCTTCTCCTTCCTGCTATGAGATTAATGACAGCGTTAACCGCATGCTCTCAACAGCCTTTGAAAAAAGTGGACTGCCACTTGAATGTTCAGATACATGCGATGACCGTAATCCCAAGATGAGCGTTGAGCTTATTAATTCATATGACGTAGTTCTTTTATCAGGTGGACATGTACCTACTGAGAGCGAATTCTTCAACAGAATTGGTTTAAAAGAATGTATCTCACAGTATCAGGGAATTGTAATCGGTATCAGTGCCGGAACAATGAACAGCGCCGAGCAGGTGTATGCAATGCCGGAGCTGGATGGAGAGAGCCTTGACCCGGAATATAAGAGATTCATTCCCGGACTTGGAATATCCAACGTAATGATTATTCCACATTATCAGTATATGCTAACTGTTAATCTGGATGGACGCAGGTCTATTCAGGATATTGCCTGCGAAGACAGTGTGGGCAGGGATTTCTATGGAATCGTTGATGGAAGCTATCTTCTTGTGGAGAATGGACACCAGATTATATATGGTGAGACATATCATATTCATGATGGAATAATTGAAAAAGTATGTGACATTAATGAATGCATAGAGGTATAAGCCAATGAGTGAGAAGATATGTGTTCTTTTTCCTGGAATAAAATATAGCTGTGATAAGCCATTGTTATATTATGCAGGTAATAAATACGAAGACATGGGATACAGAATAATTGAACTTCAATACAGGTCGGGATTCAACACTGACGAGACGCTTGAAGAGAAATCTAAGAAGGTCTGTGTGGACATGTTAGAGCAGTTAGGGGATATTAACTGGAAGGACTGCGACGATATAGTATTTATATCCAAAAGTATCGGTACAGTGGCAGCGGGGTATGCAGAAGAGCAACTGAGAATAGAATGTACTCAGATATATATGACACCACTTGAACCTACACTTAGATATATTACTGGAGAGCACAAGATTAAGATTGTTATAGCTGGTGACCAGGATAAGTACTTGGATGGTAATATTCTTATGGAGCATTGTGAAGAACATGATGTTGAGTTGTTACAGATTGAGGGAGTGGGACACAGACTGGAAGTTAAAGGGGATGTGGAATCTTCTATTGAGATACTAGATGAAATAATTAAGGCAATATAGAATGTGCAAACCAGAGTTTTGAGGACTCTGGTTTTTAAGATTATAATACCATAATCAGATTCAGGGAGACAACAACATGATTAAGTTAGCAGTATGTGATGATGACCCATCAGAAATTCGTATGATTAAAAGACATGCTGATGAATATTCGATGAAAAACGCAATACAAATCAGTGTAGATGAATATTCAAAAGGGGAAGAACTTATTGAAAATTATCAAAAAGGTAAATATGATATTTTGTTTTTGGATGTGGAGATGGATAGCCTTGATGGAATAGCAACCGCTGAACAGATACGTAGAATGCCAGACCATGATGTTGCAATCATATATGTGTCAAATTATCCGGAATATATGCAGGCTAGCTTTAATGTCAGAGCATCTCAGTATCTTTCCAAGCCCCTAAGCTATGATACGTTTGAAAGTAAAATCAATGATATCATAAAATATAAAAATGAAGAAAAAGAAAAAGTAATAGAATTCCAAAACAATGGTGACAGATATTATGTTAATGAAAGTGATTTGATATCGGTCAGAAGTATGTCAAAAATCGGAAAACCTTTACTTTTAATGATAGTGACCTCTGGTGGAACATTTACTGCGAAGGGGAGACTTAGGGATTATCTGGACATGTATTCAGATTATCTGGTAGAACCTAATCGTTCGATTCTTGTAAATGCCAGATTTGTTCACAAATTTGCCGGCAACAGCCTTATTTTAAAGGATGGCACAGTAATAGACATCAGCCGCAATCGAGTAAGGGATATTAAGGAAAAGGTTGGAACTAATATTATGAAGAGGGTTGAGAATGGAAGAATATATAGCTAAGGTAACCAGTTTATTTGGGGATTTACTGGATGCGGGAACTTTGTTTCTGTTTTGTAATGCGGTACTAAGTAAAGATAAGAGTAGACTTAATAGAGTATTCACCTTTTTAATTTTTGTGGTTGGACATATAGTGTGGGGATACATCTGCGTTAGTATCAACAATTATTTTATACTTTTTTTTGGTGGTATACTAGAAACCTTTGGACTACTTTTTTTGTATAGAATCAAAATTTATTCCAAAGTGTTTATTTCTTTCGGATTCTACTGTATAGCGGCAGCATCGGAAATGATTGTCTCAGGAATATTATCAAAGATAACAGATGATTCATCGGATACCTTGTATTATTATGGAATGATAAGTTCCAAGCTGATTATGCTTGTAATAGTTATAGTGATAGCAATAGTTGTAAGACGTAAAATATATGTTAATGAAAAAAAATACATGTTTAGTATGTTGATATGCCCAGTATTAAGCATGGTTATTATTGCGTTATTTGTACTTACACCAGAATTTCAGGAAAGAAAATTTAACGCGGTTATAGGACTTATAGGACTTCTCATTGTTGCCATGAATATGGCGGTTTTTTATATGCTTGATAATATCAGGGAAATAAGTGAATTAAAGGAAAAAGAAGCTGCTGTTAAAAATGATATGGAAATACAAAGTAAAAATGTTGCTCAGATAATGGAAAGATTCAGACAGGTGCGAATGATAATACATGATTCCAATAAGCATCTTAAGAGTATCAGACAATACGTTGAGGAAGACAGAAAGAGTGATGCTCTGGAATATATTGATAGTACGCTTCATACGTCAAATAAAGTATATAAGTATATTAATACTGGAAATATGGTTATAGATGCTCTGGTAAGTGATGTAATGAACAGGTGTGATAAGACAGGCATTGAATGTCGGACAGACATTCATATAGATAATAAGATTTTGACAGATAATTATGATATGACAACTATCCTTGGAAATCTTCTGGATAATGCTTACAACGCAGTGAAAACAAAAATAACAGGAGACAAATACATTGATATTAAAATTGTCGCTGAGCAGGATAAATGCATTATTATTGTGAGCAATCCTATTACAGAACAGCAGATTAGCCATATGGTTAAAAGCTATGGAATAGAAAATGTAGAACGTGCCACAGAAAAAAATGGTGGAGTCTATAACACAAAAATAGAAAATGGAATATATATAGCTAATGTTATTTTACCGTTCAATTAAAGTGAGGTATATAGAGCTTGAAAATGACAATGGTACATATTTTAATTTATTTCAAATTCTTTTAATACAACCTCTTCTCGTTCAAAAATAGCATGAGCCTGTTGCATATGTATTATACGAATGGCTGCAACGGCAATAACGGCAATAGCAATAATTGTTGCGATAATTCGTACAATGCGTGTTATGTTAATTCTTTTAATAATCTCATCCATATCAATTCCTGCAAGATATGATGTAAGAACATCAGCAGGACTGCCAAATTCACTGCATAATTCATCATATGTAATATCAGGATGCTCTTCGGCATAGTCCATAATATTAATTTTTAATGTGGAAAGATATTGCCGCTCACAGCGTCTTATTGACGGAAAAAGTACTTTGGTTCTGTGAATATATCTATTAATAATCCTGTTCGTCATTACTCTCATTCCTCGTTTCAATGTAATCAGCAAAGGAATCTAATATCTGGTTAACGCCGTCAATTGTCTGATGGTAGTTATTAGATAATTCTGTAAGATATTCAATTCCACTTGGCTCAATTCGATAATATACGCGTACTCTCTTTCTGCCTACCAGCTTGGAATACTCAGATATTTTGCCTTCTCTTTCCATCTTATATGAAGCAGCATATATGGTGTTCTGAGATATGGAAAGACATCCAAGAGAGTCTTCTTGTATGGTTTTGGTTATGTCATACACATAACTGTCATGGTGTTTTAAAATAGATAAAATAAGTAGTTCGGTAATTCCATTAATAAAGTAGTTGCGCTCTGCCATGGTTTCATACTCCTAATTGAGGTTATTTTAACACATAAATTATTATGAATCAATAATCTGCTGAGCAAAATATTAATTGACAAAATAAAGTGTAAAGCATAATATTGATATAGATAATACATATATTACGATTGAGTATTACTACATATACGATTCAATATAGCCATAAATATTTTTACGTTGATATGTTATAATTAATTAACATATCAAAAGGAGATTGGAAAATATGCTGACTATAGCTGTATGTGATGATGAACTCAATGAAATAGAGAAGATTCAGGACTATGGAACAAGGTTGGCCATCAGGCAGAATATTGAAGTTAAAGTCGATGGGTATCTTAGTGGAGAAGAGCTGTTATCCCAGTATGAAATTGGCAGATATCAGATTATTATGCTGGATGTTGAAATGGGCGCAACGGATGGAATTCTTACAGCGGGAAGAATCAGAAGAATTCCTGACCATGAGGTTATTATTATGTATGTTTCACGATATCCTCAATACATGCAGGCAAGCTTTGACGTAAGAGCAGCGCAGTATATTTCCAAACCAATGAGCTATGATGTTTTTGAAGAAAAGATAATTAATGCACTCAGGTACCATGAGGAAGAGAAGGAACAGTATATTCTTTTCACCTATGAGAATATGAAGTATCAGATAAAAGATAAGGATATAATTCTAATAGAAAGCACTAAAAAGGGAAACCGCATATTGAGAGTTACAACTAAACAGGGAGAATTTGATGCCAAAGGGACACTTTCGGATTATGGAAAAAATGCAGCAGGTATATGATAGCACCTAATCGCTCCGCACTTGTGAATACTGAATACATTATGAAGCTTGAGAAGAAAAAGCTGCTCCTTAGAAATGGAAGGGATATAGATATAAGCAGAGACCGAATAGGCACAATTCATAAGCTTGTAACAGACAGCTTTGTAAAGAGGATGGGGTAACAGGGATGAGATATTTAATTGATATTATATGCTGCATAGCAGATGCTGCTACAATGTTTTATTTTATTGAAGCAATAGCAGGACATAACAGAAATCTTATTAATCGAGGAATTATTCTCGTAATTATGTCAGCATGCGTTGTTGGATGGAGCTTTTTATCAGGTGTTTTCTCAGACACAATTGTATACATAGGTGGAACTGTAATACTTGTTACAGCATTTTCATTTCTGTATAGAACAAGGATATATATTAAAATACTTCTTGGAATAGGCTTTGAAGTTATTGGCTATTCTTCGGAGCTGATTGTTGCAGGAATACTCCAGAGAATGTCGGTAGCCACACTTGCTAATGAAAATGAAATGTATGTTGGCTTGTGTCTGTCCAAACTGCTTTGCCTTATTTTTATCATTATAATTTCATTAATTGTGAAAAAAGAGACTACAATACGGGAAAAGGAGTATAAGCTGCCAATTCTGACCTGTCTTATTGTCAGTATAGCAGTGCTGTTACTTGTTAATCAGTATGTATTGTCAGACATACAGGGCTTTAATGAAGGAATATGTCTTATGGCAGTGCTTGTAATTGCTTTAAATATGCTTATGTATGGTCTGCTGGATAGGATTACAGCAGCGGGAATGTCCCAGGAGCATGAGGCGGTTTTGGAAAAGGAATTATTTTATCAGCAGAAGAATCATGAAACAATAACGGAAAAATACAAGCAAATCAGGAGATTAATTCATGATACTGATAAGCATCTTAAAAGTATACGTCAGCTGGTGGAGGATGGTCATACAGATGATGCATTGAAATATATTAATGAGACTCTCGATGAAGTAAAGGATGCCTACCAGCATATTGATACGGGAAACGCACCAATAGATGCACTGGTGAGTGACCTGATATACAAGGCTCAGACTGGCAATATTACGCTGCAGTCAGATATTAATATAGATAGCAGCCAAATGTCTATTAGTAATTCCAATCTAACAATTATTCTTGGTAATCTAATAGATAATGCATACAATGCAGCTATGAAATGCGCTATGGATAAAAAAATAAGTATAGCAATTAAATCAAGTGAGGGGATGCTGACAATTAATATAGCAAATTCATATAATTTTAATGATACACCAATAGGTAAAAAGGGATATGGAATCGAAAATATTGAGAAGGTGGTGAATGAAGAGGGAGGATTTTACGATACGGAATGTAATGATAATTTGTACAGAGCAACGGTGGTATTACCATTCAGTGTTAGAAAACATACCATTCAGTGTAATTGACACACAAATTATTAAAAAGGTGATACTCTGCAGATATCAAATATCTTTAGAGCTTTTTTATGGGAAAAGTGGTTAAGTGGATTATTGACTTTACGAGGAGGAGAAGCAGTATATGAAAAAAATAATTGTACTATCACTTATATGCCTCATTTTTTCACTTACGGGATGCAGGAATGCAAACGAGGATGTGAAAACAATAAAAGACATAAGAGATGAAATCAGTATTATTAGCAAGTACGACACCTACGATAACCTTAAAATTAAATGTAATAAGGTTGATTGCCCGGATAGCGATGACATTGAGACCTTTCAGATTAGTCCGGAGGCATTTATTGGAACTGATGCATCCTTGGAAAATATTGATAAACTTAAACATATTTTTGAAGCGGTGCTGGATAATAATATGCTGGATGAGAAGTGCCTGTACATATTAACAGATGATGGGGTTCAGTATGACAAGAATTATGCAGATTATAGAGATAAAATTACAGAGTTTGAAACCTGCCCATTACTGTATTATAAAAATAAAGAGTCGGGTCAGCAAATGGAAATAACATCCAGCGGGTGTATTTATGCGTCGCAGGGAGTGATATGTGGGTATACAGGGAATCTGCTTGCATTTGCAGCAAGTGACTCGTTGGAGCTTGTTAAATCCTATGACTGCGTTAATGATGATTTATCAGATACTTATCAGATAAAGGATGGAACGATAAGTGTTGCTGAGGCTAAGAAGGAAATAGAGGAATACTTTGACAAGCATTATCCATTGGATGGTTCAGATAATGGGATTAAGAATAAAGTGGTAGCCATCGATGCAATGAAGGTTATTGATGAAGATGTATATGCATTCCACGCAAACAGAACCTTCAGCTATAATGGAATACCTTTCAGAATGGTAAGAAATGGTGATGTTGTAGCTGGTGAGAGTAATGAGTTAGAAATAATGGGTGAGGCATTTTTGATTGAAGGTAACAAGGTAGATGTTACACTTGGGCTTGTAAATATGTATTCGGATGTTGAAGAAAAAGAAGCAATAACTCAAATGGTATCATTTAAAACAGTTATGGATAATGTTTCTTCATATCTGACAGAAGGAACAATTTTTGATGTGATTGGAATAGGCATGGAATACAGGCTTTTTGCAGATGAGAAATCAAATAAACTAAAGGCAGCACCATATTGGTCATTTACATTAACTAATGAAAGTGATTTAAAAACTGTAAAAATATATGTTGATATATGTACGGGTGAAGTCACAAGAGGATAATTAGGGTGAATATATGAGACTATATCTTAGGAGTACCAGACAGGAATTAATCAAGATATATACAAGCAGCGGATTCTGGCTTTCAGTGGTTCTTTTATTAAGTATTCTGTTAACATTTGGGGTATACATGGATGATACAGGGGCATCGTATAATATTTTGACTACTGCAATGAAGATTAATCCGTCAGAGTATGCTGAAAAAAGAATTACAAGTCAAATGGTGTTTCTTACGACTACAAAATCAGCACTTGCAATGTACGGAATGGCATTGTCAGCACTTTGCTTTACCGGAACAATATGTCAGGAAAGAAAAAATAATGTTAAGCGTTATATGATTTTTAGAAAAGGCAAGAATTGTGAGGCACTGTCAAGAGGAACGGCAGCATTAATAAGCAGTGGGACTGCTTATGCACTTGCGGCTTTGATATGCATGATAGTAGTTATAATTCTTTTTCCGGATATCTCAAGTGTGGATGATTATGAGAATATAGTTATGCATTATTCGGTGGATTCTAATGGTAACACAATTGGACTCTACAGACTTATGGGAATGAATTTTATTTATGTTTTTCAAATAATGGGAATGTTTTTATATGGATGTGTGTGTGGTGCTGTAGGTCTTGTTACAGCGGCATTCTCGTCCAGTATATATTTGTGTGTAAGTATTCCTTTTTTCGCAGGATATACATATTATTCAATTTTTGCAGGCGTGGTAATGGGGTATGTGGACGGAAGCATATCTGAAAGAATATTTGAGGGTATGAGCAATTATGGAACATGGAGCAATTACACCTGCTTTTGGCAAAATATTCATTATTTTGGATGGAATCTGCTGATTATTGCAGTGCTGTGGGGAATAGCAATTACTGTATATAGAGTACGGCTGGGCATTGCTAAGGATAATGGAGGTGGTGCTTAATGAAATCCTGTTGCAGAATGGCGTGGGCAGAGTATAAACGCTGGCTTGCCAATCCTCGTATTGTTCTTCTTTTAATGCTGATAGTATATGCCAGGGAATCTGTTGGAAAGGTTATGTGCCAGCACTCTGTGGATATGGGAATGAATCTACAGCTTTTTGAACCATATATAGCATTGTGCAATTCATATATTGTTGTACTGATAACACCTATTATTTTTCTGGTTATGATGGCAGATTTTCCTGTAATGGAAGGAAGCTATATGTGGTGTGTGTATCGAATGGGGAAAAGAGAGTGGGTATTTTCCCAGCTTATTCTATCTTTTCTGTGTGGGATAACCATTGAAGTGGGGCTTCTTATTACTTCAATTATATCGTGCATTGGTCATATAACAATGCAGAGCAACTGGAGTGAGGTTATAACAAGATACTATTTGTATTTCCCTGAAAAATCAGGCTCAGAGGTGTCCAAACTTATTTCGGGAGATATATATAATCAGAT
This sequence comes from uncultured Butyrivibrio sp., assembly GCA_964441705.1. Classification (GTDB taxonomy): domain Bacteria; phylum Bacillota; class Clostridia; order Lachnospirales; family Lachnospiraceae; genus Eshraghiella. Next base: position 14,481 of record CAYTWF010000026.1, read on the forward strand.
GAGCCCAACTGCTGGGTTTCTGTATACAATAACGCTGTCTCATTTGTCCATGATTCTTTACAGCGTGGTTCTTATGTGTGGTAAGATATATGGAAAAAGATATTTTTCCTATGGCATATGTATTGGCTTGATAGGAATTGGCGCAGCTGCACGTTTGCTTGACATTAATGTCAAATGGTTCTTTCCGTCAGCTAATTCATCAGTATCGGGACATTTTGAGGAATACGTAAGACATGCCAGGATTCCGTTATATGGCTCTTATATTTATTTTATAGCTGCAATCATTGTGATTGTACTTATATGTATGATTGGAATGAAGAGGAGAAATATATGCAGAAAATTATAGTGAAGAATGTGTCACTTCAAATAGGAAAATCAAAGCTTCTGAATAATATCAATCTTGCATTGACAAGTGGAAATATATATGGATTCAGAGGAAGAAATGGTTCTGGGAAAACGGTGCTACTTAAGTGCATATGCGGATTTATGAAGCCAACAGAAGGTACAATAGCTGTTAATAACAGACAGATTGGAAAAGATATGGACTTTCTTCCAGCTGCGGGAATTATTATCGAAGAGCCAGGTTTTTTTTCATACTATAGTGGATATCAGAATCTTAAGCTTCTTGCAGGGATAAAAGACATTGCAGGGGATGGAGATATTAAGAGTGCAATGAGAATGTCAGGACTGGACCCCGATATGAAAAAGCATGTTGGAAAATACAGTCTGGGAATGAGACAGCGTCTCGCTATAGCGCAGGCGGTTATGGAAAAACCGGAAATATTGATTCTTGATGAGCCAACCAATGGTCTTGATGAGGATGGAATCCAGTGGCTTAGACAATTCCTTCTTGAACAGAAGGCAGAGGGCAGACTTATACTTATTGCTTCACACTCAAGAGAGGATGTGGATTTGCTTTGTGACAGGGTTTGGAGAATGGAAAAGGGTGTGTTGACCTGTGAGGTTAATCAAGATTGTTGATTATATATCATAAAAAAGAGAGAGGTATTTGAATGAAGAAAAGATTTCTTACCGTTATAGTATTATTTGCGTCATTAAGCTTATGTGGGTGCAATAGCAGTACAGATACGTCTGTTACAGTTAAATGGGAGAAAGATAATTATCAGCAGGAATGTGACACCATTAAGAACAAGGAATATACAAATATTTCTTTTGATGATTGTGTTTTTGAACAATTCCCGGATATAACTGAATTTACAGAGCTTACACCTGAGGAAAGCACAATTACACCTCAGATGGCTGTTGATGAATTAACTAAAGAGATAACCAGATTAAAGCTTTCTGACGAATATCCACCGGATAAGACAATACGTGTTATTGGCGATAAAATTGTATACGACAATGAGGACAATCCGGAGGAACAGAATTATGCTCTTGCAGTTGACTGCATGGATAGTGCAACAGGAAATGGCTTCTATATTGCAGAAGATAAGATATGCTGCATTATGGGAAAATATGGCTTTGGAAGACTTGTTGATGGAAGATTAGGCTATTATCTTGAAAAAAATAAGAATTTGTCAATGGATGCTGAGGCTTCATTATCATATTTGGAGGATGAATATCCGATTACCAGGACATACAAATATGAGGATATAGATGATACGGAAAATACCATGCTGGACGATTCCAAGCTTTCCATTAAGGATGCAGCTGATATGGCAGTCAAATATATCGAAGCTGGCAATCCTTATCCTGTAGCTGATGGAGTAAGCGCGATAGCGACAGAGGTTCAGGTGCTGGAATGTGATGGTCGCTGTGCATATGAGGTATATATAGCAAGACAATACAATAACATACCATTTTCAGCTGCAAAATTTGGCAATTTCAGGACTGAGGCAGGGTCAGCATATTCCATTAATGAGGATATTATCAGAGTATATATAGCAGATTCTCTTGGCGTGTGTGCATATGACGGTGATAACGCATCGGAACCATTGATAGAAGCCGAAAAGCATAATTCAAGTATGATTTCACTAGAAAATGCAGCGGATATTGCCTCTGAAGCAATGGGTCCGGAGCTGAAGCTGAATTTTACCAGAGTGGGCTTAAGGTACATAAAGCTTATTAGTACAGCTGAAGAAAATGACAATGGGACGTGCAAGGCTTGCTGGATGTTTAGAGGAACAAATAATTCTAATACAGAGTACGCATCGGTGTATGTTGATGCTGTAACGGGAGAAGTCTATTTCAGGTTTACAGATTGGAGTTAGGTATATGGGAGCCATTCGTCAGGAAATAATCAAACTGAGATATCCGGCATATGCATTGCTGACTATTATTGGAGTTGTACTGCTGTGCATGACTGGAACCGGTTATATAGATACACATGGGAAAGAATATACAATAATGGGCTTGTTGGCTAATATGAAGGCTTTACAGGTGCAGGAAAGCTTGCTTGTATCCAACATTGGGGTAATACAGGCAGGAACAGGAACATGGTTTTGCCTGTTCCTGCCTGTTGTAGTATCTGCGGGGTACTTGTTAATCCTGTCATCAGAGCAGCAGCATAATAATCGTATTTTTATGCTTATGAGAGAGAGAACCAGCAGCTATTGCATTTCCAAGGCAGTATCCCTTGGAATAACGACAGGTGTATTGTGCTGTATTGGATATGCAGTATTTATGCTGATATGCACAATAGCTTTTCCGGGCCTGTCACGCTTTTCACCTGAGGACAGGCAATATATTTTTATGACTGTCAATGCATCATCAGTATGGGAGTACATATTGAAAAGTATTGTTGGTATGTTTATTTTTGGGTGGATATGTGCATTGCCCGGATATTTTGTTGGAGGTATATTTAATGATAAGTATGCCCTCGTATGCGTTCCAATATTATTAACATATCTATACAATCAATTGATTTTAAAGCTAGTACTGGGAGCTGATTCAGAGCTGGGCATAAGAATATGTAGTATATTTATGTTTCAGAATGTTTTGCATATGTCAAATCTCACTAATCAGATGGCATCAGTTGGGGTAATTGCGGCATTATGGATTATATGTGTGACCATATATATAAGGATGCTTAAAAGCCAGAAAAAAAGAGGGGTGCTGGTATGATTAGAACAGCATTAAGAATAGCACTGACAGAATATAGAAGGTATATACAGAGTACTAAGCTGCTGGTATTTTTCGTGGTTTTCGTTTTTATTCAGACCTTGATTTCCCAGCCGCTTATACAGTGCGCACTTGATATGAATAGCAAGCTTTCTTTATTTGAGCCATTTATGGCGTTATGCAGCTCCTGGATTGTAATGCTTGTGGTGCCTTTTGGATTTATAGCTATGACAGCGGACTTTCCAAAGGGAGAAGAGATTGACCTGTTTCTTCATGTGAGAACCAATAAGAGAACCTGGGCACTGGGACAGCTTATATTTCTTTTTATATTTGTTATTACATATATATTGGCTCTTCTGCTGGTATCCTGCATAATGATTTGTCCTTATTGCAGATGGGATACGGAGTACAGTACAACAATTAAACAATATGCCTTATATTTTCCGGAGAAAAGCGGAGGTCTTGTTAACCAGCTTATATCAGGACATTTATATAACCAGCTTAAGCTTATTCCTTCGGTGCTTCATTCCATGGGATTTATGGCATTGTATCTTATTATACTTGGACTTGTACTGCTTATTGCAGCTGTTAATAACGTGCGCAAAGCCGGATTGGTTATTAATATTGTGTTGCTGGTATTAGGGACAGTAACAAGCTCAATTTCAAGCAAATTAATGTGGTTCTTTCCAATGGCACATACAGTTACATGGATGCATTTTAAGGAGTATCTGCGGCAGCCTGTTTTTCCAATATGGGGCTCGTATTTGTATTTGGGAGGAATAACTGTTATTCTAATTGTAATTATTATGGTCAGGGCGAGATGCTATCAGGTAGGAACGGAGAATAATGTATGATAAAAGTGAATGATGTAAGTCTTATACTTAATCACAGGGAAATTCTAAAGTCAATTAATCTGACTATGGAAAATGGGCATATCTATGGTCTTGTTGGCAATAACGGAAGTGGTAAGACAATGCTTATGAAGACTATATGTGGTCTAATCAGACCAACATCAGGTGAGGTACTGTGTGATGGAAAGATAATTGGCAGAGACGCTGATTATCTTCCTGAAGCTGGGGTTATAATTGAAACACCGGGTTTTATCTCATATTACAGCGGCAGAAAGAATCTGCAGCTTCTGGCAGGAATAAGGAGACGAATAGATGCTGCAGCTGTTGACAGGGCTATGCTGGAGGTAGGACTTGACCCGGCATCAAGGCTTGCTGTAAAAAAATATAGTCTTGGAATGAGACAAAGACTTGGAATCGCCCAGGCATTAATGGAAAATCCCCGTTATCTTATACTTGATGAACCAATGAACGGGTTAGATAAAAATGGGATTGAAGAAGTAAGAAATTTAATTTTGAAAAAGAAGAAAGCGGGTTGTCTTATAATACTATCTAGTCATAATAAGGAAGATATTGAAGTATTATGCGATAATGTATATGAAATGGAAATGGGACATGTAACCATTCAGCGTTGCAAACCATACAGTCCGTTAGGTGGGGACCAGTAGTAGCCAAAAGTATAATAGAATCTTAGGAGATTTTTATATGAAAATATTGAAAACTATGTTTTTTATTACAATAACAATTGTAGTACTTACTGCATGTTCTAAGGCGAATGCAGAATATGTGGATATATCAGACTGCGCAAGTGGAGCTGTTAGATTTGAATATGGAGATGCCTCGGTGAACTCATCTCTTTCTTCGGAGGATTTAAGTAAAATAAAAGCGATTATTAATAATCACGTTATAAAAACAGATTCACCTTCCTGTGGGTTTACGGAAAAGGTATCAATTTTATTGGATGATAAGTACAGCTTTTGCATTGCCAATGATACATGTCCAATCATATATTTCCATAATAAAGATAAATATTTATATTTATCAGATAGTGAAAATACGCAATTAAGAGATATTCTCGAAACATATGGATTTGTATTTCCCTGTGTATAGATTTATATCAGCTTGTTTTTTATTTCCTTCTCTTTTTCCTGCGTCTTTTAGCAGCCATACGTTTCTGGCGGATTACAAGTGCCATTATTATGAAAATGATAATTACAGCTGCAATTACAATTATTATTGTTATTATAGTGTTGCGTGTATGGGCTTTCTCCCTGTCAGCCTTATGTGCAGCTTCACTTTCTGCCTCACTTACTGACTGGGCTTCTGACTGGGCCTCGGACTGTGCAATTGATTCTGCTATGGACTGTGATTCGGCCTCCCGGGAAGCCTCCTCCTCGGCTATTCGCTGCTGTTCCTCATAGGTAGTAACATTTTCAAGCATATCATTGCCTGTATCAACACCAACGGTGGTTCGGTACAGACCGAAGTCGGCACAGCTGTATTCATAATCATCTGATACATAGAACCAGCACCACTGCTGTGATACATGCTGAAGATAGCCCTGCTTGGCAACGTCAAGAACCGTCTGACCATTAAAATTACTGAGCTGTCTTTGACAGTCAAGAGTTATCTTGTTCTCACCATACAGGTGCAGGTATGTCTTGGGAACATCATATGTACCATACTGCTCTGCTGATTCAGGATATGCAGTAGAATCATTGCTTATCTCAACAGCCTCACATATGGCGGCAGCAGTAAGTCTGTGACCACCGTGTCCATACTCGCCATTAAGGTCCTGTCCAACCATTACCAGAGGCTTAAAGCGGCGGATAAGCTCCACCATAAATTCTATAGTATCATCATAATTGTATACGGTTTTGGCGGCTTCAAGGTCAGCTGCATATATATCATCAAAATCTCCATTAACAGGATAGTTCCTTACACCTACTGTCCACAGACCGTCCAGCTTCTCATGCTCACGGATATTGGCACCATTCCAGTAGTTAGTATAGTAGGCTACCTGAACCTTAAGACCAAGCTCTCCGGCGTAGTATGGAATAATTCCGCCAAAGAAAAGCTGTTCGTCATCTGCATGTGTTGATACCAGCAGAATGTCTGCATTATCACAGGAGGCATTCCAATTCTGTACCCATGAAGGAGTGCTGCCGGTTCCAAGTACATACAGCTTGCATATCTTCATTCCATCGGCCACGATCTTCATTGTGGCAGTGGAGGCACTTCCATCAAGACTGACGTATTCATGGAGATATCCATTGGTTCCGCAGGATTTGTCTGTGCCATTGTAATTAAGTGTCCATGGGGATACTGTCTTGTTATTCCAGCAGATGTACAGACCGCCAATTGGCTCCTGTGCTGTAATTGTAATGGTATCACCATTATTAAAGGTTGACATGCTGTTGTAGGATTCGCTGTTCATGTCATATACAGAGGCACCGTTGGAATTGGTTATTACAGTCTCAAGGACTGCGGCCTCGCCGCTATTGCTGTCCTGGGCAGATATCACGTTAGGGACAGCAGCTGATAAGAATACAGCCAGAAGTGAGGCTGCAATATGTAACAGGGTTTTAGTTATTCTTTTCAATTATCATTCGCTCCATTGTGTTTTAATATCCATAATATAGCACATCATTCTTTTTCTTGCAAAAAAATATTGTTTTATCCTGTCTAAAAGAATATACTGTAAAAAAGTAATCCGACCCGCGAGGGTCTGTCAGGAGGAAGATATATGATATCAGAGAAGATGGTAGGACTCGTCAATAATAACTCAGTTATAAGAGCTATGTTTGAGGAGGGTAAGAGACTTGCAGGAATATACGGTGCAGAGAACGTATTTGATTTCAGCCTTGGTAATCCTAACGTACCGGCGCCTGCACAGGTTAATGAAGCAATTAAGGCAATTGTGGATGAGGAGAATTCGGTGGCAGTTCATGGATATATGAGCAATGCCGGATATGAAGATGTTCGTGACGCAATTGCTTCTTCAATTAATAGAAGATTCGGAACACATTTTAATCAGAGCAACATTCTTATGACAGTTGGTGCAGCAGGTGGAATTAATGTTCTTTTTAAGGCATTGCTTAATCCTGGTGATGAGGTAATGGCATTTGCTCCATATTTTGTTGAGTATCGTTCATATGCTGCCAATGCAGATGCCACTCTTGTTGAGGTAGCTCCGGATACTACAACCTTCCAGCCTAATCTGGAGAAGTTTGAGGAGCTGATTACACCTAAGACAAGAGCAGTTATTATTAACACTCCGAATAATCCAACAGGTGTTGTATATTCAGAGGACACACTTAAGAGGATGGCAGCAATTCTGGAGAAGAAGCAGAAGGAATATAATACTGTAATCGTTCTTTTCTCAGATGAGCCATACAGAGAGCTTGCATATGATGGAGTTGTTGTTCCTTATGTTACAAAGTATTATGCCAATACAGTAATTGGTTATTCATACAGTAAGTCATTGTCACTTCCGGGAGAGCGAATTGGTTACCTTGTAATTCCTGATGAGCTGGATGATAGTGAGACAATTAAGAGCGCATGCAGCATTGCTACAAGAATTCTTGGATTTGTTAATGCACCATCACTTATGCAGAGGGTGGTTGGAAGATGCGTGGATGTAGATGTAGCTGACAATATTGCCATATATAATAAGAACAGAGAGGCTTTATATAAGGGCTTAAAGGACCTTGGCTTTGAGTGCATCAAACCGGAGGGAGCATTCTATCTTTTTGTTAAGACACCAGTGTCAGACAAGGAATTCTGTGATATCGCCAAGAAGCATAATGTGCTTGTTGTACCGGGAAGCTCATTTGCGTGTCCGGGATATGTAAGAATTGCATATTGTGTATCATATGATACCATAATTAATTCACTCCCTAAGTTCAGAGAGATTGCTTCTGAGCTTGGACTTGTGTAGCAGGTGAATGCATATGAGAGAATGGTATAACAATATAAGAAGGGTTGTTCCGTATATTCCGGGTGAACAGCCTAAGACTGCAGATGTTATTAAGCTTAATACTAATGAGAATCCATATCCACCGGCACCTCAGGTAATTGAAGAGGCACAGACAATGGATTTTAATCCGCTGAGACTTTATCCGGATGCAGATGTTACAGAGCTGGTTAATGCGCTGGCTGACAGATATGGACTTGAGCCGTCACAGGTATTTGCAGGAGTTGGTTCAGATGATGTTCTGTCAATGATATTTTTGACATTCTTTAATTCGGACAAGCCAATTCTTTTTCCGGATATTACATATTCTTTTTATAGTGTATGGGCGGATGTGTATCGTATTCCGTATGAGAGACCTGCATTGGATGAGAATTTCAGAATTAAGCCGCAGGATTATTACAAGCCTAATGGTGGAGTTGTAATTGCCAATCCTAATGCACCAACCTCAATATATGAGAATCTGGATTTTATCAGAGATATTCTTGACCACAATCAGGATTGTATTGTGGTAGTTGATGAGGCGTATATAGATTTTGCAGGAGAATCAGCAATAGGTCTTCTTAAGGACTATGAGAATCTTATTGTTGTTCAGACCTTTTCCAAGTCAAGGTCAATGGCAGGACTTAGAATTGGCTACGCAATGGCCAATCCTGAGCTGATTAAGGCTTTGAATGATGTTAAATACTCAATTAATTCATATACTATGAATATGCCTGCAATAAGGCTGGGTGCAGTGGCAGTTGCCAATCAGGACTATTATGATGAGATTACGGCAAAGGTTGTGGCTACAAGGGAACGTTCTATTACAAGACTTACCGAGCTGGGCTTTACCTGTATTGAGTCAAGCACCAATTTTATATTTGCCCGCCATAATAAATTCAGTGCACAGCAGATATTTACAGACCTTAAAAATGTGGGGGTATATGTAAGACATTTTAATGCTCCAAGGATTGATAATTATCTGAGAATTACAATTGGTACAGATGAACAGATGGACAAACTGTTTGAATATCTTGAGCCATACAGAATATAGATATGATTTATGCGCCTGCTATATGTATTTATGGGTATAGCAGGCACCTTTGTTTATACAAAATTAATAATTTATTATATTTATTTAATGGTAAAATGCTCTCAGAGTGTGTATTATAGAATCTATAATATTTATATGAAAAGGGAGTTATTAGATGTCAAAATTCAGAGATAAATTTTCCAACTTTATGTCAGGAAGATATGGCGCAGATGAATTCGGAAGGTTTCTGATGATTGTAGGCCTTGTACTTTGTGTTGTTTCCATATTTGTCAGATTTGTATGGATACCGGCACTGCTTGTAATTGGGTATAATTATTTCAGAATGTTTTCACGTAATTATTCAGCGCGTAATGCTGAGAATCAGAAGTACTGTTCAATCAGATACCGTAAGAGTGGTGGAGCATACGGAAGAGGTAATTACAGTGGATATTCCGGATATAATAATTCATATGGCGGCAGTACCTATCAGAAGCCAATGTCTGACAGCAGAAGGAAGGCTATGGACCGCAGAACCCACAGGATATATAAGTGCCCTAACTGTCATCAGAAGATAAGAGTTCCTAAGGGCAAGGGCAGAATATGCATTAAGTGTCCGAAGTGCAGGATAGAATTTATTAAGAAGACCTGAGAAAGCCTGGTGAAGCTATGTTTGGATATATAGTTGTGAATAAGGATGAGCTTAAGATTAAGGATTACAGAAGATATCATTCATATTACTGTGGTGTGTGTCACAGCCTCAGTGAGCGATATGGCTTTGCCGGACAGGTAACGCTTACCTATGATATGACCTTTCTTGCCATTCTTTTGACCTCATTGTATGAGGACAGGACTGAGGCTAAGAAGCACAGATGCGTTCCTCATCCATTTGTTAAGCATGAAGCCATATATAATGAATATACGGACTATGCTGCAGCAATGAATATAATGCTGTCATACTATAAGATGAAGGACAACTGGGTTGATGAGAAGGATGTGAAGTCCAATGCGATGGCAGGCCTTTTGAGTCACGCCTATAAGAAGGCTTCAGCGCAGTTTCCAAGGCAGTCAGAGGCTATTAAGAGCTATATATCAAGACAGAAGCAATTTGAGGATGCTCATGAGAATAATATAGATAAGGTATCGTCATGTACAGGTGAGATGCTTGCCCAGCTTTTTGATATGAAGCAGGATGAATGGCAGAACGAGCTTAGAAGAATGGGATTTTTTCTTGGCAAGTACATATATATTATGGATGCCTATGATGACCTTGGTAAGGATGTTAAGAAGAATAATTACAATCCGCTTATTGCAGGTATGAATAATCCGGATTTTGACAGCAGCTGTCACCAGATGCTTATGCTTATGGCAGCAGAGAGCTCGAAAGCATTTGAGATGCTGCCGGTTCTTGACAATGCTGATATACTAAGAAATATATTATATTCAGGTATATGGACAAGATTTAACCTGATTAATGAAGAGAAAAAGAAAAAGTAAAGAGGTAACCTATGTCAGACCCTTATTCAGTGCTTGGAATACAACATAATGCAAGTCCAGAAGAGATAAAAAAAGCATACCGTAAATTAAGCAGAATGTATCATCCTGATGCCAATGTGAATAATCCTAATAAGGCTCAGGCTGAGGAGAAATTTAAGCAGGTACAGGAAGCCTATGACCAGATAATGTATGAGAAGGAGCATGGCGAGGGCACCTACGGCAATAACAGAGCCGATGGAGGTGGCGGATATCAGCAGAGCTCACAGCAGGGCAGCGGATATGGCTATGGTGGTTTTGATGGTTTTAACGGCTTTGGAGGTTTTGGTGGCTTTGGCGGACAGGGCGGATATTCTCAGGGTGCAACAGGCAGCAGTGCCGACAGCCCGCAGATGAGAGCTGCAATTAATTACGTTAACAGCCAGCACTATGCTGAGGCTATGAATATACTTGATGGAATGAGTGAACGTAATGCAAGATGGTATTATGTTCATGCCTATGCCAATTACGGGATGGGTAATATTATTAACGCAACAGAGGATGCAAGAAGAGCGGCTGCCATGGAGCCTAATAATCAGGAGTATGCTAATCTGTATAATCAGATGCAGAACGGCGGAAGCTGGTATCAGAATATGGGTTCGAGTTATGGACAGTCCGGTTCAGGAATGGGTTCCTGCTGTATGAGACTGTTATGTCTTGAAATGCTGTTTAATTGCTGCTGCTGCGGACTTGGAAGAGGATTCTAATGATTAAGAATATTATTTTTGATGTGGGCAATGTTCTTGCAATTGCAGACTGGCCCAAGGTGTTTGAAAGAGTAGGAATTGAACCGGAGCTGTATGAGCCTTTGGCCAGGGCAACGGTAAGAAGCTCCTGCTGGAATGAATTTGACAGAGGCGTCATGTCAGATGAAGAGATTATTAATGGATGTATAGCGATTGCGCCTGAGTACGAGAAGCAGATAAGACTTCTTTTCGCGCATCTTGACAGAATAGTTGAGGTTCCGTCATATTCTGCGCAATGGCTGAAAAGCTTTAAGGACAAGGGCTACAGAGTATATATTTTATCCAACTTTGCCAGAACAGCATTTGAAGCCTGCCGGCCTGCATTTGATTTCCTTAAATATGCAGATGGAGAGGTTGTGTCCTATCAGGTGAAGGAGGTCAAGCCGGACAAGGCAATATATGACTGCCTTTGCAGCAAGTATAATATTCTGCCTGAGGAATCTGTGTTTACTGATGACCTTCCTGCTAATATAGAGGCGGCAGTAAGCTATGGATTTCATGGTGTTGTATTTAAGAATTATCAGCAGGCGGACGAGGAGATTAATGAGATATGTCAAAGACTTCAGACCAGAAGCTGAAAATACTATACCTGATTCGATATTTTTCTGAGAACACAGATGAGGGACATCCTGTTCCAATGGCTGAGGTTATTGAATATCTTGGTTCTATGGGAATCTCGGCGGAGCGCAAAAGCATATATAGTGATATAGAGGCTCTTAAAAGACTGGGCTATGATATTGAGTTTCGCAAGGAACACCCGTCAGGCTATTATCTTGCAAGCCGGGATTTTGAGCTGGCTGAGCTTAAGCTTCTGGTGGATGCGGTGCAGTCCTCCAAGTTTATAACCCAGAAGAAATCTAACGCCTTAATAGGTAAGATTGAGAAGCTTGCCAGTCATTATCAGGGAAGGGCTTTGCAGAGGCAGGTATATGTTGCCAAGAGAGTCAAGACGGATAATGAGGCTGTTCTATATAATATTGATTACATACATGAGGCGATATCACGGTCTGCCAAGATTGAATTCAAGTATTGTGAATGGAATCTTGATAAGGAGCTGGTATACCGCAATAATGGTAAGGTGTACGTTACTAATCCGGTAGCACTTATATGGGATGATGAGAATTACTATCTGGTGGCCTGTGATGATGAGAATAGTGGCTACAGACATTACAGAGTGGACAAGATGAGGCAGATTGCAGTGTCTGATTTGTGCCGGGATAATATTGGACAGGTTATGGATTTTGAACCTGCAGAATATGCCAAGGAGCATTTTGGAATGTTCTCGGGAACAGATGAGACTGTTAAGATGAGGTTTGATAATAAGCTGGTAGGCGTTATTATTGACAGGTTTGGCAGAGATGTTACCATAATCAGAAAAAATGAGGAATATTCCGTTGCCAGAATCAGGGTGCAGGTAAGCGATTTGTTTTTCGCCTGGGTTGCAGGCTTTCGAGGCAGATTTGTTATTGAGGGACCTGATAACGTGAGAGAACAGTATATAGAATTTCTTGATGACATCAGAGGCTCATTATAAGGCAGCTGATGTCTTTTTTTGCGATATTTTATGCTTGCAATATATGCCTTTTATAATTACAATCTAGGTTGAGTTACAAAGGAGACGGATTATGAGAGAATCAGTTGAATATATATATGGAATCCCCAAATTTTCCAAAAAGGCATCTGTTGATAATACCAGAGAGATGCTTAGAAGACTGGGTAATCCACAGAATAAATGTAAAGTCATTCATGTTGCCGGGACTAATGGAAAGGGCTCTGTGTGTGCATATATTAACAGAATACTGCGTGAACAGGGCAGACACACCGGATTGTTTACGTCGCCCCATCTTGTTACCATGAATGAGAGAATAATCGCAGATGATACTATGATATCGGACAGGGATTTTGACATGACCTATTCTGTTGTGAGAGAGATATCTGAGGCTATGGTGGCAGACGGATATGCGCATCCTTCATTTTTCGAGTTTTTGTATGGAATGGCCATGTATTATTTTGGATTGATGGGGGTGGAGTATATTGTTCTTGAGACAGGACTTGGTGGAAGACTTGATGCAACCAATTCAGTTGATGCTCCAATTATTACAATAATTACCTCCATAAGCCTTGACCATACAGATATTCTGGGAGATACATATGCAGCAATTGCCCAGGAGAAGGCGGGAATTATTAAAAAGGGTGTTCCGGTAGTCTATATGGATAAAAGAGCAGATGTAACAGAGGTTATTTGCAGAAAAGCTGCCAGTGTGGGAGCACCTGCAATAGGTATCTTACAGGATGACATAAGGGATATTCAGGTTAAAGATAAATATATTGATTTTTCCATTAATAATGAGTATTATTGTAGTATATGTTTTTCCATAAGGTCAGCGGGAATATACCAGACTGAGAATGCTGCGCTGGCTGCTGTGGCGGCTGCTGTGGCAGGACTTGGAGATGAAAAGGCAGTCAAAGCAGGCCTTCTTAATGCCAGGTGGCAGGGGAGGATGCAGGAGGTGGAGCCGGGATTGATTCTAGACGGCGCCCATAATGATGATGGTATAATGAGATTTCTTGAATCCGTAGGGGCAGATGGCTGGAAGGGCAGAAGAATTCTTCTTTTCTCAGCAGTAAGTGACAAGCATTATGATGGGATGATTAGAGAGATATGCCAGAGTAAGCTTTTTGACCGGTATTATGCCGGGGCACTTGCAGACCCAAGAGGACTTGATATAGATACAATACGTAAGACCTTTAACAGCTATACTGACAGTGAATTATGTGCATACAGCAGTGTCGGGGAAGCCCTTGGGGCAGTCAGGGTTGCTAGAGATGGCGATACAAGAATATATGCAGCAGGTTCTCTTTACTTAGTTGGAGAGATAATGGGGCTTTTACAAAAAGGAGATTAACCATGATTGATTTTGATGAAGAGATTAAGAAATTTCAGCCGAGCCTTGAGGTGGATGAGGCTGAGGATGCTATCTATCACAACGATACAACGGATGTAACAGAGGTAATTGATAAGATTATCAGTGAAATCACAGATAAATAGATTGGAGTTCAACTATGAGATGCTACAAGTGTAACAGTGTACTGACGGACAGCGATTACTGCGTTAAGTGTGGAGCTGATGTGTCGGTCTATAAGGTGGTTGTCAAGGCGTCGAATTCCTATTACAATCTTGGACTTGAGAAGGCCCAGGTAAGGGATTTAAGTGGTGCAATAACGGCCCTGCGTACCAGCATTAAGATTAATAAGAATAATATTAAGGCCAGAAATCTTCTGGGTCTGGTATATTTTGAAATGGGCGAGCCGGCAATGGCGCTTAAGGAATGGGTTATCAGTGTTAATATCAAGCCTGACAGAAATGTGGCTGCGGTATATATCAGAAAGGTTAAGACCAATCCTAACAAGCTGGAGGTGCTTAATCAGGCTGCTAAGAAGTACAATTTCTCCCTTAATAAGATAAAAGAGGGTGGAGATGACGTTGCTCTTATCCAGCTGAAAAAGGTTATTACAATGAATCCAAGGTTTGTTAAGGCCCATCTTTTGCTTGCTCTTTTGTATATGAAAAAGGGTGAGGATGAGAAAGCTGCCAAGTGCATATCCAGGGTTCTTAAGATAGACCGTAATAATACACTTGCGCTGCGGTACAGTGATGAGCTTAATAAGACAGGAATTGCAGCAGTAAGCATTAAGGATGAGGGCTATTATAAGAGCCGCAGAAAGGCACGTACTACCCCACTTAGTGGACATGATGTTATTCTCCCTGCTAATTCCTATAAGGAGCCTTCAAGCGGCGTACTTACAGTAGTATATATACTTTTGGGCGTTGTTATTGGTGTGGCACTTATATGGTTTCTGGTGGTTCCATCCAAGGTTGAGAATGCCAAGAGTGACAGCAATGCCACAATTAAGAAGTACAGCGAGCAGCTGTCAACCTATTCTGTTAATATAACTGATTTGCAGAATCAGGTTAATGACCTGACTGAGAAGCTTAAGGCAGCGCAGGATGAGATAGCGCAGTACAGTGGAGACACAGGTGCAACAGCAATGTATGCCAAGCTTATTGATGCAGCAAGCTCATATATTGGCAATGATTATAATACAGCAGCAACTATTCTTGCAGAGATAGATGTTACACAGCTGCCAACGGATACAGCCAAGAATCTGTATTCAGCAATGGCCGAGAATGCAAGCGGCGGTGCCAAGACGTATTTCCTCAGTGGCTTTAACGCTTATAATCAGGAGAATTACGTGGATGCGGTACAGTGGCTTACACAGGCATATCAGGTAGATGCAACAACCGTTGAGACGCCATATTATCTGGCAATGTCTTACCTTAAGCTTAATGATACAGCTAATGCACAGACATATATTGATATTGTTAATGGACAGTTTGGCGGTACCACATACGCAACCCAGCTGCAGCAGTATCTGGCAGGCGATACACAGTAGAATTACAACACACTTATGAATAAACCACGCAATAATGCGGCGGAGCAGATTATTTTTGCTTCGCCGTTTTCTTATTCTATGGGGAATTGTGCAGGTGAATTACACAGGATGTATAAATTAACCGGCAGGAGGGAATAATAATGTCAAAAGTATGTGCAGTCAGGGACAACCTGGTTATTGTCAAGCTTGATGGCGACCTTGACCATCATGTTACAGAAATGATAAGAAGTGAAATTGACGAGACTATTAAGCAGCATAAAATCTATAACATTGCCTTTGATTTTCGTAATGTAGGATTTATGGACAGCTCAGGAATCGGTCTTTTAATGGGACGGTACAAGAAGATTAAACCGGCGGAGGGCTGTATATATGTGTGTAATTTAAGCTATTCAATGCAGCGTATTTTCAAGCTGTCCGGACTTAATAAGATAACCAGCCACAGCTTTAGTATTGACCATATAGTTAACCAGGAGGCTACATATGAACAGAATGAAAATTGAATTTGATGCCATATCTGAGAATGAGGGGCTGGCAAGAGTGTGTATTGCTGCTTTTGTGACAAGGCTTGACCCTACGCTGGAGGAGATTAACGATGTTAAGACAGCTGTTTCCGAGGCTGTAACCAACAGCGTAATTCACGGATATGGAGGAAAGGGCGGAACAATCGAGATGGAAGCAGTGGTTGATGGCGCTGAGCTGGAGCTTGTAATTACGGACTACGGCAGAGGAATTGAGGATGTTGCACAGGCAATGGAGCCCTTATACACAACGGATGCAGAGCATGAACGTTCAGGAATGGGTTTTACCTTCATGGATGTATTTATGGATGAGCTGAAGGTGGAGTCGGCTCCGGGAAAGGGTACAATTGTTATTATGAAGAAGAAATTTGGAGTTCCATCAATCGAATAAGCCGGAGGTGTGATTATGAATCATACCAAAGAACTTATTGAGCTGGCTCAGCTGGGAAGCAGAGAAGCCAGAGATATGCTTGTAATGGAGAATATGGGACTTGTATACAGCGTGGCGCGAAGATTTTTTGGCAGAGGCTATGAGATGGATGACATTAATCAGATTGGTACAATCGGTCTCATTAAAGCAATCGATAAATTTGACCTTGCCCAGCCTGTTATGTTCTCTACCTATGCAGTGCCAATGATAAGCGGAGAGATTAAGCGTTTTATCCGTGATGACGGAATGATTAAAATATCCCGGTCTATTAAGGAAAATGGCTGGAAGCTGTGCAGGGCAAGAGAGGAGCTGTCAGGTGTTCTTGGCAGAGAGCCTACAATTGAGGAGCTGTCCAACAAGACGGGAATACCTCCCGAGGATATTGTACTTGCCCTGGATGCGGGAAAGGATGTGGAATCCATATACCAGACAGCATATCAGGGAGATGGCAATCAGATATATGTAGTAGATAAGCTGGCGGCATCGGCGGAGTCCTCACAGGGAGAGGTGCTGATTAATCACATGATGGTTGAGCAGACACTGAATACACTGGACGAGATAGACAGACAGATTATTATGATGAGGTATTATGAGGATAAAACACAGAGTCAGGTAGCCAAAAGTCTTGGAATCTCCCAGGTTCAGGTATCAAGAATGGAGAAAAAAATACTTCTTAAGATGAGAAAGCACATTGAAGCATGAATATTTTAACCATAATTAAGGATAATAAGAATTAAATTATCTTATGGAGAAAAATAATGAGTGACACAGTATATATAAGCTTTCAGAAAAATACCCAGGTTAATAACCGGAGAGTGAGCATTGGTGATGTGGCATCAGTATGGTGTGGCAATAAGCATGTTCTTGCCAGAGTTAAGGCAATTACAGTTATTAATGTTCCGGATGTGCCAAGCCGCAGATATGTTATATCAGCTGTGAAAATAGTTGAGCTTATTGTCAATCAGATTGAAAATGCACAGGTTAATCTGTCCGGTGAGGCAGATTTCATTATATCCTATAAAAGTCCGCAGCCACCTAAAAGGCTGTTGCAGCTTATTAAGATTATTCTTGTGGCAGCAGTTGTATTTTGTGGAGGCTCTTTTGCAATAATGGCTTATGGCAATGATGTGGATATTAACGGTGTGCTTACAAGAATATGTGAATATACAACAGGCGATAATGACCTGGCATTGTGGATTATCCAGATTGCTTATTCTGTTGGAATTATGCTTGGAATAATAGTTTTTTACAATCATCTTGGAAAACGACGTTATGAAAAGGACCCTACTCCTCTTGAGGTGGAAATGAGGCTCTATGAGGAGGATATTAATACTGCTGTAATTAATGAAAGCGCCAGGGAGGAAAAAGAGGATGATGTGGTATAGATATGTGCTGCTGGGCTTTTACGGGTTATGTGCGGGAGCAGTTACAGCGGCAGGCTATTATGCGGTAATCTCCTCAATAGGTGTAGTTAACAGATTTTCCCAGTACAGTCACACCGCAGAGAAAATAAGACTATATGAACGTATGCTCATTATCTCAGCAGTTGTAGGGACAATACTTACTTTATTTCATCTGCCACCGGTTCTGCCGGCATGGACATTGGGAATTTATGGTATTTTTGCAGGAGCCTTTATTGGATGCTTTATTGTGTCATTAGCTGAGGCGGTTAAGGGAATACCGATTTTTGCAAGACGCGCCAGACTTAAGAAGGGACTGCAGGCGCTGGTACTGGCTCTTGCAATTGGAAAGTGCATTGGAAGTATTTGTTATTTTTTCGTATTTCGATTATAATTAATTGGATTAATGACAATGGTAATGCATAAGAGAAAGGGAAATGCTATGGAATCCTATAAGAATACACTTGAAAATATTGCTGATGGTACGGAAAATAATGAGATTATTGATGCTTTATGCAGAGAATACCATTCTATATTTATTCTTCGATACAATACGGGAACCTTTAGTGTTATGCATATGCCGGAGAAATTTGAGTATATTGTTAAAAAACATACAATATATAATGAAGGCAAGGATGAATACTGTGAGCTGTTGGTAAGTGACAATGACCGTGAGAGGATGAAGTACCTTGCGGATATTGATAATGTGGCAGAAAAGCTTAAGTACCAGAAAATATACGAGCTGACCTTTCAGACGGTGGACCATCAGTGGATGGCGGCCAGATATATGGAGATTGCAGGAGAAAGTGGGAGAACCTTTCTTCTTGGAATTATCAAATACGATAGAGATATGCAGGAACAGCAGAGAACCAAGCATGCTAATCAGATTATTACGTCTCTGTCTGAGGCATATCAGGCAATATACAGATGTAATATTGTTACAGGTGATTTTGAAATTATCCTATTAAAATTCGAGGATAATGATTTTGTACATAACAGCAGTAATCTTTTTGAGCTTGAGGATTATTACAATGAGCATAAGGTTGAGCAACGCTTTAGGGGTAGACTTGCCAGAAACACTGGGCAGAGCAGTATTATAGAACATTTTAATAATGGCAGTCAGCCAATTATTGAATATTACAAGGAAAATGATGGAAACTGGATGTGCCTGAAGATTATTCCTGAGGGGAATTTTTCAGAGTCGTATCCATATGTTATCTATGCCATTCGTCAGAGCAATGATGAAGTTAAGAACAGGACTGAATCAATAATTAATAAAAGTGCCATATCCAAAATGTATGTCCTTGCAATGTGCATTGATGTTCCGGGAGATACCTATGATTGCATACACAGTGACAAAAAGGAATCTTTTCCAAATGGTAATGGCAGACTTTCGGATTTTATGGACTTTATGAAGGGACTGGTATACGAAGAGGATTATGATAAATTTCAGTCGCTTATATATGATGTAACCCCTGATACGAAGGGATTTCTGGAAAGAGAATACAGAGCTGAGGATGAACAGGGCATGGTATATTTTCTGAATGCATTCTCAACATATATTCGTGTACCTGAGGGCAGCAGGGTTCTTTTGCTTGTGCGTAATATAGATGAAAGGGCTGCCAACAGAGCAAGAATAAACTCACTGAACCAGGAATATGACATGACCAAGAATATGTTGTATGCCCTTGGTGATGCATATTATGCAATATATTACTGCAATTTTGTTAAGAATAGAATAGTTCCTTCAAGACAGAGCAATGACCTTAAAAAAATATTCTCCATGAAACAGGAATACATAAGATTTGTTAAGGATTACTGTGAAGACAAGGTATTTCCTGATGACCGTGACAAGGTAGGGCAGTTTATGTCAGTTGATTATATTAAGAGCCAGCTTTATGCAGAGGGACAGAGCATATTCTGCGAATATATGAGACTTTTTGGAACAGAATACAGATGGGTCAGAATGGATATTCAGGCGATTAGGTGTGCTGAAGGAGTTGTATCTGAGGCAGTATATGCTTTTAAGGATATTCATAATGAACGTGAAGAGGATTTACGTCACAAAAAGGAGCTTAGGGATGCACTTATTGAGGCAGAGCAGGCAAGCGCCGCCAAATCAGAATTTCTCTCAAATATGTCACATGATATCAGAACTCCAATGAACGCGGTGCTGGGCATGACGGATATTGCACTCAATCACATTGATGAGAAGGAACGGGTTGTGTCCTGTCTTAGAAAGATAGATACGGCAGGTAAGCATCTGCTTAAGCTGATTAATGAGGTTCTTGATATGTCCTATATAGAGCGTGGCAGGATAGTTCTTAATGAGGATAAATTCTCACTCCCTGACATGCTTCATGGAATAGTGCTCATTAATCAGGAGGCGGTCAAGGCCAAAGGGCTTACAATGATATGCCGTGCCATTAATGTTGTTAATGAAAATATTATTGCTGACAGGGTAAGAATTAACCAGATTCTTATTAATACAATGGGCAACGCCATTAAATATACTCCTGATGGTGGTACAATATGGGCCAGTATAGAGCAGGCAGAGGATGTTCAGACGGGGATAGGAACCTACGTGTTCAGGATAAAAGATAATGGAATAGGTATGAGTGAGGAATTTGTCCAAAAGATATTCCAACCATTTGAACGGGAGCAGGATGTAACAGTAAGCCAGATTGAGGGTACAGGACTTGGTATGGCAATTACAAAGAAGCTGGTTGATATGATGCATGGAACAATCGAGGTGGAAAGTGAGCCAGGTAAGGGTTCAGAATTCATTATTACACTTCCAATTAAGTATATTGACTGTATCCGTACCGGCAATGCCGAGAATTATGAGGATAAGTATACTGTTGTATACTATGAAAACAGTAACACTGATATTGTTAATGAGATAAAGAAGGCTGCAGCTGCAGGTGGCGGAAAGCCGGTAATTGTTGCGGGCTCCTATGACATATCTGATATAGAGAGTGAAGCTGCTGCAGCGGGAATGAAGGCTTTTTTGACGGAACCGATATTTTGCTCTGATTATGAGAAAATGCTGTATAATACTGTTCCGGCGGAGGATTCCAAGCAGCCAGAAAAATATGACTTTACAGGCAGGAGGATTCTTGTTGTGGATGATAATGAGATTAATGCTGATATTGCCTGTGATTTTCTTAACGATGTTGGGGCAGCATGCGATACGGCCGGTAATGGACAGGAAGCCTATGATATTATCAATGGGCCGGTAAAATATGATGTGGTCCTTATGGATGTAAGAATGCCGGTTCTTAATGGTTATGAAGCAACTAAGAAAATACGTGATATTGGCTCGGAGTATGCCATAAGGCTGCCAATTATTGCCATGACAGCCAATGTTTTTGCTGAGGATGTATATATGAGCAGAAAATCAGGAATGAATGACCATATATCCAAGCCCGTTAATCCTGAAATAATGTATTCAGTTATTAACAGGTGCTTGTCGCATATTAGCGAAATGTAATGCTTTATTGTGTTAACGTGTGTATAGTATAATAAAGCTTAGTAAGGGGCATCGAATATTACTTGGATGGTGGAATGAATGAGCGACTGGAAGGACGAGCTTCGTCACGCAGATGTTGACGTTGATGGGGCAATAGCAAGGTTTGCCAATAAGGAAGAACGGTACATTAAGTATCTGAAGCTGTTTGCACAGGATGATAATTTTGCCAGACTTCAGAGTGCAATAGAGAAAAAGGAATGCTGCGCTGCATTTGAGAGCTGTCATGCACTTAAGGGTGTAGTTGGTAATCTGGGCTTCCGATTAATATTCACTAATGTATACGATGCATGTGAGATTCTGAGAAATGGGAGAATGGAGCATGTGGGAGAGCTTATTGATGAGGTAACCGATAACTACAATATAATAGTCAATATAATCAGAAAGTACCTGGATTGAGAAAGTTCAGGTACTTTCATTTACTTCCATTATCTTTTATGCTATAATGAACTCTATAAAGCTTGAATTGAGAACGGGAATAATAAGGGAAAAGGGTGGCAATATGGATAACAGGATTAAGGTTCTTGTTGCAGATGATAACGATATTATGAGACAGATGATAGCGGACTCTCTTTATGATGACCCTAAGATTGAGGTTGCAGGAGAGGCAGCGGATGGACAGGCAGCAATAGATTTGATTATTAAGACACTTCCGGATGTGGTTCTGCTGGATTTGGTAATGCCTAAGATTGACGGACTTGGTGTTATGGATGCCATTAAGGAGATGACGGATTACCCAGGCAAGCAGCCATTATTTATAATCATATCTGCAGCGGGCCGGGAAGACATAATCAGTCAGGCACTTCAATCAGGAGCATCATATTTTTTCATGAAGCCGTTTGATGGAGATGCTCTTGTAAAGCGTATTAAGCAGATGTGCTCGGATACACGACACAATATTAATACAGGCTATGTTACCGGTGAGGTTGAGCGTAAGGGCTTAAGCATTGAGAATATGGTTGTTAACCTCCTTAGAAGTCTTGGCGTTCCGGTTAAGATGGTAGGCTATAAGTATCTTAAGGATGCTATAGTTCAGGCTGTTGAGGACTCTGAGGCACTTATGTCAGTTACCAAGAACATATACCCGGCGATTGCCGATGAACATGGAACCTCTGCAGGCAATGTTGAGCGTAATATCAGATACGTGATTGAATCAACCTGGTCAAGGCAGGAGGAACCTCAATTTGAAGAGATGATTAAGAAGGTGTTCAAGGATTCAATTAAGAAGCCTACTAATTCGGAGTTTATACTTATATGCTCTGAATGGATAACCTTTCAGATGAATAATTAATAATTCTGCTCCAATTGGATATATTAATGTATTATATAACCAGTATAAGGAGCAGCCATGAATGAGAAAGAACAGAAGCAGTATAATCAATATGTAGAAACAGTTACCCCTAAGCATAATCTGTTTAGTCAGATGCTTAAGGCATTTATCACAGGTGGCGCAATATGTCTTATCGGACAGATAATATATAATTGTGCTACCTGGTTTTATCATCTGGATAAGGACAGCGCAGCCTCATGGTGTTCGCTGACACTTATTCTTATATCTGTAATACTTACTGCCACGGGCATATATCCGCTTATTACCAAATGGGGTGGAGCGGGAGCACTTGTACCGATTACAGGTTTTGCCAATTCAGTGGCAGCGCCGGCAATTGAATTCAAGAAGGAGGGTCAGGTGTTTGGTGTTGGCTGTAAGATTTTCACCATTGCAGGACCGGTCATTTTGTATGGAATATTTGTGAGCTGGGTGCTGGGACTGGGATACTGGATTGGAAAATGTTTTGGCTGGTGGTAGAAGAAACAAAGAGAAAAATATATATAGAAGTCAAGATTCAGGGAATAATCTCTGAATCTTGACTTTTTACAACATCTACAAAAACATCTACTGGAAAGTCCTTTGAATTGCGAGCCAAGGTATTATTTGATTGGCATATATGTATTTAGATATTCTTCAATCTTTTCCATATATTCAAGATATTTGTCGTTGTCGTTTTGCAGACCATGTCCGGAATGTTCGCAAACAATATATTCATGTGGAATATTATGTTTAGAAAGAGCAGCGTCAAGCCGCTTTGATGCCATAAAAGCCTGCATTCGATCCCATGAACCATATGCAGATACGGTGGGTACGCTTTGATCCGTAATCCATTCTACTGCGGATATATTCCTCATTTTATCCAAATAATTACCTGAAGTAATCATTTCAGAGGTAATTTCAGTACCCGCCATTGCAGAAAAAATTGCAGCGATACCACTGATATCAGCATCAGCAAGGTCAAGCAGCGGTTCATTAGGATTTTGCCCCATATTAATCCAGTCTTCGGCATAAAAGCAAGAAGGACCGACAGCTTCAAATACCATTTTTACTGGTACAGGGGATGTGTCTGCATCACGATAGGCAT
>CAYTWF010000027.1:0-38162 GCA_964441705.1 uncultured Butyrivibrio sp.
AGCCTCCGAAGCAGCTTATACAGCCCCATTCCGATTATAGATATGTGAAGTCCCGAAATTGCCAGAATATGCCCTATCCCACACATGGTAAACATTTCTGAAAGTGAGTCCTCCAGTTCCCCCTTATCGCCCAAAAGCATGGCAGTGTATACACCGGCAGTTGTACTGTCAGCGGAATCATACAGTGAACGTTTAAGTCCTGCAGCCGCATTGGCTGCCAGGTAATACACCGGATTAGTATTGGCTTTTATAAGCGCTGTCTGGTCTGCATACATCATGTAGCGAAGCTTTAAGGTAAAATAATACCTTCTCATGTCAAATTCTCCGGGATTAACAGCTGTCCTGATAAGCTGTGCCTCTCCCCTTGCGCTTATTACGTCCCCCTTTTGATATTCTGTATCAGTATACACAATTGCATTCTCAGTAGAATAGCATTGGTCTTCTACTGAAGCAGTAATATTCTTCATATACAGCTTATACCCCGTGGAGGCTGTTTGAACCTTGCTTACTGTCCCGGTAATTGTACATTTAAGACTCTGAGCAGATATTCTGTCCAGAAAAGCAGACCTTGTATAGCCCTGCTGCATCAACAGAAAGCCAGCCAGAAATATAGCCGGATATATTAGATAAATATACTGTATTTTGCCTGATTGGGCTTTGAACACATAAAAAACTGAAATTAAAACAAGAATTAATATTGCAATAACATGGGGTACAGCCTCATAAGCAGCTATTCCTGCTGCCATAAAGGCTGCCCCACCTAATAATGGTCTTTTAATAATATCACCCCTTAGTGGGATGAACTGTAGTAGCTGTCCTTTACCATATCCAGATTACGTTCATACAAATCAGATAAAGGATAAGTCTCTCTGAAGGTATAGTCTGAGCTTCCATTAACAAGAATCTGCACCTTGTTAATTGTATTAAGCTCACAAAGCGAATTAACAATAGAATATAGTGTTACCTTTGACGATACATCCACTATACTGTCAAGGAATGAGGAATCCAGATTAACATAGCATACGCCTTCCTTGGTTGTAACATTAAGTACCTTAAGATTCTTAGGAACAGAACGCTTGCACTGGGATATATCAGGTCCATTAATAAGCTGCTCAAGTATTACCTGCTCAATTGGTGTATTTTTGTTATATGCAAGCTCAAGTATCTCTCCAATAAGGTTCTCTCCCGTAGAATCCGAATAATATACAGTGGCCTCTGTCCAGGTTACTGCCTCAAGAGAATCATCTGCATCATCTACAAAGGAGGAAGCATCCATTATTCCAACTGCCACTCCGGTATCTCCTGTAAGCGGCTGGTCATTAACATAGAACACCACATAATCTATATCAGGTATCTGCACCATAGTCTTAACCACTGCTGCCCTTAAAAGTATCTCTGTTATGTCATCCATATCCACATAGTTCTCTGTAAAATTCATATACAAAGTGCGGTCACTAACTGACGCATCCAGCAGTGCTACCGACTTGGGAATAGTGTTAAGCATATTGGCATTATCCTTACCCTGCAGCTGCTCATACAGCTGTGAAATAAGCTCATCAGTATCCGTGCTTGTTGTATAAAAGCTTTCGCTTTCAAGCCCCGTACCCGTTCCATTAGAATAATATATAGTGTACTCACTGCCTGCTGCCTGAGTGCTTTTATTCTCCTCGCAGCCGGTTACAACAGCCATAAGTGCAACAATTATAAGAAATGACATTAATCTTTTCATTGCGCGTCACCTCCGGTTCTAACATAATTAAGAGGTATTCTCACTGTAAAGGTTGTTCCCTCATTTTCCTTACTGTATAGCTTGATTGTTCCCTTATGCATCAGCACAACATTCTTGGTAATTGCAAGTCCAAGACCTGTTCCACCGGTCTCCCTGGACCTGGCCTTATCGACTCTGTAGAATCTTTCAAATACCTGCTCTCTGCTCTCATTGGGAATACCAATACCAGAATCTGACACCTTTACATAGAAATACTTGTGATCTGCATTAACTGATACCCTTACCCAGCCATCCTGTATATTATACTTAATTGCATTTTCAACAAGATTAGTTACGGCAAGTGTGAATTTAACCTCATCAATCTCAGCAACAACCGGTCTGAAGCTCTCCAAAACAAGCTCCACATTCTTCTTAACTGCAATAGGTCTTAATCTTTTAAGAACAAGCTCTACCAGTTCATTTACATTAATAGTACTGATATTAAGCTCTGCCGCCGTCTGATCCATCTTAACAAGTGCAAGCAGGTCACTGATTATCTGATTCTCCCTGTCAATCTCACTTACAATATCCTGCATGAAATCCTGATATATCTCTACAGGTACATTCTCCTGAGTAAGCAGCGAATCCGCCAGAACCTTCATTGACGTCATTGGTGTTTTCAGCTCATGGGACACATTGGATACAAATTCCTGTCTTGAATCATCCAGAACATTAATTCTGTCAAGCATAAGATTCACAGACCTTGATATACAGTCATATTCATACAGGGTTCTGCTCTCAACGTGATTACCCTTAACTCCTGCCGATATACTGACAATTGATTTATCCAGCTTCTTAATAGGCTTAATCAGCAGATTAGCCAGAATAACGCCAAATACAACAGCCAGAATTCCAAAGCCCGCTGTTACCGCCACCATTATCTCCTTGACATAAGCAAGTCTCTCATTAATTCCACTGTTGGAAATAACCATATTAATTACTCCAATAACCTTGGAGGTATCTGCATTATATATAGGCAGAGAAATCTCTGCAAAGCCTGTTTCCTTGGAATAATGGGAATTAGTGGTTCCTGCGTACGCCTTAAGTGCCGGCTCCGATATGAGGATTTTGCCCTCCTCAAGTACATATGTATCCTTAACTATCATAAAATCACTGTTAAGCACCATTATTCTTGAGGAATGCGCATAAGACAGCTGCTCCAGCTCTGCTGTAACCAGCTCTGAGGTCTGGTCCTCCAGATAATTGGTTGAAGCAATATCAGTTGCCAGCCGGTTACACTGTCCCTGAGCCTCCACAATTGTATCTGATACTGCCTTTGCCATAAAATTCACAAGTGTAACATGGTCCAGTACAATCATTGGCACCATACAGGACACAACAATTGAAAGTATGATTACAAGTCTCATACTTCTAAACCGCTTAAATATGTTAAAAAAATGTGTGTTTCTCTTTGCCATCAGCTGCACCGGTTATCCTAGATAATAATATCCAACGCCCCATTTGGTATGTACATACTTTGGTTCCGATGGATTCTCTTCGATTTTCTCTCTAAGTCTTCTAATATGAACATCTACGGTTCTTGCATCCCCCGGATATTCATATCCCCATATGATATTAAGCAGATTATCTCTTCCATATACCTTATTGGGATTAAGTACCAGAAGCTCAAGAACATCAAACTCCTTAGCCGTCAGATTAATCTCCTTCCCATTAATGAAAAGTCTTCTTCCATCACGGTCCAGCTTCAAATCACCTGATTCAACAACCCTGTTATCTGACTCCTTCTTGCCTGTTCTGCCGTTTCTTCGCATTATTGCCTTCATTCGAGCCTTAACTTCCAGAATATTAAATGGCTTCGTAATGTAGTCATCTGCTCCATATTCTAGTCCCATAATCTTATCCATGTCATCGCCCTTGGCTGTAAGCATGATAATCGGCATATTGGAAAATTCTCTTATCTGCTGGCATACATTTAATCCGTCAATCTTAGGAAGCATCAAATCCAGAAGCACAATATCATATTCTGTCTCCCTTGCATATGCAAGAGCCTCCTCTCCATCATATGCACAATCAACCTGCATATCATCCTGTTCAAGACTGAACTTGATTCCTTTAACTATCATTTTCTCGTCATCGACTACAAGTACTTTGCTCATCACTTTACCTCAGTTCACCCTAATTAAATCTTTGATTTTGTTATAAGAAGCTTCTTTGATACCGGTTACATTCATAATATCCGATACGTCCTTAAAAGCTCCATGCTCTTCTCTATAGGCTATTATAGTCTTAGCCCTGCTCTCTCCAATCCCAGGCAGTGTTGTAAGCTGGGATATATCCGCTGTATTAATATTAACTCTTGTATCAGAGCCGTCCTCTGCTGCCACGCCCTGACCTTCCTCTATAAACGGAACATATATCTGCTGACCATCAGCTACGGTCTCTGCCTGATTAACAGCTCTCATATCTCCGTCGTCTGTAATTCCGCCTGCCAGCTGTATAGCATCATATACTCTGGCACCCTTATCAAGGTAAAATACACCGGGCTTAGCAACACAGCCACACACATATACACACACTCTGTATACATCAGCTCCGGTATAGTCCACTGTTATATCAGTGTCATAATTCGTCTCTTCTGTTGCACTCTCATCCGGATAATTCATTGACGCCGAATTACCACCTGTAGTGCACGCATAAAATACACCGGCCGTCACCACACACATTCCGGCCGCTGCTCCTGCTAATATTTTTCTTATACGCATATTATCTCCTCATGATACACATAAGGTCCCCTGCGCATAATTTCATTTTAACCAATCGCTGATATAATTACAACAGTTTTATTATTTTGCTCCGTTATTTTGTCCGGACATGCAAAAAATCACAATTCCCACAATGCTTATTACTGCGCCAATTACCTTGCCCCAGGAAAAAGAAGCCTTCTCCGAGCCAAAAAGCCCCAAAAGTTCAATTACATACGCTGTAATTATCTGCATTACAACAATAAGCATTACTGATTTGGCAGGTCCTAAAAGTGACATGCTTTTAATAACAGTAATAGTAATAAATGAACCTATAACGCCTCCTGCCAGCATATATTTAGGACTTACTGACCACAGTGCCGACACGCTTTCCCTTCCGGTTACCAGCCACGCTATGACACATATTACAAAGGCACTGAGCTGAACAAAGCCTGCTGCCACCCATATACTCGTCTGTCTGGTTACACCTGTATTCATTACACCCTGCACACTCATAAGCAGTCCTGAAAGCAAAGCTATAATATATCCCCACATAAAAAACACCTCCTGAAACAGTCTATTATAGTCTGAACTGTTTCAGAAGGTAATATTCAAAAAATTACTATTTCAGCTGCTTGGTCATATACTCATCAACATTGGCAAGCTCTGTTGCAATATCATTGCCTGCAGCGATATTATGAAGTGCAATCTCTATAAGCGGATATACCTGTTCGCCATACTGCAGCTTATTCTTGGCTGTGGATTTTTCATAGGACTTATATATATCCTGTAATCTGGCTTCATCATATGCAATCCCACTCTTGGTTGACAGCGTGCCTGTGTAATCATACCAGGCAACTGCCTTGGCATATGAGGCAAACCATGCAAATTCCGCAGCAAGCTTCTGATTAGCCGAATACGGATTAACTGCAAGTGCTGTTGTTATTGATAACGGGGAGGTCTTATTCTCATCATCATAATCAGGAAGCGCTGTTATCCCATAATTAACTGTGGCATCTGATAATCTGTCCAGTGAATCTGTTGACATTACCGTAAAAATTATTTTGCCTGCCAGAAAGCTGTCAATACAGGAATCATAAGCTGTATTACTGTTCAGACTGAAATAATCAATAAGCTCACTGTATTTGCCTGCACAGGCAACAGCCTTATCGTTATCTATGGAAAAATCCTCAGGGTCATTACCATACTTTCCCCCAATATTAATTCCGGCACCTATAAAGCCATAATTAAGAAAAAGGTCAGTAATATTGCAGCTGAAAATATTCTCAATCGAGGCATTCTCATCTGTTGATAAATCCAGTGCGTCAGAATAGGTCTTAATAGCTGCAAATGAAGATATGTCAGCATCTCCAACAATGTCCTTATTATATATCAGAAAGCTTGTTGAATATCCAAGGGGATATGCCACAAGCGTCTGATTATAGCTGCAGGCATTAATTGCCGTATCCGCATACTCATTAGACGTATATTTATCTACATAGGCATTCTTAGCTGCAAGTCCGGCCAGATACGCTGTTCCCACACTGCTGTTGGTGAGCATGTATACATCCGATATATTATCTCCTGATATTGAATCGTCGCTTATTGTCTGGATATAATTCTCACTGCTGACAAGCTGCAGATTAACTGTTGTATCCTTATTATTCTTCTCAAATTCTGTCTTGCAGTATTCAAAAAAAGACGTATAGGTATCATCAGAATATCTCACATTAATTGTGCTGGCAGCATCAGCCGTCTCCGTCTCGTCTGCCGGCAATGTTATATTCTCCTTATATTCGATGTGGCATCCACATAATGTTAATCCAAGAGCACCTGCCAGAACAGCTGCACATATTTTTCTCATAATTATCTCCAATCTGCTCTGCAATGGCAGACCGGGAGGTTAACCATTACAGACTCTTTGTTAATATTGTAATCATCTCATCCACGTCTTCCCTGGTAATAACAAGCGGAGGAATGAACCTGATAACATTGACACCTGCTGCGTATGTGATACAGCCATTATCAAGCATCCTGTTAATTATATCCTTAACTGGGGCATTAAATTCAAGTCCCTGAATAAGTCCATAGCCCCTATGGTCCACAACCTGTGAATGAGCTGCCTTAAATTTTTCAAGCTCATCATATAAGTATGCACCAACTGACACTACATTTTCAAGTATTTTATTTTGTTCAAAAAGCTTAAAGACAGTATCTGCTGCCGAACATGCCAATGGATTGCCTCCATATGTGGTTCCATGGTCACCTGCAACAAGCACATCTGCCACCTTCTCTGATGCCACAAACGCACCAATTGGTACGCCACAGCCAAGAGCCTTTGCACAGGTAAGAACATCTGGCTTGACTCCAAAGCGCTGATATGCAAACATGTTACCGCTTCTTCCCATTCCACACTGAATCTCATCAAGAATCATTACAATGTCCCTGTCGTTACAGATGTCCCTTATTCCCTTGATAAACTCCTCAGCTGCAGGATATATTCCACCCTCGCCCTGAATTGTCTCCATAATTATGGCACAGGTATTTTCAGTCAAAAGTGCCTTAACACTTTCAAGGTCATTATAACGTGCAAATTTTACGTTAGGCATTAATGGCTCAAAGGCTTCACGGTAATGAGCATTACCTGTTACAGACAGTGAACCAATTGTTCTTCCATGAAAGGAATGCTCCATGGCTATTATTTCCTGAACATGATTACCCTTATTGGAGGCATATTTTTTGGCAATTTTAAGCGCACCCTCTATTGCCTCTGCACCACTGTTGGTAAAAAACACCTTGCTAAGACCGGATGCCTTTACAAGAGCCGCACTTGCATTGGCTGCTGCTTCATTATAAAAATAATTGGAGGTATGCACCAGCTTATCAACCTGTGCTTTTACTGCCTCATTATACTGTGTATTACCATAGCCCAGTGCAAATACACCAATACCCGAACCAAAATCCAGATATTTTTTGCCCTCAACATCATAGAGATTAACTCCCTCTCCGCGTTCAAGAGCCACCTGATATCTGTTATAGGTATGAATTACATTTTCCTCAACCTTATTAATTATTGTGTTTGTCTTTGTCATAGAATCTCTCAGCTCCTTTATTCAGAATTGCGGTTCCAATACCCTTATTGGTAAATATCTCAAGTAAAAGACAATGTGGAATTCTTCCATCAAGAATATGTACTCTTGAAACACCGTTCTGTATTGCATCTATACAGTTATTAAGCTTTGGAAGCATTCCGCCGCCAACATAACCGTCTCCAATCAGCTCTGCAGCCTCCTCCAAGTCAAGCTCAGAGATAAGCGTATCCGGGTCATCCTTATCCTTATACACACCTTCAATATCTGTAAGGAAAGCAAGCTTTTCTGCATCCACGGCCTTGGCAATTGCGCAGGCAGCATCATCTGCATTAATATTGTAGGTATTATATTCATCATCAACTCCAACCGGACATATAACAGGTAAAAAATCATTCTCAAGCAGTGTATTAAGAAGTGACGGGTCAACCGACTTAACCTCTCCTACATAGCCAATGTCCTGACCGCCTGAAAGCTTTTTGGTAACCTTAAGCATTGCGCCATCCTTGCCGCTTATACCTGCTGCCTTAACACCCAGCTCCTCAATCATTGATACAAGGCTTTTATTAACCTTGTTAAGAACCATTTCAGCAATTTCCATAGTCGGCTCATCAGTTACACGGAGTCCATTGATAAAATTGGTCTCCATTCCAACCTTATCCACCCACTTGCTTATCTCCTTGCCACCGCCATGGACAATTATAGGCTTAAAGCCAACAAGCTTTAAAAGGACAACATCCTCAATAACCTTTTTTTTCAGCTCTTCATCCAGCATTGCGCTTCCGCCGTATTTAACAACAATTACTTTTCTGTTGAATTTCTGAATGTAAGGAAGTGCCTCAATAAGCACCTCTGCCTTATTCATTTCACTGTCTAAATTAATCATGTGTCTCTCCCTCTCTTATGACCTGTAATCTGCATTAATATTAACGTATTCATGGGTAAGGTCACAGCCATAGGCTGTAGCACTGTATTCTCCCTGCTTGCAGTCACATATTGCCGTTACATGTTCGCAGGTAAGAATCTTTGTAGCAATATCCTCACTGTAATCTGCTGCCATTCCATCCTTGACAATCTGAAGCTTTCCATTGGTGCTTTCAAACCAGATATCAACTGTATCCGGATTAAATTCTGCTCCTGAGTACCCCATGGCACACAGAATTCGTCCCCAATTGGCATCATGTCCATAGATGGCTGCTTTGGTAAGGCTTGAGGTTATGACAGACTTGGCAAGTACCTTGGCATCTGCCTTGCTTACTGCATTAAGAACCTTAACCTCAAAAAGACATGTACAGCCCTCACCATCTCCTGCAATCATTTTGGACAGTTCCTCATTAATATAGTAGAGAGCTTCAAAAAAGCTGTTGTAGCTGGCACCCTCACTGGTAATCTCAGTATTGCCTGCCATTCCATTGGCAAGTAAAAGAACGGTATCATTAGTTGAGGTATCTCCATCAACGGAAATCATGTTAAATGTATCATTGATACTATCGCTTAATGCCTTCTGTAAAAGCTCTTTAGAGATTGCACAATCAGTTGTAATAAAGCAAAGCATTGTACACATGTTAGGGTGTATCATTCCTGAGCCTTTGCACATTCCTCCGATAGTTACCTCTGTTCCATCTATATCAACCTTTACTGCCACCTGCTTAGACCTTGTATCAGTAGTCATTATTGCTTCAGCAGCAAGAGTTCCATGAGCAGCATCATAACCCAGCCCCTTAGGAAGCTCTGAAATTCCCTTCTTAACAATATCCATTGGAAGCTGCTTGCCAATTACACCTGTAGATGCTACAAGCACCCCCTCCTTACTTATATTAAGCTCTGCCCCCGCAGCCTTGGCCATCTCTTCACAATATTCATAGCCCTCCATACCTGTACAGGCATTAGCTATTCCACTGTTGACTACTATAGCCTGCGCATAGTCACCCTCATATACTACCTTATGGTCCCATTTAACCGGTGCTGCCTTAACCTTATTAGTTGTAAAGGTTCCCGCTGCCTTACATGGCTTGTCTGAGTATACCATTGCCATGTCCTTCTTAATATTATTCTTAATTCCAGCGTTAAGGCCGTTGGCACTAAAGCCCTTTGCCGCTGTAACTCCACCGCTTATTCCTTTTTCCATATTGTTTACTCCTTTGCTTTTGGTTCTGCCAGACCAATTATTTTTATTCTATATCCGCACCGCCCTGTTGTAAAGTATGCAGATGCGTCTATCAGATATATTTTCAAATATTTTTCATAATTATACATTCACTTTGTATAATATGCAATAGGTAATTTTAACTTTTTTATATTTATTTTTCGTGTATTTATGTGCATTTTTTTGAAAAAAAGTATTTTTTCTCTAAAATAGTTATTGCATAAAATAAACAATTGATGTATATTAGTTTTTAGTTTAATAACAATATATCAGGAGGATTAATATAATGAAAGAAAAAGTTATTCTCGCTTATTCCGGCGGACTTGATACAACAGCTATCATTCCATGGCTTAAGGAAAATTATGATTATGAAGTTGTCTGTGTATGTGCAGACTGTGGACAGGGCAACGAGCTTGATGGTCTTCAGGAAAGAGCTTCCTCATGCGGAGCTTCCAAGCTGTATATAGAAGACTTAACTGATGAATTCTGTGATGATTATATCGTTCCATGTGTTCAGGCACATGCTGTATATGAGAACAAGTACCTTCTTGGCACATCAATGGCAAGACCTGTTATTGCCAAGAGACTTGTTGAAATTGCCCGTAAGGAAGGCGCTGTAGCAATCTGTCACGGTGCAACCGGCAAGGGTAATGACCAGATTCGTTTTGAGCTTGCAATCAAAGCACTGGCTCCTGACATTAAGATTATTGCTCCATGGAGAGATTCCAAGTGGACACTGCAGTCCCGTGAGGATGAGATTGAATACTGTCATCAGCATGGCATTCATCTTCCATTTGCAGCAGATACCAGCTACAGCCGTGACCGTAACCTCTGGCATATAAGTCATGAAGGTCTTGAGCTTGAGGACCCTGCTAATGAGCCTAACTATGACCACCTTCTTGTACTTGGCAACAGCCCTGAAAAAGCACCTGACCAGGGTGAATATGTAACAATGACCTTTGAAAAGGGAGTTCCAAAGACTGTTAATGGTAAGGAAATGAAGGTTTCTGATATTATCAGAGAGCTTAACCGACTTGGCGCAAAGCATGGTATTGGAATTATAGATATCGTTGAGAACCGTGTTGTTGGTATGAAGTCCCGTGGCGTATATGAGACTCCTGGCGGAACTATTCTCTATGAGGCACACCAGCAGCTTGAAGAGCTTATTCTTGACCGTGACACCACTACACTTAAAATGGACATGGGCAACAAGTTCGCACAGATAATATATGAAGGCAAATGGTTCACACCTCTTCGTGAGGCTGTTCAGGCATTCGTTGAGAAGACTCAGGAATATGTAACTGGTGAGGTTAAATTCAAGCTTTACAAGGGCAATATTATTAAAGCCGGTACTACTTCCCCATATTCACTTTATAATGAATCCATAGCTTCCTTTACAACCGGTGACCTTTACGACCACCATGATGCAGATGGCTTTATTAACCTTTTTGGTCTTTCACTTAAGGTTCGTGCCATGAAGCATGCAGAGGTAGAGAAAAATAATAAATAACCTGTAATTAATATCTGCCCATGGCGGCTGTTTTCTCCCAACCGTCATGGGTATTTTATTATTTATTTCCTATTCCATTTTCTGCCTGTTTAAGCTATACTATATGAGATTATGGTCTTAACAATTAATGGACAAAGGTGGGTATACCAAATGAAATACGTGGATATTGTAGTGCCCTGTTATAACGAGCAGGAAGTGCTTACAGCTTATTACCGCGAAACTGAGAAAATTGTGAGCCGGATAGAGGGCTTTTCTTTTCGCTATATATTTATTAATGACGGAAGCCAGGATGACACCCTTATTATGCTTAAGGGCATGGCTGCTGAATACTCCAATGTAAAATATATTTCCTTTTCCCGTAATTTTGGAAAGGAATCCGGCATGTATGCAGGACTGTCTGCGTCAACAGGTGACTATGTTATTGTTATGGACGCAGACCTTCAGCACCCGCCTGTATTGATTCCACAGATGATTGAAAGTATTAATAATGGACATGACTGCTGCGCAGCCTATCGTACTACAAGAAAGGGTGAGCGAAGAATCCGCAGCTTCTTTTCCCGTTCCTTTTACAAATTCAATAACAAGCTGACCGATACCAAAATGCCATATGGTGCAGTTGATTTTAGAATTATGTCCCGCAAGATGGTAGATTCAATTGTAGCTCTTGGCGAGGTTCAGCGTTTTTCCAAAGGAATCTTCTGCTGGGTTGGTTATGATACACAGTGGATACCATATGAGAATGTTGAACGAACAATTGGGACAACCAAGTGGAGCTTTAAGGGGCTTGTCCACTATGCAATGGATGGTATTATATCCTTTTCCACTGTACCGCTGAAAATTCTCATTATTATGGGCTTTATTATTTCAGGAATTGCAATTGTATATGCTCTTTTTGTCCTTATCAAAACATTAGTTGTAGGAATTGATGCGCCGGGCTACGCTTCCACTCTTATTATTCTTCTGTTCCTTGGGGGTATTATTGAGATGTCAATCGGAGTGGTTGGAGAATATATTTCAAGAATCTATACTGAGGTTAAGCATCGTCCAATATATATAACTAAAGAGACCAACATAACTGATACCAAGGAGAAAGCAATTGAAGAAGCTGATACAAAAATTAATTAACAAAGAGACAATTACCTATGTAATATTTGGTGTTCTTACCACCGTAGTTAATTATATAATATACTATGTCTTTTATAACTACACCAGTGTTAATTATATCTTATATAATACAATTGCCTGGATTGCGGCTGTTTTATTTGCATTTATAACCAATAAGCTTTTCGTATTCGAGAGTAAAAGCTGGGTGCTTAGAACAGTTGGACCGGAATTTCTGTCATTTATGGGAGCCAGAGTTCTTTCCCTCCTTTTTGAGAATGGCTTTCTGCTTCTCACAGTTGACGTATTCCACATGAATAAGCTTATTGCCAAAATAATTGCTGCAGTATTTGTTATTATTTTCAACTACTTTGCAAGCAAATTCTTTATATTCCGTAAGAAAAAAGAGAATTCATCTGCTGACAATGCAGGAGATAATAACCAGGAGGAAATATGACTAAACAGCCGGAAGATTTAAAACCTGAAAATGCTGACCAGATGCCTGTACAGCCAACGGAGACTTTAAAGCCTAATGAAGCTGTAAAATCCAGTGAAGCCGTGGAGCGTATAAGCCCTATGGAGCACGCCAACTCTGCCCTTTACGACCTGGCCAATGGCAAAGCAGTGTACATTATGTCCTTTCTTGTACCACTTGTAATTATGATTGCAATATTTATGATAAGAGAGATTTTTCCATTTGGAGAGAACTGCTACCTAAGAAGCGATATGTACCACCAGTACTGTCCGTTCTTTTCTGAATTATGGAACAAAATACGAACCGGAGGGAATCTGACCTACAGCTGGAATATTGGTATGGGCTCCAATTTCCTTGCCATATACGGCTATTACCTTTCAAGCCCTACTAACTGGTTCATAGCGCTTTTCCCTCAGAAATACATGATTGAGATAATGAATGCAATAATTCTTTTAAAGCTTGCAGCTTCCAGCTTTACCTGCACCTATTATCTGTGTAAGCACAATAACAAAAGACATATATCAGCAGCAATCTTCGGATTGTTCTATGCGCTGTCTGCCTATATTGCTGCCTACAGCTGGAATCTCATGTGGCTTGACTGCGTGCTTCTCCTTCCACTGGTTGTTCTTGGTCTTGAGTGGCTTGTTAAAGAAGGCAAGGGACTTTTATATGCGATTACCCTGGGCTTTACAATATTATCCAATTACTACATTGCAATTATGGTATGTCTGTCAATGGTAATTTATTTTATCGTGCTTACGGTTTCAAGACCTGTACCTGAACGTAAGAATGAATATTTCCGTTCAACCTTCAGATTTATTGGATATTCATTGATTGCCGGCGGTATTGCAGCGATTGTACTGCTTCCGGAAATGTTTGCTCTGGAATATACAGCCTCCAGCAACATATCCTTCCCAGACACACTGAGCAGATATTTTTCATTTATTACAATTATCAAGCGTCAGCTTATTAATGTGGATGTCAGCACCGGACTTGACCATATGCCTAATATTTACTGCGGCGTGGCTGTATTTATTCTTTTCCCACTATATATAATGTGTAAAAAGATTCCAAAAAGAGAAAAGATTATGAAGGTTCTTGCGCTCTTCGTTTTCTTTACAGCCTTTAACATGAATATACCTAACTTTATATGGCATGGCTTCCACTACCCTAACTCACTGCCATGCCGTCAGTCCTTTATATATATTTTCCTGCTGCTGACCATGTGCTATGATGCCTTTGTTAATATTAAAAGCTACAAAAAATCCCAGCTGTCAGCAACGCTTTGGGGTGTACTGCTGTTTTTCATATACCTTGGCAACACCCTTACCGAGGAGGATATAGACTTCCGTTCAATTTACATCAGTGCAATTTTTATTGGAATATATATGCTTGCTGCTTTTGCTTTCAGGAAAAAGAAGGTTTTCTCCAATGTAATGATAATCGTTCTTTTTGCTGTCGCTATAGTAGAATGTACCATGAATATGGAAAATACAGGCTATTCCACTACGGACAGAACCTATTATCTAAGTGATTATGACTCTGTTAAGACTTTAACAGATACGGTTGAGGAATCTGACGATTCCTTCTATAGAATATCCAAAGCATGGGGCTACCGCTCCAAGAATGATGATGCATGGCATAATTTTAAGGGTGAATCAGTATTCTCCTCTACTGCATATGCATCTCTGACCCAGCTGTATGGCTATCTGGGACTGGAGCACTCCACCAACGCCTATGCCATTAATGGAGCAACACCATTTATCAACTCATTATTTGATGTAAAATATCTGCTGAGCAACAAGGTACTTGCAGAGGATGGTTTATACACCTTCGCCGGACAGTCAGGCAATGAATACATTTATGAGAACCAGTATGTTCTGCCACTTGGCTTTATGCTTCCGTCAGATTTTAACAATAACTGGCTGTACAACCAGAATTCCAATCCTTTTGCAGTACAGAACGATTTTATAAGCAATGCAACAGGCATTGAAGACACCTTTACACAGGTGGATTTCATAGATAATGGAACTAATGCAACAATTACTCCTGCTGTTGACCAGCATCTGTATATATATGTTATGAATAAGTCAATTGAGACTATTTCAGTCAGCATTAATAACGAGACTGAAACCTACCGTGGCATCAATCATGGCCGTATGATTGACCTTGGTTATGTGGCTGCCGGCAGCAATGTATATGTATATGACACTGATACTAAGAATCTTGACCTGCAGCTATATGTATATACTATGAATGTTGACAAGTACAAGGAAGCAATGAATATGCTTTCACAGCAGGGACTTGATGTTACTGATTATGACGATACCAGCATTAATGGTACTGTTACTGCCACCGAGGATGGATTACTTTTCACCTCTATCCCTTATGATGAGGGCTATACAGTATATGTAGATGATGTGAAGACGGCATACACTAACGTTGGCGGTGCTTTTATAGCCTTCAATCTCAGTGAGGGAACGCATACAATCAGATTAAGCTACTCCCCTCGTGGATTTAAGGCCGGTATACTTATTACAATACTCTCAGCAATAATCCTTGCAGGACTTATCTATGTCCGTATCAGGTTCAAAAAAGAGCTTACGGAGCAGGGAACAATAGATACAATAATAACAAGCCATATTAAATCAGGCACAAAAGGAAAGGAAGTAAAATAAATGAAACTCTGGGGCGGACGATTTACCAAAGAAACTAACGAACTGGTTCAAAATTTTAATGCGTCAATATCCTTTGACCAGAAATTCTACAAGCAGGATATCGAGGGCAGCATTGCCCATGTTAACATGCTTGCAAAACAGTGCATTGTTACCAACGAGGAACGCTTTGCCATTCTTAACGGACTTGAATCTATTAAATCTGACATTGAAAATGGCAGACTTGAAATAAGCTCTGAATATGAGGATATTCATTCCTTCGTAGAAGCAACCCTTATTGAAAGAGTTGGTGAGGTAGGCAAAAAGCTTCACACCGGAAGAAGCCGTAATGACCAGGTAGCTCTTGATATGAAGCTTTATACAAGAGATGAGGTTAAAGAGGTAGACTCTCTTCTCAAGGATTTATTAAATGTAATTTTAAGAATTATGAAGGAGCATATTGACAGCTATATGCCAGGCTTTACTCATCTTCAGAAAGCTCAGCCTGTCACAATTGCCCACCACTTTGGCGCATATTTTGAAATGTTTCGCCGTGACAGAAGCCGACTTGCAGATATCTATAAAAGAATGAACTACTGCCCTCTCGGTGCCGGAGCTCTTGCAGGAACCACCTATCCTCTTGACAGGGATTTCACTGCACAGTTTCTTCATTTTGACGGAGCAACTCTTAACAGCATGGATTCAGTATCAGACAGGGATTACATCATAGAATTTTTAAGTGCACTTTCTACTATTATGATGCACCTAAGCCGTTTTTCAGAGGAGATTATTATCTGGAATACCAATGAATACAAATTCATTGAGCTTGACGACTCCTACAGCACTGGCAGCTCAATTATGCCTCAGAAAAAGAATCCTGATATTGCCGAGCTGGTAAGAGGCAAAACAGGACGTGTATATGGAGCTCTTATGTCTATTCTTACAACAATGAAAGGACTTCCACTTGCATACAACAAGGATATGCAGGAGGACAAGGAGCTGACCTTTGATGCTATTGATACAACCAAGGGCTGTATTGCTCTTTTTACCGGAATGATAGACACTATGACTTTTAACCTTGACAGAATGGCAGACAGCGCCACTCATGGCTTTACCAATGCCACTGATGCTGCTGATTACCTTGTTAACCATGGTATTCCATTTAGAGACGCCCATGGTATTATTGGTCAGCTGGTGCTTCTGTGTATTGACAGGCAAATTCCTCTTGATGAGCTTCCTCTTGATGAATACCAACAGATATGTCCTGTATTTGACCAGGATATATATGAAGCAATAAGTCTTAAAACCTGTGTGGAAAAAAGACTTACCAAGGGCGCACCGGGACATCAGGCAATGGTTGAGGAAATCAAAGCCTGTGAGGAATATTTAAACGAATAAAGGGTATTTAAAAAGTCCTGCCGATTTAACGGCAGGACCCTTCTTGTATGCTTAATCAAATATCTTTTTTCTTCTTGGCAGACACTTAATCAGGAATATCAAATCTGCTATTACCGCTATTCCAATAAATACATAGGCAGCTATTTTATCAAAATTATATGTAAAAGCTCCACCATCCCCTAATAGCGAATATGACTTAGATACACTCCCTGGGCTTTCCGGGTTAACCTTATATGTATATTCATCCTTATAACCGGTTCTTAGCGCAACAGTGTACTCCGGGTCTTCGCTCTCGTAATCTCTGGTATCCTTAACCTCATACTCCTGATTCTTATAAATATACCTGAGAATTCTATTCATCACATATTTATATATGGTTCTGCCATCATCAGTTTTTCTTCCATCACTTTCAAAGCTTACATCATCAATTGTCACATCAACCTCCTGCCAATTCCTGGTCATTGAGTGAATTGAGGATAATGTCTTATGCATTCCAAGAGAGGAGCCTGCCACTATGATACAGAATACGTTAATAAACACTATTAATATTACTTTATTTCTCATTATTAATTTCCTACCTGATTGTTATTTTGTATGAGCTTTTCGTTCTGGTTATTGTCACGTTAACACTTCCCCATCCGAACCGTCTGTTCCTTCTTAATTCGATGGAATCTTGAGTCTCACTGACAACCGTAAATCCATCATCTCTCACAAGCTCATCTGCGTAGCTTTGCAATCCCGACTGATAATCACTGATATAATCATATACATAGGTGTAACCACGTCTGTCTCCAAGAATTGCATGTCCATAATATGAAAAAGATGGAATAAACTCATTATGAAAGCTGTATACTGTAAGTTCATGATTTTCAATGCCGCTTACTCCTGCTGATACCACACTGGCAACCGATGGAGCATTGAACAAAAGCACTATAGCTGCAGCA
The DNA here is from genome assembly GCA_964441705.1 of uncultured Butyrivibrio sp. Lineage (GTDB taxonomy): Bacteria > Bacillota > Clostridia > Lachnospirales > Lachnospiraceae > Eshraghiella. Next base: position 17,788 of record CAYTWF010000027.1, read on the forward strand.
ATAATAATTCCCCGTTTCATAAGGTGTTCCCGACTCTTAATTAATCTGCCGCCATTAATCCATTGACTGCTATACTCTGAGATAACCCAGTCATAAGCCGATATATCTATCTTTTTATGACAATGACTGCATATACCACCCTCCAGCAGACTTACGCTGCTTCCACAGCTGTTACAGCTGTAGCTTACGATACTGTCAGAGACTATAGGATGTCGATTCATATACATATCTAATGTAACTGATTCTTCGCACTTTATTATTTTATCATCCCTGCATATTACCACGTCGACTGCTGCATTGACCTTTATATATCTGTAAATTTCATCCTGAGTATACTGTTCAATTACATAGTTTTTAAGACTGCACTCAATCACCTGTCTGTAGCAGTCTATTGCCGAATCGCTCAGTTTATTATAAAAGAATGCAGTGTCATCACCTTTTCCTGCGAAATGAATATTTTTAAGCTTGTAATCAAGAGTGGCCTCAAATGCCTCTCTGTCAAATTCCGGCATCTCCGTTTCAAGACGATTAGAAGCCTCTGTTAAAATAATACCTGATTTATTCCTCTTTCTGCCTGTATATTCAAAATACTTAATAATTCCAAGTGATGCAACTGCAATTGGTGCTGCAATAAAGCTGATTTTTTTCAGTATATATTCGTATATCGCCTTTTCAACCGTAGCAAAGGTGGAAAAAGATATCATAAATAAGAATAGTGAAATTAAAGCCAGTGCTATAATAAGTATCCTTGTTCTAGTCCTCCTTGCCTCTGCTTCCCATTGATAATCGTGGTAAACATTGTAGGAGCTGATTATCTGCCCTGATGGAGGAACCTGGTACTGCGTTTTGCAATAATCACAGCCATTATAAAAGCTGGTTCTCAATCCAATTGCACCACAATAAGGACAGGTAAATTCGCTGTCTGCATTATCGTTATCTGTGATAACACACCGCGCCTGTCCATAATAATCTATATTGGTACCTATGTTTTTTCCATTACGAAAATACTCTTTTTTTACAGCCACTGGTATGACAACCTGGGTGGCTGCATTTTTGCTGCCTCCATATGTGCCGGAATGAGCGGGGTTTTCCTGATGAATCTGTATTTTTCTTGTAATCTGGTTATTCTTAAGCCTGTTTTTTTCCAAAAACATACTATACCAAAAGGACTGTGCCACGTCCTCAAGTACAGATTCCCCTTTATAAAAGCTGCAGTATTTCTCCGTCAACCTGCCTATGTCCATAGCATATCCCCCATAAATAACGTCTACTGAATTGTTTTTTCAAAATGCTGGTAGTCCTTTATGCTGTCCCAGCTGCCGCCCCATACAAAGCCACGCTGCGTAAACTGCTGGTATGCATAGTCATCTTCATCCACCTTCATTACGAAGCTTTTGCTTCTGTCTGCAAACTGTTCACTGGCAACAGGAAGTATGGTTCCATCGGCAGCCACATACGGATTATATTTGGGATTAATATCTACCGCCAGACCATAAGCATGTAACGACCAGTCCCCGCCATCCGGTGTTTTTCTGGCATTAAAGCAGGAGGTATTATTAGAGGTCATGGATACCTCATCATTTCCTCCATATTCATCAATCAGCTTAACGCTTTCAATGGGATATGACGCCTTATACAGCTCATAGAATATATCTGATATATCTGCTGCTATAGCCTTATTAACAATAAGCTCCCCTGAGTGTGGCTTGCTGTCCGTTCCCCAGTAGAGAACATTCATATACCGCAGGTCCTCTCTTGTCACAGGACAGTCCGCTCCAAATGACACACCATTGATTTTATTAAATATAACGTCAGGAATCTCTGTATATGCAAAATATGTAAGCTTGTCCTTCTCGATGAGTTCAGAGGGCATAGGGTAGCTGCCTGCAATGTTTCTGTCAGGCTCAGCACCCGTAACGTCAATTTTAGTCTTGGACTTGGCAACCAGAAATACTATCAAGATTCCAAGCACCATCGCACTTATTATCAGAAAAAATCCTGCGTAGCTTTTCTTTTTCTTCTTCTTTTTCAAAATAGCATTCCTTTGTCTTTATTGTTTTAAGGTGACAGAAAGCTGATTAAATGGTATCTCAATACCCTTCTCGTCAAGTGCATTCTTGTACTCCTCGAGAAGTGCCCATCTTACCGGCCAGTATTGTTCGGTAGGAACCCATACCCTTGTGCCAATTGTAATCTGGCTCTCGGCAAGCTCATCAACATATATGCTTATCTCTTCATCCTTTAATATCTCATCATGTCTGTTAATAACCATTTCAAGAACTGCCTTGGCAGTACGTATATCAGCGTCATAGCTGATACCAACCTTAAGGTCAATTCTTCTCTTCATCTGGGCAGTGTAATTAGTCAGACTTGAATTGGCAAGTGTACCATTAGGAACAACAACAGTTCTGTTATCAACAGTAACAAGCTTGGTATAGAAAAGGTCAATTCCCATTACTGTACCCTCATTGCCATGGCTGTCCTCATGTATGTAATCCCCAATTTTAAAGGGCTTAAACAGCAGGATAAGCACACCACCTGCAAAGTTAGACAGGCTTCCCTGCAAAGCAAGTCCTACAGTCAGACCTGCTGTGCTAAGAACAGCAATAAATGAGGTTGCCGGTATTCCAAGTATTCCAACTACAACAATTGCAAGAACTGCATATAGTGCAAACTTAATAAGTGATACCAGAAATTTGGCAACTATTGGTTCTACCTTTGATTTTTTCAGTGAATTGGAAATCAGCTTCATAATCCATTTAATCAGCTTGGTTCCAACCACCAGGATAATTACGGCAATCAGAAGATTCTTTCCAAAGGATAAGAACCACTTAATAACCGCATCAAGAATCTCCGTCCATTTCTCTTTGGAGAAAAAAGCCGCTGCAACAACCATAAGCGTATTCATAATTATTTAGCCCCCTTTGCAGCCTTTTTCTTAGGCGTTGTATCTGCCGGTGTATATCTGAGGATTGAAATTCCCATAGGAGGAACCATAAGTCTGATTGAATCCTCGCGGCCATCACACTCATCCTTCTTAGAGCTTATTACACGTTTGTTAATATTACCCTGTCCACCATACTCTTCACTGTCGGAATTGAATATTTCCTTGTATTTGCCCATATGGGTAACACCAACCTTGTGTGCAGGACGTGCAACAGGTGTAAAGTTAGCAACTACAAGAAGCTCACCGCCCTTGGAATCCTTACGTACAAATTCAACAATGCATTCATCTGCTGATATATTATTAATCCACTCAAAGCCCTCCGGTGTAAAATCAAGCTCATACAGTGCAGGCTCTTTTTCGTATAAAACATTAAGGTCTGTTACATATTTCACAAGCTTCTGGTTAAGTGGTTCTCCCATAAGCTTCCAGTCAGTATTACGTTCTGTATCATCTGCTGATGGCAGAACAGGCATAGCCTCCCAGAATTCATTCATTGCGCCGTAATCCTGTCCCATAAAGAGAAGCTTTTTACCTGGATGCGCATACATAAAGCCATATGCCACACGAAGGTTAGCCATTTTCTCCTCCATTGTTGCTCCAGGCATTTTACCAAGCATGGAGCACTTTCCATGAACTACCTCATCATGTGAAAGGGTAAGTATGAAGTCCTCACTATAAGCATATACCATACTAAAGGTAAGCTCGTCATATCTTCCCTTACGAAATAGTGGGTCGCAGCCCATAAAGTCAAGAAAATCATTCATCCAGCCCATGTTCCACTTATAGTCAAAGCCCAGTGACTCGTCATCCTTGACGCTGCCTGTAACCTTAGGCCATGCTGTTGATTCCTCAGCAATAACCATTACATTGCTGCATTCCTTGTCAAGCTGTCTGTTAAGCTGCTTAAGGAAATCCACAGCCTCAAGATTCTCATTGCCGCCATACATATTGGCAACCCATTCTCCATCCTTTTTACCATAATCCAGATACAGCATTGACGCAACCGCATCAATTCTGATTCCGTCAATATGATATTCCTTAGCCCAGAAAAGAGCATTGGCTATAAGGAAATTTCTAACCTGAGGTCTGCCATAATTATATATAAGAGTGCCCCACTCAGGGTGCTCACCCTTTCTTTTATCAAAATGCTCATACAGACAGGTTCCGTCAAAATTAGCAAGTCCGTTGGCATCCTTAGGAAAATGGGCCGGAACCCAGTCAATAATAATGCCAATTCCGGCATTATGCATATCATTCATAAATTCCTTGAAGTCATCAGGACTTCCATATCTTGAGGTAGGTGCATAATAGCCCGTTACCTGATAGCCCCATGAACCATCAAATGGATATTCTGTTACAGGCATAAGCTCTACATGGGTATAATGCATTTTGTGAACGTACTCTATAAGGGCCGCTGACAGCTCCTTATAGGTAGCAAACTCTCTGCCCTCCATTGGTGCAATAAAAGCTCCGGGATGAAGCTCCAGCACCGCCATAGGCTTGTCCTTATACTTATTCTTATCTCTTGTATCCAGCCATTTATCATCGTTCCATGTAAAGCGGTCCATATCATATACAATAGATGCATTGTCAGGTCTAAGCTCTCCCCTGTAGCCATAAGGGTCACTCTTAAGACCAACCATACCGCCCTTAAAACGGATTTCATATTTGTATATTGCGCCCTCTGTTACGCCCGGAATAAACAACTGAAATACTCCGGATTCATCATCCATTTCCATCTGATGAATTCTGCCATCCCAGTTATTGAAATCGCCTACTACACTGACTCTCATGGCATTAGGCGCCCACACTGCAAAAAGAACACCTGACACACCCTTATATTCCGTAAGGTGAGCACCAAGATATCTGTATATCTGGGTATTGTTACCTGCCGTAAAGGCTTTAAGCTCCCTGGCAGGAATCATTGAATCACAGTTATATATATCCGGAGTATTAATTCTCGTACCGTCAGCCAGCTCAAAGGAAAGTGTGTAATTAATCTTTCTTTTACCTGGTACAAGTACTGCAAAATAACCAGCCTCATCAGCTATTGTCATCTTAATTTCTTCGCTGCTTTTCACAACATATGCCTTAACTGCATCCGGATAAAACGCCTGTATCAATATTCCATTCTTTACCACATGCTGTCCAAGCAGTGCCTTAGGATGAACAGTATCCGAATACACAATTCCCTCAATTTCAGGCCAGTTCATAAGATTATACAATTTTTTATCCATATATCTACCTCTCTCATGTAATGTGGGTTCACACAGGTTATTAATTATTTAACTGCAGCGTCAAGTGCCTGTTTAATATCGTTAATAATATCATCTGCATTTTCTATTCCAACTGAGAATCTTATAAGGTCAGGTCTTACACCTGCTGCCATAAGCTGCTCATCAGTCATCTGACGGTGAGTATGGCTTGCCGGATGAAGTACTGAGGTTCTGCAGTCTGCAACATGTGTAACAATTGCACAGAGCTTAAGACTGTCCATAAACCTGACTGCAGTCTCTCTTCCACCTTTAACACCAAAGGTTACAACACCGCTGGTTCCGTTTGGCATATATTTCTGCTGAAGTCCGTGGTATTTGTCATCTGGCAGGTCCGGATAATTAACCCAGGCAACTCTCTCATCATCATGTAAAAACTGTGCAACCTTACGGGCATTCTCACAATGACGTGGAACTCTTAAATGAAGTGATTCAAGTCCAAGATTAAGTAAAAAGCTGTTCATTGGTGCCGGGATTGAACCAAGGTCTCTCATAAGCTGTGAGGTTGCCTTCATTATGTATCCCATTTTGCCAAACTTCTCTGTGTATACAATTCCATGATAGGATTCATCAGGAGTTGTAAGTCCCGGATATCTGTCTGCATTGGCAAGCCAGTCAAAATTACCGCTGTCAACTATACAGCCGCCTACCTGGGCAGCATGTCCATCCATGTACTTAGTAGTTGAATGAGTAACAATGTCTGCACCAAATTCAAAAGGTCTGCAGTTAATTGGAGTTGCAAAGGTATTATCTACGATAAGTGGAACATTATTTCTGTGTGCAATGCGCGCATACATTTCAATATCCAGCACATCAAGTGTAGGATTGGAGATTGTCTCCCCAAAAAGCACCTTGGTATTAGGTCTGAATGCAGCCTGTATCTCCTCCTCGGTTGCCTCAGGTGCCACAAATGTGCATTCAATTCCAAGCTTTTTCATTGTAGTTCCAAAAAGATTAAAGGTTCCTCCATATATTGCTGAGGAAGCAACTATATGGTCTCCGGCTTCACATATATTAAATACAGCATAAAAGTTAGCTGCCTGTCCGGAAGATGTAAGAATTGCTCCTACTCCTCCTTCAAGGTCACATATTTTGGCTGCAACTGCGTCATTCGTAGGATTGGCAAGTCTTGTGTAGAAATATCCCTCATCCTCCAGGTCAAAAAGTCTTCCCATCTGGTCGCTTGATGCATACTTAAAAGTTGTGCTCTGATATATAGGAAGCACACGTGGTTCCCCGTTCTTTGGTGTATATCCGCTCTGGATACACTTAGTCTCAATTTTGTAATTACTCATGTCAAATCTCCTTTACCTGTTATGTTATTTCCACATCTTTTTAAGCTTATCCTCATTAATATGGCTTATGTCTCCAATTAAGGACATGCTGCATTGTGACATGTTAAAATATCTGTGTATACAGTCATCCACTTCCTCAGGTGTAACCCTCATAATCCTGTCAATGGTCTCATCCAGCTCCTCTATTCTTCCAAGAGCCATATAGGACTTGACGTTGGCAGTCATCCTTGCTGATGCAGATTCACCTGACAAAATCAGCTCGGTTCTAATCTGTTTCTTAATTGTCTCTATCTCTTCCGTCTTCATTCCATTAGTCTGAAGGTCTGCAAGCACCTCTTTAACCGCCTTAAATACCTTAATGGTCTGGCTGGGATTCATTGAAGCATATATATGGAGAAGTCCTGCGCCATTAAGCAGACTGCTGTATGAGTATATATTGTAGGTAAGCCCAAGCTCCTCCCTTACCTTCTGAAAAAGCCTGGCATTAAGGTTGCCTCCAAGAGAGGCATTAATCACACTTACCGGGTATCTCTCATCATCTGCGGCTGAAACATTGTTCATTGCAATATTCATATGTACCTGCTCTGTATCCTTATACTTTGTAAAAAAGCACCTTGAATACTCAGGTATATAGTCAATATTGTGTTCTCCATCCGAAATACCGCCAAAATACTGCTCCAGACTGGCTGTCATGTCTTCACTGCTTACACCGCCTGCCACTGATATAATCAGATTACTGCTGCAGTAATTCTGTTTCCATATGTCCACAAGCTGCTGGCTTGTGAAGCTTTTAACATTTTTTTTGGTTCCTGATATTATGTAGCCGTAGGGAGAATTCTTCCATACCCTTTTCTGGAGTAGCTCATGACACATGTCCTCTGCCGAATCCTCATATAAATCTATCTCATCTATTATAACATGTTTTTCCTTGGCAAGCTCCTTTTCATCAAATGTTGGTTCTGTTATAAGCTCACCAAGCACCTGTGCTGCGCGGTCAAAGTCCTCATTGAGAACTCTTCCGTAATATGCTGTTGCCTCCTTGGAGGTATAGGCATTAATATCGTTGCCAAGGTCACTCATTATATCTGCCAGTTCCCTTGAGCTGTGTTTTTGTGTTCCCTTGAAAAGCATATGCTCTATCACATGGGAAATACCGTTATTTTCCCTGGTCTCATAGGCCGAGCCCATTTTAACGTATATGCCCAGTGCTGTGGAACGAAGTCCCTCCACATACTCATAAAGCACAGGAATATTATTGCTCAGTCTGGTTATCTGCACCATCTGTATCTGCCTCTTTTTCCGGTTCTCTGGTAATCTCAACTCTTCTGATTACATTACCTGATACCTCTAATATTTTAAATCTGTATCCAAAATCCACAACATCCTCAATTGTATCCTCATCCGGAATCCTGTCCAGTCTCGATATAAGGAAGCCGTTAAGTGTCTCATATTCATCACTTTCAATATCTATTCCAAGAAGCTTATTAAGGTCCTCAAGCTCTGTCAGGCCATCCACAACATATGAATCGTCCTCATTCTGCTCAATTACCTCTTCCTCCTCATCATACTCATCCAGAATACTACCAACAATCTCCTCAATAATATCCTCCATGGTAATAATGCCTGCTGTCTGTCCATATTCGTCAATTACGATGCCCATGTGAACCTTTTTAGCCTGCATTTCCTTTAAAAGGTCATCAATATCCCTTGTGTCCGGCACCAGAAACGGAGCCCTTAAAAGCCCCTTCACATTATGAATCTGTTTTTTCTTATTAGGAATATTTCTATAGAGAATAATAGCGTCTCTGATATGAAGTGTTCCAACAATGTTATCAATATTCTCATCATATACCGGAAATCTGGAATAATTGCCATCCAGCTGCTGCTGAATAACATCTTCAAGAGTCATGTGACAGTCAAGAGCCACAATTGAGGAACGATGAGTCATTATATCACCTGAATGCTTGTCGCCCAGCTCGAAAATATTGGTAATCATCTCTGCTTCGCTTTCCTCAAGCACACCCTGCTCCTGACCCTCGTTAACCATGGTAATAATCTCCTGCTCAGTGACATTATCATTGTTCTCATCAGGCTTAATACCAAATATTCTAATAATTAATCTGGCAATAAATGCTGCTGCAATTGTTATCGGAGTAAATACCACAATTATTGCCCCTGCAATATTAACAAGTGTATATGCCGTCTTATCTGCAGAACGCTTTCCGCATTTCTTGGGAATCAGCACACCAAATACAATCAGTATCAGGAGCATAACCGTGCTTGCTATAACCGGTGCCCATGAGCTGGTAATTGCTGTATGGCTGCTTATATAAGAGCCTGCTGAAGCTGCTATGTATACACCTGCTATTACATTTGTTATAAAAATAACAATATCAAAGGTGTCAGAAAACCTTGCCGGTTCATCAATAAGCCGCTTTAGCTTTTTTGCTTTTTTATTACCCTCTTCTGCCCTTTCATCAATATCGTTCTCATTAACTCCTGAAATTGCCGCTTCAAAGGAATACAGAATCCCATCAATTATGAGAAAAAGAATAAATACCGCTATCCAGGCATACGTATGGCCTTCGCCCATATACTATATCCAACCTTTCCTTACCAGGCACCCTGTGTGCCTCTCATCTCTATGTAATATGTTCATTTATCTCAAGGCTCGTAATAAGTGCATTATTCACCCTGTTGATTATCTCACTGTCAAGGTGGCATACCTTGTCTTTTAGTCTTGCCTTATCTATCGTCCTCAGCTGTTCCAGAAGAATAACTGAATCCTTTATCATATCGTATTTATTAGAATCTATTTCAACATGTGTGGGAAGCTTTGCCTTGTTCATTTTGCTGGTAATTGCCGCGCATATGACTGTAGGGCTGTGTCTGTTGCCAGTATCGTTCTGTACAATAAGTACCGGCCGTACTCCACCCTGTTCTGAACCCACAACAGGTCTTAAATCTGCGTAAAATATATCTCCTCTTCTAATCATCACGATAAAACACACTCCGTTGTTAAATGATATTGTCATTATTCCCAGCTTATATGTGTGTTTATACAAAATCTGAAGTTATTTTACATATTTTCTTTCAACTCTCTCAGAAATATCGCATACGAATTCGTAATTAAATCTTCCTGAAAGCTCTGCCAGCTCCTCAACAGTAATTGTCTGTCCACCATCGCTGCCTACAATAGTTACAACATCCTCAACCCTGACATCATCGATTTCTGTTACGTCAACCATCATCTGGTCCATACATACTCTCCCAATTACAGGTGCCTTCTGTCCATGTATCAGGACATAGCCCTTTGAGGAAAGGGAACGTGGATATCCGTCAGCATAGCCTATTGCTATTGTAGCAACCCTGGTTGGTCTGTCAGTAACAAAGGTTCTGCCATAGCTTACTCCTTCTCCAGCCGGAAGCTCCTTAACAAAAATAACATGACTTTTAATCTCCATGGCAGGATAGTATTTCATTGATGAATCAACCTGGTCTGACGGTCTTAGTCCATAGAGAATAATTCCTTCTCTTACCATATCCAGCTTCATCTGTGGCAAATCTATAATTGCCGCGCTGTTGGCACAGTGTCTGATTGCATAGGTTATTCCCCTTTTCTCAAGGCTGTTAACGACCTCCATGAACAGCTCATACTGTTTATGGGAAAATGTCTTGTCAGCTTCATCGGCTGTGGCAAAATGCATGAAAATTCCTTCACAGTCCAGTCCCTTCATGGCATGAATCTCTTCTAATTCTCTCACAGTTTCCTCATTAGCCGGAAAACCGATTCTGTTCATTCCTGTGTTAATTTTGATATGACATCTTGCTGTTTTACCAATTCTCATGGCACAGGCATCGACCTCACTGGCCATCTCCTTAGAGAGCAGCGCAAAGGTAATATTATTATTAATTACAGTCTCGTATTCTGCCTTACATACATATCCAAGAATAAGAATAAGATTATTGATTCCACTTTTACGGAGCGTAAGTGCCTCCTTAACTGTTGCAACTGCAAAGCCATACACTCTTCCTTTAATTGCATTGGCCACCTCAATTGCCCCATGTCCATATGCATTGGCCTTAACGATAGCCATTATTCTGGTATCAGCTCCAACTCTTTTCTGCGCCTCTTCAATGTTCTTATATATTGCATCAAGGTGAATTACTGAATAAGTTCTTGTAAATTCTTCCATATCTGACCTCTTCCAAGTATTCTATATATTCTTCATAACCATCCCAACAGACATCAGCATATCTGTTGGAAGCATACTATGGGCACTTATACCTGTACATGCCCTTACTCCTGCAAGTCCGTGTACATATACACCCATTGCAGCAGCTGAGAACGGCTCAAGCTTAAGGCAGAGCATTCCTCCAATAATTCCGGTTAAAATATCCCCTGAACCACCCTTAGCCATTCCGGGGCCTCCTGAATTATTAACATAACGTCTCCCATTGGGCTCTGCAATTACCGTAACTGCGTCCTTTACTGTGCATATTACATTATGCTCATCAGCAAAGCTTACTGCCATATCCAGTATATTGCTTTTAATCTCCGCCACATTATGTCCCGTCAGTCTTGCCATCTCACCTATATGTGGTGTAATTATAACAGCCGAATGGCTTCTTTTCAATATTGAAGTGTCCTCACTTATAATATTAAGGCCATCTGCATCAACAATCACAGGTACGTCTGCATTACTAATTATATACTCAACAAGCTCTTTTGCAATATCACTTTGTGAAAGTCCCGGTCCAACAATTATTACATCTGCATATTCAAGCCGTTTACTAAGCTTATCAATACCATCCTCAGCTGTATAACCGGTTACGATTGCCTCCGGAAGCAGAGTTCTTATAACTCCTGCATTATTCTCTGATGTGAATATCTCAACAATTCCGGCTCCACTTCGCAGAGCCGCCGCACCACTCATATATGCTGCTCCACTCATCTGCACACTTCCGGCCACAACAAGTATTCTGCCATAGGTTCCCTTATTGGCCGTAGTAATTCTTGGAGGAATGCGCTTAATATCCTCCGGGGTAAAATACATTGCCGGATTCATGCTTCTTATCGCCTCTGGACAGAAACCAATATCCGCTACAACAGTCTCTCCGGCGTATTCCTTGCCTGGGTACAGCATCATACCAAGCTTATTATACCCAAAGGTAACCGTAGCCGACGCATTTACCGCCACCCCCATTACATGACCGGATGAAGCGTTAATTCCACTTGGAATATCAACACTTATTACTGTTCTGTGAAGACCATTAACAGTTTCGACAAGCTGTGCAAGCCTTCCCTCAATGTCTCTGGTCAGACCCGTTCCCAAAAGAGCATCTATTATAATATCATATTCATTAATTCTTACATCGTTACTTACACTAAGTCCTGAACGAACAGCAATATCCTTCTGTCTTGTAAATTCCTCTGTAGCATGGCTTACGTCACCGGCAATAATTATATCCACCGGCATTCCCTGCCATGACAGGATTCTTGCCGCAGCCACTCCATCAGCACCATTATTGCCACAGCCACATAGTGCTGCAATTCTTACATTTCCACCCAGTGCTACTGCATATTCTGCTGTCTTCTGGGCAACCGCTAAAGCTGCCCTCTCCATAAGAACCATGGAGGGAACTCCTATCTGTTCTATTGTATAACGGTCCACCTCACGTGACATCTGTGAATCTAAAAGATATTTCATACTGCACCTCTCCTGCATAATGGAATAACCGGAGCAGCCCTGCTGTCCGGTTATTAGTTGTTCTTCTTGTCTGAGCCGGTCTTTGCGTCAAAGACTTCCATCATATCAGGTCCAAGAAGGTCATGCATATACGAATATATCTCCGTATTCTTTGTCTCCTTGTCCTGTTTAATGAGAATCTTTTTCTTAAGTTCAATTCTCATCTCGTTAATCCATTTGCCAAGCAGCTGAATATCATCATAATTGTCATGTATCCTATGATAACATTCATCGACTCCCTCCAGCACAAGCTCAATATTCGCTGTTCTAATAAGCTCCGGAATATCTGCTTCCTCCTGTTCAAGAGTCTCTACCTTATCCTTAGCCTCCAGCACCAGCTTCTGATTACGATTCATTATCTTCTGTCTCTTGGCATCTGATATGTCCGTATTCTCAGCATTATCAATAATCTCCTTCATAAGCTTATTCTTAATCTTCTTAACAGCCTTAATATCATTATTAATCTGTCCCTGCCTCTTAAGCAGTTCATTAAGCTTCTTCTCCAGAGCTCTTATGCTGCTGCTTTTCTCCTCCTCAGGAAAAAGCCTGTACCATCTCTCATCCAGTGTAACTATAGGAAGGTGCTTATATGCAACGTTTTTCTTGACGTCATCAATAGTAAGTGCCATAAAACCCTCCTTAGGCTGTCAGCCCAGTCTCGTAATGTTATAAGACAATGTCATGAGACTCTCTGAAAGATGTACGTTCTCAACAACAACATTTTCCGGAACATTCAAATCCATATGTGCAAAATTCCATATTCCCTTGATTCCAGCCTCAACAGCTGTCTGCACTACCTCTGTAGCACTTGTCTTAGGAATGGTAAGAGCCATTATCTCTATATCATTATCCTTAATAAAGCCTGCAAGCTCTGCCATTGGCATAACTGCGCCGCCTCTGAAATCTCTTCCAATTACATCTGGGTTGTTGTCAAACATACCCTTAACAACAAAGCCTCTCTTCTCAAAATTAGCATAATTGGCAAGCGCTCTTCCAAGATTACCTGCGCCCACAATTATTATACTATGTACCTTATCTATTCCAAGAATCTTAGCGATTTCATCATGAAGATACGCTACATTGTAGCCATATCCCTGCTGACCAAAACCTCCAAAGTTATTAAGATCCTGACGTATCTGTGAAGCAGTTACATTCATCCTTAAACTAAGATCGTTAGAAGATATTCTCTCGACACCATTATCCAGCAGTTCCTCCAGGTATCTGTAATATCTTGGAAGTCTTTTAATAACTGCCATTGAAATGTCATTACCGTCCATTATTGGTTCCTCCTAAACTTTTCTTAACCCCTTTACAAACTATGTTAATTTTATCAGTATGTTAAGAAAATGTCAATCAATATCAGGACTTTGGATTGCTGATTGTCGCAAGCAGTCTTGCCAGCTTATCCACCTCAACAGGTTTGGCAAGATGCCCATTCATACCACATTCCATACAGTGTGAAATATCCTCTGCAAAGGTATCCGCAGTCATTGCATACACAGGAACTGACGCCTTGATAACATCCGTCAGCCTTCTGATAGCCTTAGTTGCATCGTAACCATTCATAACAGGCATTTGTACATCCATAAGAACAAGGTCATATGGCATATTATCCATAATACAGTCCACAGCCTTTTGTCCATTATCAACTCTGTCTGCGTGGATATTATATAGAGACAGCAGCTTATCCAGCACCTTCCAGTTAACATTATTATCCTCTACTACCAGCACCCGCAAACTGGAACTGATGTTTCCTATTGCCCCAGTCTTTTTATACCTCTCTGTCGTTACATCAATATCCGGCTCCTTTGCAGCAGGAAGCTCCAGTGTCACCGTAAATACAGAACCCTTATCCAGCTGTGATTTCACATCAATTGTTCCACCCATCATGTCCACAAGCTGCTTGGATATTGACATTCCAAGCCCGGTTCCCTGTGTTGTATTAACTCTGGTATCAATTGCGCGTGAAAATCTGTCAAAAATATTATTAAGGAACTCAGGTGACATTCCTATTCCCGTATCCTGGACAGTATAAATATATCTTGCCACTCCTTCCTTACCTGTGTCAGTATCCTCCAGAAGTGTTACTTTGATACTTCCGCCCTCATTAGTATACTTAATAGCATTGGACATAATATTCATATATATCTGATTAATTCTAAGCTCATCTGCGTATACATAGCTATGTCTTACCTGACTCATATTCAATTCAAAGTGAAACCTTTTCTCGTTAATCTGCGGCTGTACTATCTCCACCATTCGTGTAACGGATTCCGTAATGGAAAATACCTCCGGTGATAACGCAACTATCCCATTTTCAATCTTTGAAATATCAAGTATATCATTAATCAATGTAAGCAGATGATTGCCTGAAAGCTTAATTGTCTTAATGCAGTCCCTTAATACATCAATATCAGCAGCCCCCTGATTAAGATTTCTCTCAGCAATAACAGTCATTCCAATTATTGCATTCATAGGTGTTCTTATATCATGTGACATAGAAGAAAGGAATTGGGATTTAGCTATGTTGGCTGCCTGTGCCTCCTTAGTTCTGTGTCTTAGCTGTCTGTTAATCATCAGTACAAATACAATATCTACAATAAAAAGTATTGCAAAAAAGCTTGCAAAAATAATAAAATAGAATCCATAATTATATGCATTGTGAAAGGATTTAAGCGGCACCATGCTAAGTACATGCCAGTCGCTGTTCTGAACCGGTACAATTGTATAGGCGCAGTCCTGTCCTTTATTATTCTGATAATACACTACCTCCGAATAATCTTCTGTGTGCAGGTTATCCAGAAAAGTCTGCTTATCCTTCTCCCCAAAGCTTTGATTGTACAGTCCTATATAATCTAATATATTGGTTCCCTGAAAATATCCATTGGAAATAACATAATTTCCCTGATTGTCAATAATAATGTTGGAGAAATCAAAAAGATTAAATGTATTAATATCATTATTGCTGGAAATCAGATAGTTAATGTAATCACTCTTTATCAGAAGCATCAGCGTCTGATATTTGCAGCCATCCTCCTGACTGTCATCTCGTATTCTAACCGGTGCCGTAACAGCAAAGGATTTATCCAAGCTGGGAGACGGGTCAGTAAATTCACTGGTGCAGGTTATTATACCCATTTTAGTCTCTGATGCCGCAGTAAATATTCTTGAAAGCTCTGCATAGCTTTGCCTCCTGTAGGTAAAGCTGTAATTATGCTCATTTCCAAGCGTAACAGCATTAAAGCCCTGCGCAGTCCCCACACCATCATTAAGACTTCCCTCTACAAGCTGCCATGAATAATTTTCACTGCTATTCTGATTACAGAGAATATCAAAATATTCCTCAACCTCATAAGCTGTCATTCCCAAGTCATTATAGCTGCTTATATATTCTGCATTTCTGGCAACCTCCTGCGTATGATGAAATATTTCCAGTTCAATTTTATTAGCTGATGCGTTAGTAAGTGTTTTGACATTCTCAACGTTTTGTGAAAATGAAGCACTCTGAGCACCCTTAAAAGAAAAAATAACTGATAAAATAACACACGCCACCAAAACGGTATTTAAAAATGCCGCCAGTGCTATTACAACCTTTTTTTCCCTATTGTCTGCCTGCATCTTACTCCACCCTGTATTTTGCAAATTCACCTTCCATAAAATCAAGATAGTAATCTAATGTACAGAAAGCATATCCCTTCTTAACAGTATCCTCTTCCCCAACGTATTCCTTATACACAACAGTCTCTCCATTGCCCATATACAGGAATTCTCTTCCGTCCTCGTCTGTCTCATACTGTATATTGCCGTCTGCATCCTTATTCAGGTTAACCATATACTTCTGTGCACTGGATTTCAAAACAGTCTTAAGGGTATTAGCAATTGGAGAAAATCCATTATATTCGTCTGAAAATTTTATCTGTCCACATAAAGTAACATCGGTATCAACATCTACATCATATTTATCAGCTACATATTCAAGTGCATCTGACACGTTTGGAATGATAGCAGCTTCTTCAGCATAGGTACGGTTATTCTTGCTGTTGAAAATAAAATTAACAAATTCTCTTTCCCATATAAGATTATCACTGTTCTTATTAATACATATTCCGTAATACGGTGTTATATATACCGGACTATTGGTTCCCTCGTCATTAAGAGGTGAGCAAATAAACTCTATTTCAGTATCCAGCTTGTATTCATTAATAAGGTCACGGATAATAGTCTCTGTTGAACTGATATAAGGCAGAAAAGCAGCATACCCACAGTTATTCTCCGGCTTAATTATATCTAGGGTATCAGGGTCCGTCTTAAGTCCAAGAAAGCTTTCCACCTGTCCAAGCTCATTGGTTGTAGCAAAATATCCCATTTCCTCCACAGCCTTGTAATCAAAATATCTGTTGGATGCCAAATCATACAGCTTACGAATTGTATCTTCAAATTCACTGCTTACTCCGCTTACAGCATTCTTCATATCCTCAAGGGCAGCCTCATTATGTACAATGCGATTGGCCGCCGGAGCTATTCCAAGTCCGTATGCAGCTGTATCTCCGCCACCCTGAATAGGTATATATCCGTTCTCCTTAAGCACCTTGCAGCATTCAATAAATTCTGTATAATTAGACGGTACAGACAGTCCATACTGTTTAAGAAGTGTTACATTTACAAATACACCTCTTGTCTCGCCACCCAATGGATAACAGTACTGATATGTCACTGTTTCTCCGTCCTCATTAACCCTTACATGGCGGAAATTGTTAGATATATCAGGTGT
Source organism: uncultured Butyrivibrio sp. (assembly GCA_964441705.1). Taxonomy (GTDB): domain Bacteria; phylum Bacillota; class Clostridia; order Lachnospirales; family Lachnospiraceae; genus Eshraghiella. The sequence continues at coordinate 34,824 of CAYTWF010000027.1, forward strand.
TGTTCCTGAGAAATCAATCTCGTCATCCTCGTAAAAATTATAAAAATAATCCTCTGTACAGGTTCCGTCCGCTACCTTCTCTCCTGTATCCTCATCCTCTGTTGTATAATCAGTGTAGGCAACATCCTTCTGAAGAATAATGTCAACAGAATTATTCTTAAACAGCCCCACTGCATTAGTATCGTAATCCTCTACATACTTAAGCTGTATCGTCACATTAGGATATCTCGTTGTAAATTCATTAGCTATAGTATTAAGTGCCTTATTAGTCTCATATGGAATAGCAATGGTTAATGTAACCGCTTTATCCTTATCAAGACCTGAAATAGCAGAATAATTGTCCTTCTCTTTATTCTTACAGCCTCCCAATGCCAGTACAACTACAATACACATTAAAAATGTCAATATTTTTCTCAATATTATCCCTCCATAAATATGGTTCCCCTGATAAATTGCACGCACAACATGTTACCTAAACTATAACATCAAAACTCAAAAAAATAAACCCTCTAAAGTTACAAACTTTAAAGGGTTTATATTCATATTACAAGCTTACTTTCTTATTAAGAAGTATTGAAACCCCGAAAAAGGTTCCGATTATTACTATCAGTTCAAAAAGATACTGAAGCCATGAACCAGCCATTATCTCCATAAGTGTCTCATTACCGAAATCAAAGGTTGGAAGGTAATGCAGAATAATTCTTGTAATAATATAAATTGCAACAAAAAGTCCAACTGCAAGCCATCCCTTGCCCTTCTTATTAGCAAGAATTGTAGCACTTAAGGTTATCGCAAGATATGCATAGCTTACTGTTACAAATATTCCTATCCACTCAAGGAATAATGATGCAAGAAGTGCTATCAAAATTGAATTGGCATTAATTCCCATTATCGAAAGTACATCCTCAAGCATTTTCATAGTATCAATTACATCACCATATTTTAATGCCACCAGTCTGTAATCCAGATATATGAAAAAAACATATAAGCCAGATGCAAGTGCTGTAGCAAAAAACAGTGACAGGTACTTAGCACCAACTACCTGAAAAGCTGATGAAGGTGTCATAAATGTCATATAACTGTATTTGGAGTTAATCTCCCTTGCATATGACACAACGCCCATAATAAAAATAAACAATATACCAGCTGATGCTCCAAGAACAAACAGCACAATACTTATTGCAAGATGTGCATCCTGACCTGACAGTATTCCAAAAAGAAGATATGCTTCAAGCACCAGTAATACAGCAAAAAGAACAATATATAAAACAAGGTCCTTTCTATATTCGTATTTAATTAGTTTGAACATTCTGCACACCTCCACCGTATCCGTATACTTCCTTATACAGTTCAACAAGAGTCTTCTGGTTAGCCTCACGAAGCTTATCTGCATCACCTGCAAGAAGCATTTTGCCATATTTCATAAACAGCGCGCCATTAACAACCGGCTCAAGGTCATCTACAAGGTGACTTGATACAACGATTGTCTTATCTCCGCCTGCATATGCAGTAATTGCCTTAACAACTACCTCTCTTGCAATAATATCGATACCATTAAGTGGTTCATCAAGCATAATAATCTTGGAATCTCTTGCCATCGCTACTGCAATTTTCAGCTTGGCAAGCATACCCGTTGACATATTCTTGGTCTTATCTGAGAATCTCAAATCCATTCTTTCAAGAAGCTCATAAAATCTCTGTTCATTAAAATCCTTATAAAAATCCTTGTAGAATTTAACGACATCTCTGATTGTCATATATGGGTAAAAATAATTCTCTGTAGGCATATATGTAATATCTGCCTTCGTTGCATTGTCTACCGGGTTTCCGTTCAGTAAAATACTTCCTGAGGTTGGCTTTACAAGTCCAACAATCATCTTCATCAGTGTTGTCTTACCACTTCCATTAGGTCCAAGCATTGCATATATTCTGCCTGGCTCCAGTGCAAGATTAACATGGTCGACAGCGGTACATGAATAGTATTTTTTCACTAAGTCATTACACACTAACATTTTATTTTGTCCTCTCTCACAATTGATTAATTTCAGAAAATATATCATATTTTTCCAGAAATTCTTTCAAATTATATCACTATTATTCATCCCTTGCAAGTTACAACACAATTATCTATAATTAAACCAATACATTTTATCAGGAGGACTAGCGGCTATGAAGACCATATCAGATATGATAGATGAATCTACGAACTACATTACAGAAATAATCAAAGACATTCCAGACCTTGCAATAATCCTTGGCTCTGGCCTGGGACCACTTTCAAAAGAAATCGAAAATCCAATAATAATCAAATATAGCGATATCCCTAATTTCAAGGTATCCACTATTGCCGGTCATGCCGGAGAGCTTATCTATGGTACGGTCTGTAACCATAAGGTTCTTGTAATGAATGGTCGTTTTCACTATTACGAAGGTCACGATATGGATATCGTCACCCTACCAATTCGCGTATTCGCAAAGCTGGGCATTACCAAGCTTATTGTCACTAACGCTGCCGGTGGAATTAAAGCTTCTCTTCAGCCCGGCTCCATTATGCTCATCAATGACCATTTAAGCTTTATGTGTCCCTCACCACTTCGTGGGGCTAATCTTGATGACTTTGGTCCCCGTTTTCCAGATATGACTCAGGTATATGCTGCTTCTTTACTTGATATTGCTCATGAAGCAGCCAAATCTGAAAAAATCGATGTGGACGAAGGAGTATACTGTTATTTCCGCGGGCCTCAATATGAAACTCCCGCCGAGATTCGTGCTGTTCGTACAATTGGAGCAGATGCAGCAGGAATGTCCACCGTTCCAGAGGCAATCGTAGCCAAACACTGTGGCATGCAAATTCTAGGAATCTCACTTATCACCAATAAAGCTGCTGGTCTTGGCGGCACAGAATTATCACACGAAGAGGTTAACACCATTGCCCGAAGGGCAGCAAATAATATGGTAAGACTGGTTAAAAAAATAATTCAGCTGTTGCAATAATATAGTTCATTTTCGTCTGGAATTCTCCTTGGATTTGATTCTGTGAGGTGTCCAGTGCGCTCGCATTGGCGCCGTGGGTCTCGGGAGCATTATTCTCTCGTGAGACCCAGTGTGCATTGGCGATGTGGGTCTCAGGAGCTTGCTTCCTTGTGCCTGACCCAAGCTATAGCGTCCCGTGGGTCTCAGCTGCAATATTCTTCCGTGAGACCCATTGTGCATTGGCGGTGTGGGTCTCAGGAGCATTATTCTCTCGTGAGGTCCAGTGTTCTTCGCGGTCGTGGGTCTCAGTCGCTTGCTTCCTTGTGCCTGACCCAAGCTATAGCGTCCCGTGGGTCTCAGCTGCAA
>CAYTWF010000028.1:0-37624 GCA_964441705.1 uncultured Butyrivibrio sp.
GCATGAGGAGGGACCCACCGAAGGTGGGAGGAGTCCTGATGCCACTTAGACCCACGACAGCGAAGAACACTGGGTCTCACAGAAGAATAATGCCCCTGAGACCCACGCCAGCAATAACTGTGGGTCAGGCACAAGGAAGCAAGCTTCTGAGACCCACAACAGCGAAGAACAATGGGTCTCACGGGATGATATTGCGATTGATACCCACGGGACGTCATAGCTGTGGGTCAGACACAAGGAAGCAAGCTTACAAGACCCACGACCGCGAAGAACAATGGGTCTCACGAGAGGATATTGCGATTAAGACCCACGGGACGCTATAGCTTGGGTCAGGCACAAGGAAGCAAGCTTCTGAGACCCACAACAGCGAAGAACAATGGGTCTCACGGGATGATAATGCGACTGAGACCCACGGGACGTTATAGCTTGGGTCAGGCATAAGGAAGCAAGCTTTTGAGACCCACGACTGCGAAGAACCCTGGGTCTCACGGAAGGATAATGCGACTGAGACCCACGGGACGCTATAGCTTGGGTCAGACACAAGGAAGCAAGCTTACAAGACCCACAACAGCGAAGAACACTGGGTCTCACGAGAGGATATTGCGACTGAGACCCACGGGACGCTATAGCTTGGGTCAGGCACAAGGAAGCAAGTTTTTGAGACCCACGACCGCGAAGAACCCTGGGTCTCACGAGAAGATAATGCAGATCAGACCCACGCCAGCAATAACTGTGGGTCAGACACAAGGAAGCAAGCTCCTGAGACCCACAACAGCGAAGAACACTGGGCCTCACGGAAGAATGATGCTCCTGAGACCCACAACAGCGAAGAACAATGGGTCTCACGAGAGGATATTGCTCCTGAGACCCACAAGACGCTATAGATGGCATTACTAGGTGTAGCTCAGAAAATATGTGTAGATAATCAAAAAAGTCCCGGACAGGACCCTGTTTTAACAGTGTCTTATCCGGGACTTGCCTTTTTTAGCTGTTTATTTTCCAGTAGAGCCAAATCCTCCGACTCCACGTACGGTATCGCTAAGTTTGTCTGTGATTTCAAAATCAGCAGTAATGTAAGGTGTGATAACAAGCTGGGCAATTCGCTCGCCAGGAGCAATCTCCTGTGGGGTGGTTCCGTGATTATGAAGAGCTACCATGAATTCACCTCTGTAGTCAGGGTCTACAACACCAACTTTATTAGCTGGGGCAAGTCCTTTTTTGGAAGCAAGTCCACTTCTTGGATAAATAAGTCCGGCATAGCCCTCAGGAATCTCCATAGCAAGCCCAGTATGAATCATAACTGTTTCGGAGGGAGCAATAGTAACGGCTTCGTCCATGCAGGCATAGAGGTCAGCACCGGCGGCATACTCGGAGCCATAGGTGGGAAGAATGGCATTTGAATTGATTTTTTTAACTTTAATATTGGTTTTCATTTTTTTACCTCGATTTATTTACTTGGATACACATATTGGGGAGTCTGAGGCTCCCAGAGAACAAGACCGTTGCCGGAAAGGGTCTGGGAAACCATAATTGCACGCTGGTTGCTGGAACCCCGAAAATATGCGCCAAGGTCTTTTTGCTCCTCAATGAAAGGCCCGTCCATAATAACATCAAGACAGGAAAGAATTTCACGGGTTTCAGGGACCTCATTAAGCATATGGCCAAGGATGTCTTTGTCAAAAAGATATCCGGTGTAGAGCCAGATGGTTTTGGTGGAGCCATAGACCTGGCGGACACGACGAAGGAGAGGAAGAATTCCGGTCTGATTTGCCGGTTCCATTGGCTCTCCGCCAAGAATGGTAAGTCCACTAATATATGAGGGCTTCATGTATTCTATTATACGGTCAATTTCGGCAGCTGTAAATGGATTGCCATAGTTAAAGTCCCAGGCAACCTGGTTGAAACAGCCCTTACATGCGTGGGTACATCCACTTACAAAAAGGGAAATTCTTATTCCGGGACCATTGGCAGCGTCATACTGCTTAATGTCTGCGTAATTCATATATGCTCCAATCCTTTATATGTGAAGAACACGGGAATTAATTTCTTTGGTTTTACCTACATTCCAGAAATTTTCACCAAGATAGCCGCAGGTTCTTCTTGTAACATTTAATTTGTTATGGTCTTTGTTGTGACACTGTGGGCATTCCCATTCCAGCTTGTCATTAATAATTATTTCACCATCATAACCACATACCTGGCAGTAATCAGATTTGGTGTTGAATTCAGCATATTGAATGTTCTCATATATGAATTTAACAATCTCCTCTAAAGCGGCAAGGTTGTGTCGCAGGTTAGGTATTTCAACATAGGAGATTGCTCCACCTGAGGAAATATTCTGGAACTGGCTTTCAAAGGTAAATTTGCTGAAAGCATCTATTTTTTCACGTACATCTACATGGTAGGAATTGGTGTAATAGCCCTTGTCAGTAATATCAGGAATATCCCCAAATTTCTTGCGGTCAATTTCTGCAAAACGGTAGCACAGGGATTCAGCAGGAGTTCCATATAGACCGAAACCAATGCCGGTATTGCGCTTCCACGTATCACATGCTTCGCGAAGACGGTTCATAACCTTAAGCGCAAAGGCGGTTCCCTTTGTGTCCGTGTGACTAACGCCGGTCATAAGCTTGGTAACCTCATACAATCCAATGTAACCCAATGAAATAGTTGAGTAGCCATTGTGAAGAAGTGGGTCGATAGGCTGTCCAGGCTCAAGCCTTGCAATTGCACCATACTGCCAGTGAATAGGACTTACATCGGAAAGAGTACCCTCAAGTGCTCTGTGTCGGCACATAAGTGCTTCAAAGCAAAGTGAAAGCCGCTCTTCCATAAGCTCCCAGAAGTACTCTTCATTACCCTGAGCAATAATACCCATCTGTGGCAGGTTAAGACTCACAACACCCTGGTTGAAACGACCCTCCCATTTGTAGTTGCCATTCTCATCCTTCCATGGACTTAAAAAAGAGCGGCAGCCCATACAGCTGAATACTTCGCCTTCGTAGTTCTCCCGCATTTTTTTGGCAGAAATATAATCCGGGTACATGCGCTTGGAGGAGCATTCAACGGCCAGCTTGGTTAGATAGTCGTACTTGCCGCCCTTAAGGGCATTGTGCTCATCAAGAACGTAGATAAGCTTTGGAAATGCAGGTGTAACGTATACTCCTGCTTCGTTTTTGATACCTTGTATACGCTGCTTAAGAATCTCTTCAATAATAAGTGAATTCTCGTATATATATGGGTCATCCTCCTGAAGATTAAGAAAAAGAGTAACAAAAGGAGACTGACCATTAGTTGTCATAAGTGTGTTAATCTGATACTGAATTGTCTGGACGCCCGCTTTGAGCTCGTCCTTCATTCGGTCAGTGGCTACCTTGTCTATTTCCTCAGTAGATAAAAGACCTCCGAAATCGTTGGTGTAGTGTCTGATAAATTTATCCTTGGTTTTGCGAAGATACTTGCCAAGGTGTCTGATATCTACAGATTGGCCACCATACTGGCTGCTGGCAACAGCTGAGATAATCTGTGTCATAACGGTACATGCCACCTGAAAGCTTTTTGGACTTTCAATCATTTTGCCATTCATAACAGTGCCATTGTCAAGCATATCTCCTATATTAATGAGACAGCAGTTGAAAATAGACTGAACAAAATAATCTGCATCATGAAAATGAAGAACACCTTCCTCATGTGCCTTGGAGATATTCTCTGGAAGCAGAAGCCTTTTGGTGAGGTCTCGTGAAACCTCTCCGGCAATGAGGTCACGCTGAGTGGAAGCTATTGCAGCATTCTTATTGGAATTCTCCTCCATTGCATATTTGTTGGTCTGTTTGATAAGACCAAGAATTGATTCGTCAGTTGTGTTGGACTTACGAACCATCTCACGCTGATAGCGGTAGATTATATAGGTCTTGGCAAGGATGAATTTGCGTTCTGCCATAAGCTTCTGCTCAATCATATCCTGAATCTCTTCTACCTGAAGAGTGTTCATTCCAAGCTTTTCAATAGATGCTACGATTCCGTGAATCTTGTCATCGCTGATTCTCTCCCCAATTGGAACCTCATCATTGGCCTTCTGGATTGCAATAATTATCTTATTGCGGTCGTAGGAAACCTCTCTGCCGTCTCGTTTTATTACTTTCATTCTTCTTTCCTCCATAACATTTGGCTTGGCGCTTATGAAAAGCATTATAACATCCACTGCGGTAGCTGTCTACCATATATGGTAAAAGATTTGCTTACAGGATATATAAGACACAATATCTAGTATACAGCCCAAAAGCCTGTTATTACTGGTTTTTTTCAACTTTAATGTGACAGACGTGTGTATTTTGTCTGTAAAAAAATACATTAAAGGTTCAGCTATACTACAAATGCACAACATAAATCTGTCACATGTTTTTTTTATCATCTAAGCATACCAAATGTAAAAAATATGTAAAACATGGAGGTGCGAAAATGGCAATTGAAGTGTTCAACAGATATGAGAAAAAATATATGCTTGACCAGAACACATATGAGCTGCTTAATGAACGACTTGATAAATATATGGAAGCAGATGCTTACAGTAAGGATGGCGGCTTCTATAGTATATGCAATATTTACTATGACACTGATACTGACCAGCTTATAAGAAAATCTCTGGAAAAACCAACCTATAAGGAAAAGCTTAGACTTCGTTCTTACGGAACCCCGGATGGTTCAAGTCAGGCGTTTGTAGAAATAAAGAAAAAATACAAGGGAATTGTTAATAAAAGAAGAATCAGCATGCCGCTTAATCAGGCAATGGCTTACCTGGATTACAATGTAAGACCAACAGCACCGGGAATCAATAACCAGATACTAAGGGAAATAGATTATTTCAAAGAATTTTATAAGCTCACCCCAAAGGTTTATATATCCTATGACCGCAGGGCGTATTTTGGCAGGGAGGACCACAGCTTCAGAGTAACCTTTGATACCAACATTCAGACAAGAAGAGAGGACATAAGGCTTCAAAGCGGTGCCTACGGTACTTCGCTTTTACAGCCTGGACAGTGGCTTATGGAGGTAAAAATATCGGGAGCCGCGCCTGCATGGTTTACCCAGATTCTTTCAGAACTGAAAATATACCCTGTTTCTTTTTCCAAATATGGAACTGAATATAAAAATTATGTACAAAGCAACATTAGAAAAGGAGAAAAAATAACATGTTTGAATCAATACTCACAACAACCGATACCACAATATCAGCCAGCTCATCAATGCTATGTATCCTGACAGCAGTTGTGCTTGGAGTAGCAATTGCTTTCTGCTATATGTTTACACAGAAAAAGGGAACCTATTCCAAGGATTTTGTAATCGCCATGGCGATACTTCCATCTATAGTAGCAGTTGTAATTATGCTGGTAGGAAGCAGTATGGCTAAAGCCCTTTCTCTGGCGGGAGCATTTGCACTTGTCAGATTCAGAAGCGCACCGGGGAGTGCCAAGGACATTGCAGTTGTATTTTTTGCCATGTCAGTTGGACTTGCAGCAGGTCTGGGATTCATATTGTTTGCACCGGTGGTTGCCGTTCTCATATGCATTCTCCTGGTTGTTCTTAGCAAAACCAGATTCGGAGAGACCAGGAGTGAGGAGAAGCTGCTCAAAATAACAATACCTGAGGACCTTAACTATCAGGGCGCGTTTGAGGACCTTTTTCGTGAATATTCAACAGGGTGCAGACTCCAGCATGTGAAGACAACTAATATGGGAACCCTATATGAGCTTTCTTATCTTATTGACCTTAAGGAAGGAATTAACGAAAAAGAATTGATAGATTCTATCAGATGCAGAAATGGCAATTTGAATATTACACTTGGAATTATACCGGACAGAGGATTGTCGCTCTAAGGAACGAAAAAACCCTTCCTGAATCAGGCGGCTGTGGAGACAAAGTCTGATTCAGGAAGGGGTTTTTTATGGAATACGAAACGTTATGATATTACACCAGATGGGCTGCACGTAATAGTTACGCTTTGATTATAGCATTTAAGAATTCCATCAGGAGTTGTATGTGTGGCAGAAGCCTTAGCTGTAGCGGTGTTACCAGAACGACTGGAAGATGAAGTGAGTATATCCCAGGTCTGTGACGGACAGGTAGTAGAGTCAGAACACTTGATACAAGTAGCAGTGGAACCGTTGTAGGTGAATGTTGCTGTGATGGAAACGGACCACATAATAGCCCCGGCTGAATTTTTCACATAAGCAGTTTTTGTTCTTGTTATAGTATTTAGTGCAAAAACTGAAATACTATAATTATCTGTTAATGTGTCGGATATTACTGTTTCAACGTAATATGAATCATCTGGTTGTAATGCTTCATTATCAGTTGAATTGGCTGATGTAAATGATAAATTAGCATTAATAATTAATAAAATGGAAAATAAAAAGCATAATGTTTTTTTCATAAAAATCACCTCTAATTATCTGAAATTTCATAATCAATAAATACAGCTTCTTCGCGTGCAAATATCTCATATGCTTCCTGTATATGCATTACATGAACAAGCGATACTGAAATCATTGCAATAATAATCACTAATGCAGCAACTCGTATTATACGAGAGATATTAATTCTTCTAATAATATCATTCATATCCATATTGGAAAGATATGAATTAAGAACATCAGAAGGACTTCCAAATTCATCACAAAGAATCTCATAAGTAATATCGTTATGCTCTTCGCAATAATCTTCAATATTAATTCTTAGTTCAGATAGGTATGTTCGCTCTGTTTTCCTCATAATTGGAAATAGCAGCTTAATTCTATGTAAATATCGCTTAATCTCTTTGTTCAACTTGGTTATCCCCTTCCGTATCAATGTAGCCAGCAAGTGAATGAATTATCTGATTAACTCCATTAATAGTGTTATGATAGTTACTGGATAATTCATCAAGGTATTCTAATCCACCTGCTTCAATCTTGTAATATATTCTTGTACGTTTCCTTCCGACAAGCTTAGAATACTCAGATATTCTTCCTTCTCTTTCCATCTTATATGCTGCAGCATATATAGTATTCTGCGATATGGAAAGTAATCCAAGAGAATCCTCTTGAATAGTCTTGGTTATGTCATATACATAACTGTCATGTTCTTTCAATATAGAAAGAATTAACAATTCTGTTATGCCGTTAATAAAATAATTACGTTCTGCCATGGTTAACTCCTTATCTATATTTAGTTTAACATATTGCATATTATAAATCAATGATTCAATTAACAAAATATATGTTGACAAAAATAATCTATGAATGTAATCTATAAGAGGCTAATAAAACCAAAAAAGGAGTATTGATTGTAGCGAATACGGTTAATGTATTTGCATTAATTATTTTACTGAATGCATAATTGCTTTATATGACAGTTATGCATTCAGATTGGGTTACTTGAGAGGTGGGTTTATGAAAAAGTTCTTTTTAATGATTGTTATAGTATCCGTTCTTTTTCTTTCAGGCTGTAACGCAGTGAGAATAAGAGACACTAATGCTACAGCACCAACATTGACGGATGACGACAATGGAATTGATGTGAGTCAATTGGATTTTGATTCGGATATTTTTGGAATTAACGGCAATACACAGGGAAGCCAGAAGGGCGGAACGGAGACTACGTTGTATGGTGGATGTATCGTGTATCCACAGATAGTTGAAGGAACAATGAGAATGATTCTTATTGATAATTCTGGGGAGGCTCATTTCCTATGTATGGATAACAGCTGTAATCATGCAGAGTCTACATGTGCTGCATGGACTAACATGTATAATCTCCAGTATTATAGAGGAAATTTATATTTTCTTGAGAACAGAACTATTAAAAAATATGATGGAAGCAATGTGAGCAGTATATATACCAATGACAGCTATGTGGAGAATTTTGGAATAAGAGATGGCCAATTTTATTTTGCAGATGATAACGGAATATGTACTGTGGATATGGAAACATTGGAGAAAAAATGTATATGTGACATTAGACCCTGTGTCTTTTCATTAAACATATATAATGACGTAATGTATTTTGCATCTGAAACTTTTCAATTGTACAGTATGAATTATGATGGTTCAGACCTAAAATTATTATCTGAGGATTATGCCTTTGAACCACAGTATAATAATGGGTACGTGTACTATAGAAATATACAGAATAACCAGCTGTTAAGATTAGATGTTATATCAGGTGAGACCAAAGTTATTTTTGATGATGCATATCAGCTGTGTGCATGTAAGGATGCATTATATTTTATTGATAATTCGGAAAATAATAATTTATATAGATATTCATATGATACAGAAAGTATTGAGACGATTGGACAGACAACAACAGACATGTTTTGCGTATATGATCAGTTAGATTACATTCTTGTTGGTGAAAGTATTACCTATACAGATGCCTATGGGAATGTCAATACGGAGACGCGCCCATATATAATTGATAAAGATGGAAAGAACAAACGTGAAGTGATTCTTCCACAATTCATACAGGGAGGTATTTAGAATGAAGAAAATATCCAAACAGACAATGGTAATGATAGTGATATGTGTTGTATTGGCGGTAACAGCGATTGCTATGACTATAATTAATACCAGAAGGAAATCAGAATCTGACAGGCCAGACAATTCACAGGTGGAAAAAGATACAACACAGGATTATAATCAGGATGAATCCATTAATAGTGAGAATAACAGCTATACTTCAATAACAGCTAATTGTGTTTTCTATGATAAAGACAATATTATTAAATCTGAAAGTCTGGGAACATATACAATGAATGATAAGCAGATTGATATGTCGGTTGCTATGAACAAGTCAGAAGATGGAAGAGCGGTCAATACGACAGTTTTTGTTCTGATTGGAGGTACACCTGTAGAATTTATGGTGGATGGTTCATCTACAATGCAGTATTTTGATGTACAGGAAGATGGCTATAGTGATAAGAAGATTAATATTTCAATTCCAATCACTGAAGTTGAGAATGCATATGACAATATAGTTAGAGTTGTATATTGTGTGTATGACCAGAATTATCCTAAGACATCAGATAATCGATTATTTATGACATTTTGTTCAATTACAGCTGAAATATCCGACCTTAAGATTAGCAGCGGTAAGACTAACGACGAGGATATAATTCAACTTGATGCAGCTTCTCCTTGGAATAATAACAAGAATGTTGTTATTTTGGATAATAAATACATAGATGAAAATGATGCTGACAGCATGAAATATAATGCTGATCCATTCAATAATTTTCTTACTAAGGATGATAAGTATATGTATTACAGTGGAAACGCTGGTAATCAGTACGTTATTTTGTATTTTGAAGATGGCAGGATACAGCAGCCTGGAATATATTACAATTGCGAAACAGATAATACATTATTAAGACATCTTGTGAATACGGATGAGAATACCAGTGCGCTGATGGCAATAGTAGTAACTTTGGGAACCAGTGACATGAGTAACACTATGATGATATATGGAATTAACTAGGAGGACTTATGCTTGTAGTTAGAGATATAGTTAAGGAATATAAGGATAAAAAGGCAGTTGATGGAGTAAGTATATCATTTGATAATGGAATCTATGGATTCCTTGGTGCTAATGGAGCTGGTAAAACTACACTTATTAACATAATTGCAGGTGTTACCAAGCATACATCTGGTGAGGTTCTGTGGGATAATGTTAATACTGTACAGATGGGAGCCAATTACCGCAAGCTGTTGGGATATTTGCCTCAGAAGATTAGTCTATATCCAGATTTTAGTGTGTTGGATTATTTGCAATATATGTGCGTTTTGAAAAATTATAAAGATAAGAATGCAATAAAATGTGAAACGGACAGAATATTGGAAATGGTCAATCTCACAGCTGAAAAGAATAAAAAAATCAGAGCGTTATCCGGAGGAATGCAGCAAAGAACTGCCATTGCACAGTCGTTCATTGGCAATCCCAAGGTAATTCTTCTTGATGAACCAACAGTGGGACTTGACCCAGAAGAAAGAATCAGGTTTAAGGACAACCTTAATCAGCTTAAGAATAACGCAATTATAATAGTCTCTACTCATATATTATCTGATGTGTCTGAACTTGCAGATGTACTTTGCATGTTTAAGTCAGGACATCTTATATATAATGGAAAAAGGGATGAGTGGGAGTCGGAAAATATTGATAAAAAATATCTGGATGTAATGGGGGATTCCGTTGATAAAATATGAAATTAAAAAGCTTGTTTCATCAAAGATAACAGTTGCTTCATTAGGTGGATTAATTCTTATATTGGCTATAATATCTTTTATTAATACTAAGAATGTAAAAGAACTGGATAACAAGGCATACGCAGGGTATGAGGAATACAGTCTGTCCAATTATGAAAAGATAAATGGCGAATATTCAGAGTATCTTCAAGAATTGATGGCTTGCACTGATGATAATCAGGTTGCTGAGATTATCCAGAAATACAATACTGTTGTTGAGATAAAACCAATCTATGACATAATATACAACCGCATAAACAATATTGCTGCCATGACCTTATATGATAATTGGTTTTCTGATATTCAATATTCATATGACCCAGCGGAAAAGCACGTTGTTGGATGTTATGATATATGGAAACAGTTGGCAGATAACAGGCTGTATTGTATCATTGCTATATTGTGTACCATAATTATCAGCACAAGTGTAATGCTGTCTGATAGCAGACCAGGTAATAGACCCACTATGTATACTACATATTTTGGTAAAAAGAGGGTAATTAATTCTAAGAAAATAATGATATTTATTAGTGCAGTAATTGTGACTGTGGTGTGTTTTGGTATTCATGTTATTCCGTATATTATTAAAAAACCCGATTTTTCACTTCTTACAGCTGGAGTATATCATATACAGGGGTTTTCACTTGCACCTTCCTATGTGTCGATTGGGGACTATATTATTTTTTCATTTGTTGGAGTTGTTTTTATTAATCTTTTAATTAGTTCATTGATATATATGCTTAGTTCATTTTTTGATAAACATGTATATGTATATATAATAACGATTTTCGTATGCGCTATTTGTTATATGATGTGTAATTTTACATGGATAACTCCAGCTGGAGTTCTTAGAACTCAGGAATTTTTCAATGGAATTCGAGAAGTTGTTATTGGGAATGTTGTTTTGCACAGATATTTTGTCCTTTGTATAGTTATTGCGGCAGGAATGTTTGTATGTAATATTGTTGGAAATATACTTAATAGAATTGTTAGAGACGAAAAATAATGAATACAATAGGCTATGAAATTAAAAAAATATTAAATAAGAAGGTTGTTATCATTGCAATTGTAATGATGATAATTAATGGTGCATTCTATTCGTATCAGATATTTAATGCAGGCAGTGCATTGGACGTGGATAATATAGATGAGTTAATCACTGAATATGGAGGCAGCACAACTGTGCAGCTTGCTGATGAAAGAAACCATAAATATAATGAACTTATGACGATTATAGGAAATGAAGAGACCAATAAACAGCTAATGATATCTGGGGATATGACAAGAGAAGAGTACACTGAATATGCGGTTACGCTTGCAAAAGCAAAAAAGATGGAGCCAGCGTGGAACTACATTATGGAAAAAGATAACCAATTGAATGGAACGGATGGATGGATTATTTTTTCGGAAAAAATTGATACTTTTATTCATAAAGGATTATTACAGCCAGCTTGTATTATTTTATCTTTCTTTATAGCGATGATTTCCATATGGGTTGAAATAGGAAATGGAAGATTGGACATCATTAAGGCTACTGAAAAAGGTAAAAAGAGTATTGTGACAGGTAAGTCATTTGCCGTTTTCTTCATTGTAACATTATTGGTGTTAATCTATTATGCGATAATATTAGGAATTATGGGATGTAATGGAATGCTTAAGAATCTTGATGCTCCTGTCGTAAGCGTTGAAATAAATATGAAGTGCAGAATAAGAACCTTTTTATGTATATATATTATGGTGGAATCACTTGTAGGTGGAATTATTGGGTGTGCAGTAAGCAGCGTGTGTATGCTGAAGAGAAAATAGAGTAAATATGAAAGGGGTATTTTACATGAGAAACAGATTATTTGCAGCTGTGTGTATTATGGGAATGGCAGTATCTATAGCAGGCTGTACAAAAATCGGACAGCTTACCGGGATTAGTCCGGCAAGAGAAGTAACAGATGAGACAACCTTGGAGACTACGACAGAAGAGTCAACTACAGCTAAAACGGAACCGGCAACCACGAAGGCTCCGGTAACACCGGCACCAACTGTAGAGGAAGCCACAACACAGCCACTTTTAACGATTGATTCTATTGCAACGGCAGATATTCCGCAATCAATCAAAGATGTCTTTTTGGCAGATGGACCTTATGAAATAGGTACAGGCGACGGACGCAGTGATTTTCCGGAGGATAGGTTCATATTACAGAAGGGAAACCTTAAGAATTTTATCTGGACACAATATACTGTTGTTGATTTTGATGGCGATGGAATTAATGAACTGGAATTTGCAATGGATAGGACTGGAGGAGGAGTTTATGCTGCGCATGTTATTTTCCACGATAATAATGGAACGGTGTATACATATCAGGTTGTGTACAGAGCTATGACCTGTGGAATTGATGCAGATGGAATGTATGACAGTTCTGGAGGGGCCGATGTTGGATATATGTATACGGTTTCTTTTGAGAATAATGCGTGGAATGAGCATTTACATTCATATATGAATCACGGTGAGTATAATATTGAGGGGCAGGAGGTTAGCGAAGATGAATACTTTAAGTATCTTAAGGACCGGGCTGACAATATTGGAGAGGCTTCATGCGTAAACATTGAACCGTGGGGCGGAGAAGAGTAGACAGCGAAAAAGCGTTGGTGAGTTGTTATATCACTGACGCTTTTTTCTTGATTTGTATATACGTTTATGATAAAATATCTTTCATCTGAAGGTCGTTGCCATTCGGCATATTATCTTTTTTCAGATATTTCAAATTTTTCAAATTTTATTAATTTCATAGGAGGACATGTGTATTGGGGCAGAAGGATTTACACAGCAAAATGTTTTTTAGTGATAACAGGCATTTTGCAGAATTGGTTAATTATTTCTTATTTGGAGGAGAAAAGATTATTATGCCGGAACGGCTAAGGGATGAGAGCGTACTGGAGCATGGACACAGCAGGGGGAGACTTACGGAAAGGGAGCGTGACATTATTAAAAGTGTTATTCCACAAGGATTAATGGTAAAAATGCTTATCTTAGGCATTGAACCAGAGTCGAACGTGAATTATGGGGAACACGTGAAGCTGTGCAGCTACGATATGAGACGATATGAAAAGCAGATATCTGAAATCCAGGCCTTGAAGAATAAGGCATCGATGTCTGGAAATGAATTTATATCAGGAATAGGCAGAGATGACAAACTTATTCCTGTAATTACAATTGCTATTTATATGGGGAATAAGAAATGGGATGGACCAAGAAAACTTTCAGATATGTTTGACAGGAATGACATATCTCAAAGGGTAATGAAATATATTAATGATTACAGTATTAATCTGATAATTCCAGAAGAGATGAATGACGAGGACATTGAGTCATTCAGTATTGATTTACGTGCATTATTTGGTTTCATAAAGCATAGTGGAAGCAAAAAAGAACTTCTGGCGTATATTGACAATAATACTAAATTATTGGACAATATAGACATAAAAACTTATGAAGCAATTAATGAGTTTACAGGAAACCGTTTACCAGAATATAAGGAAAAAGGAGGAAAGGTAGAGATGTGCAGAGGAATTGAAGAACTGATTGCTGATTCAAAAATCGAGGGGAAAGCAGAAGGAAAATCAGAGGGAAAAGCAGAGGCTGAACGAATAATGGTACAGAGGCTTCTTGCCAATAAAGTGGATATTAATGTAATTATCGCAGCCTGTGATGTGCTTTCATCCGAAGAGGTTCATAAAATTGCTGGTAAGTGATGTTGATTTTCCACCATCAATTTGCTAGAATATATTTAATTACGATTTAACACCGTAATGGAAGGAGAAAGAGAGAATGGCAATAACAAGCGAGAAATTTGGAACTACCAGGGACGGAAGACAGATTACTTTGTTTACCATTACTAATTCCAATGGAAGTATCCTTAAGGTGACAGACATGGGGGCGATATGGGTGTCCATGGTTGTCAGGGACAGGAATGGTAAGATGGATGATGTAATACTTGGTCTTGGCAGCGGGGAGGATTACGAGAAGGGTAATCCAGCCGCACTTGGCGCAGTGGTTGGAAGGAATGCCAACAGAATCTGCAATGCATGCTTTACACTCAATGGGGTTGAGTATAAGCTTGCAAAGAATGATGGAGAGAATAATCTCCACAGTGGACCTGACAGCTATTATCAGAGATTATGGGATGCAGAGCTGATATCAGATGAAGAGGGTCAGGGAGTTGAATTTACACTGGAAAGCCCTGATGGGGATCAGGGGATGCCAGGTAATCTTACAGTAAGCGTATCCTATGTTTTGACAGAGGATGATTCAGTTGTAATTGAATATAATGGCATCAGCGATGCGGACACAGTAGTTAATATGACTAATCATGCATATTTTAATCTTGGAGGACACAGCTCTGGCTGTATAGAGGATGAGAAGGTCTGGATAGATGCAGACAGCTTTACATTTGGGACAGACAGCGTTGTTACAACAGGAGAGGTGAGGTCAGTGGAGGGGACTCCATTTGATTTCAGACAGCTCAAAAAAATTGGTGATGATATTAATGCGCAGTATGAACCATTGAACAGATGTGGTGGATATGACCATAATTTCTGTCTTAATACTAATGGCGAGGACGTAAGTCTTGTTGCTAAGGTAGTAGATGAGAAGACGGGAAGAGTTATGGATATTTTTACAGATATGCCTGGAATGCAGATGTATACAGGTAATTTCCTATATGACCCTCGTGGCAAGGATGGCGCGGAGTATAAGGCAAGAGACGGTGTGGCATTTGAGACACAGTTCTATCCAGATGCAGTTAATCAGCCCCAGTTTCCATCACCTGTTGTAAAGGCAGGAGAGGAATTTAATTATTGTACAGTATATCATTTTGATACTTTAGAAGAATAGTCAGGAGATACAACATGAAAGAGAATCAGTTTTTTGCCATGATGTCCAGAATGAAATATATTAACCGATGGGGACTTATGCGTAATACGTCAAGTGAAAATATATGCGAGCACAGTCTTGAGGTTGCAATGATTGCACATGCATTGGGAGTAATTAATAACATATATTTTAATGGAAGCCTCAATGCTGACAGACTTGCACTTATGGGAATGTATCATGATGCAACGGAGATAATTACAGGGGATATGCCAACACCTGTTAAGTATTATAATCCTGTTATCAGAACAGCCTATAAGGAGGTTGAGGCAGTGGCAAAGGACGAACTTCTCTGTGGCATGCCGATTGAGATGAGACCGGTATATGACGGTATTTTGCAGGATACACCACAGGAGGAAGAGCTGTGGAGATATGTTAAGGCAGCTGATAAGCTTTCGGCATATATTAAGTGTATTGAAGAGCAGAGTATGGGCAATAAGGATTTTGAGAAGGCAGGGGAATCCATAGAACAGATAATTAAGGAGATGGAGCTGCCAGAGGTTAAATATTTTGTAGAGCATTTCATACCAGCCTATAAGCTGACGCTGGATGAATCAAGATAGATTGCAGAATGCAGGTGAGAAGATGACAGGAAGAGATGAACAGCTTAACAGTCTTAACGGCTATTATGAGTCAGACAGAAATAATCTGACAATTTTATATGGACGTCACAGAATAGGCAGAACAGGACTTATCAGAGAATTTATAGCAGATAAGCCAGCTGCTTATTATAGTGCGCTGCCTGCTGTGGATTTTGAGCAGATTAGGAGCATGAACAGAGCCTTCACCGCTCAGCTTAACAGCTTTAAGGAGGCTGACAATTATTCGAATATATTTACCGGTATTTTTAATAGTGGTATTAAGGTACTGGTGGTTGAGGAATTTCAGAATATTGTTAAGGCAGACCCTGATTTCATGAATTCGGTTGCAGCACTTGTTAAGGGAGAGCTGTCAGCTGGCAAGGTAATGGTTATTCTTGCAACCTCATCAATTGCCTGGGTAGAGAATTCAATGGTAAGAGCAATTGTCAGTGCTGCATTTTCAATTAATGCGTTTATGAAGCTGAAGGAATTGAATTATGTTGACACGGTTTCACTTTTTCCAGAGAGTGATACTAATTCTAATCTGTGTATGTATGGCGTGACAGGAGGAATTCCAGGTTATATGACAATGTGGAATGGTGCTGCCACTGTTAAGGAGAATATATGCGGGCTTATACTGAATCGGGACGGAAAACTGTACAAAGAAGCCATAACGTATATCAGGGATGAATTTCGTGAGATTGGAGTATATAATACAATACTTGGATGCCTGGCTGCAGGACGTAACAAGCTTAATGAGATTTACGAATATACAGGCTTTGGAAGAGATAAAATAAGTGTGTATCTTAAGAATCTTATTGAAAGAGAGATTGTTGAAAAGATATTTTCTTATGATGCGGGAGGCAGTGAATATACCAGAAAGGGATTATACAGAATCAAGGACAGTTTTATTAATTTCTGGTATGGATATGTATATCCTTATGCATCGCAGCTGGAGCTTTTGGGTGAATACCAATTTTATGATACATATATTGAAGGAAGAATGGATGGATTTCTTCAGGCAGCCTTTATTAAAATTGCAGGAGAGTTCTTAGATATTCTTAATGATATGGGAAGACTCCCATACAAAGCTGAACGTAAGGGCAGCTGGTATGGTAAGATGGGAGATATTCATGTTATCATGGAAGCGGAGGATGGAAGAGCTGTTATCGGTCAGGCATATATTGGCAGTGAGCCTGTAACAGTGGAACAGTATGAGCAGCTTATGGAGAACACAGGACTTGCCGGAATTAACGCAGACTGCTTTTACCTGTTCTCATCAGGCGGTTTTGATGACAAATTAAGGAGTATCAGTTCTGATAAGCTTATACTTGTCGGAATTGATGAATTATAGAAAGAGTGCAATTTATGGCCAAAAGTTTATTTATAGCGGAGAAACCAAGTGTTGCTCAGGAATTTATGAAATCACTTGGTGAGAATCCGGCAAAGCGGGATGGGTACGCTGAATCAGCAGATGCTGTCTTTACCTGGTGTGTAGGACATCTTGTAACCATGAGCTACCCGGCGGAATATGACCCGGCGCTCAAAAGATGGAGCATGGATACAATTCCTTTTATCCCGGACCAGTGGAAATATGAGATAATACCTGCAGTTCAGAAGCAGTTTAATATAGTTGCCGGTCTTTTACACAGAGAAGATATTGATACAATATATGTATGTACCGACTCTGGACGTGAGGGAGAATATATATACAGACTTGTTGAACAGATGGCAGGAGTTACAGGTAAGACAAGGCGCCGTGTATGGATTGATTCACAGACAGAGGAAGAGATTAAACGTGGTGTAAAAGAGGCAAAGGACCTTTCAGAGTATGACAGCTTATCTGACGCAGCCTATCTGCGTGCTAAGGAAGATTATCTTATGGGAATTAATTTCTCAAGAGTTCTGACACTTAAATATGGTAATTCAATCTCCTCATTTTTTAAAGAGAATAATCGAAGCGTTATTGCCGTAGGGCGTGTTATGACCTGCGTTCTTGGCATGGTTGTGAAAAGAGAAAGAGAAATAAGGGAATTTGTTAAGACCCCATTTTACAGGGTTGTTGCAGATGTAGCACTTGACAGTGAGGGCGGAAGGTTTGATGCGGAATGGAAAGCAGTACAGGGTTCGCATTATTATGAATCACCATATCTGTATAAGGAGAATGGCTTTAAGGAGGAAAAACACGCAAAAGAGCTTATTGAAATGCTTAGTGCTAACCCTCCGGTTCAGATGACGGTGGAGTCAGTAGAACGTAAGAATGAGAATAAGATGCCACCGCTTTTATATAATCTTGCGGAGCTTCAGAATGACTGTTCAAGATTTTTTAAGCTTAGCCCTGATGAAACTCTTCGTCATACACAGGAATTATATGAGAAAAAACTGGTTACATATCCACGAACTGATGCGAGAGTGCTTTCAACGGCAGTAGCTAAGGTTATTGACCATAATATTGGAGGCTTGAGAAATCTTCCTGAATACAGACCATTTGTGGAGGAAATTTTATCAAAGGGCTCTTATAAGGGTATTGAGAAAACAAGATATGTTAACGACAAGCAGATAACAGACCATTACGCTATTGTGCCAACAGGTCAGGGCTTTGGTAATCTTAAGAGTCTTTCCCAGACTACCAGAAATGTATATTATGCCATCGTGAGAAGATTTTTAAGTATATTTTATCCTGCCGCAGTATATAAGAAGGTTGCAATTACACTTAAGCGTGAGGGAGAAAGCTTTTTTGCTAATTTTAAGGTCCTTGCACAGCCGGGATATCTTACAGTTGCAGACAGCTGGAAAAAAACGGAGCCCTCCGAGGATGACGCCGAAGGGGGCTGCGATGCGTCATTTCTTGATGCTATTGCAAAGCTTAAGAAGGGTACTGTGCTTGATGTTAATGGAATGACTGTTAAAGAGGGGGAAACCTCACCACCTAAGAGATATAATTCAGGTTCCATGATTCTTGCAATGGAAAACGCAGGACAGCTTATTGAGGATGAGGAGCTTCGTGCCCAGATTAAGGGCAGTGGTATTGGAACAAGTGCCACAAGGGCAGAGATTCTTAAAAAGCTGGTAGATAAAAAGTATATAAGTCTTAATAATAAAACTCAGATAATTACACCTTCACAGCTTGGAGAAATGGTGTATGATATAGTCAACTGCTCCATAAAAAGACTGCTGGACCCAAGGCTTACAGCCAGCTGGGAAAAGGGACTTACAGGTGTTGCAGATGGCAGTATATCTACGGATGAATATCTCATGAAGCTGGAGGATTTCATTAAGAGAAATACAAGTCTTGTAAAGAATCTTAACAATCAGTATAATTTAAGGGCATATTTTGACAGGACAGCAGCATATTATCAGAAAAAATAAACTACAAGGGGAAGAATAACAATGACTAAATGGAAAATAACAGACCTTTTTGACCTTAACGAGACAATTGCAGCAGGACTTTTTGACGGATTAACGTATCCATGGGAAGCACTTGCAGGTATAAAGGATTACATAATTAAGCTTGGAAATACACTGCCAGAGGATGAATATGACAAAGTCGGGGATAATATCTGGATAGCCAGGAGTGCTACTGTTGCTCCATCAGCTTCAATCACAGGACCATGTATTATTGGAAAGGATGCAGAGGTAAGACACTGTGCATTTATAAGAGGAAGTGCAATTGTAGGAGAAGGAGCTGTAGTTGGTAATTCGACTGAGCTGAAAAATGTTGTCCTTTTTAACAAGGTACAGGTACCACATTATAACTATGTAGGAGATTCAATTCTTGGCTTTAAATCGCATATGGGAGCAGGCTCAATTACATCAAATGTTAAATCAGATAAAACACTTGTCCAGGTTAAATCCAGAGATGAGGTAATTAAGACAGGACTTAAGAAGATGGGTGCAATACTGGGAGACAACGTTGAGGTTGGCTGTGGCAGTGTCCTTAATCCGGGAACAATAATAGGTCCACATACTAATGTGTATCCGCTATCCAGTGTAAGGGGCTTTGTAGAAGGTGGGAGGATATATAAAAAGGCAGGAGAGGTTGTAGCAAGGGACTAGGCAAAGGAGCATAATGACGGAGACAATAATATTGATAGGAGCCAACACGAGTACCTGCTTACTGGTGCAAAGACTTTGCAGCAATATGAGAATAAAGCTTAAATGCTACGAGGGCAGTATAGGTGATTCTATTATTGAACAGCTTATGTCCGGTTCATGCACTGGTACTGGAGCTGTTCCTGATAAGAGCCTTATGATATTTGGCAGTGTGTCAGAAAAGCATTTTGATAAAATATTATTTGAACTCAGGCACAGCGATTGCCAGGTGGACTATAAGGCAGCATTAACACCAACCAATGCTAAGTGGACTCTTGGCAGAATGTATTTTGAGATGGAAAAAGAATATCTGAGCCTGAGTGCAATGAACAGGGAGAAGCGTAATGACTGAGTTTGTAAGCTATAAAAGTGTGGATTATTCACAGGCTGAGCAGGTACATCTGCTTCAGTATACTGACCTTAATGGCGCAGGTCATCTTTTTGGAGGAAGGCTGGTAGCGTGGATTGATGAGGTGGCATCTACTGTTGCGAGAAGACACTGTGAAAGTGAGATAACTACAGCATCCATTGATAATCTGCAATTTAAGAAATCAGCAGGTCTGGGAGATTTAATTGTTATTATTGGCAAAGCAACCTATGTTGGAGTATCTTCAATGGAGGTAAGAGTTGATTCCTACGTTGAGGCAATAGATGGCAGCAGATATCCAATTAACAGAGCATATCTTACCTTTGTGTCTTTAGACGAGAATGACAGACCGACACCTATCAGGTATGGACTGTCTCTTGAAAGTGAGGCTGAGAAGGGGGAATGGGAGATGGCAGCCAAAAGAACGCTGCTTCGCAAGGACAGGAAAAGAGAAGGGTATTAAAAAGTAGTTGACACCGGCATATAATTCGGTTACGATAGCTGTATCAACTGTATCACTTGAAGTGATACAGTTGATACAGCTATTTTTAAATTATCTCTGAAAGGAGGTTAACAGTGATTACAATAGATACAAGAAGCAGTAAACCCTTATATGAACAGATAGCAGATAATATTAAAAGTGATGTGGTTCGCGGATATCTTAAGGCAGGGGATGAAATGCCGTCAGTTAGAAGAATGGCAATGGAGCTTTCTGTTACACCCAATACCGTATCCAAGGCATATCAGGAGCTGGAAAGGGCCGGAGTTATTGAGACTATAAGGGGTAAGGGAACATATATATCAAGGGATTATGAGGTTAGAATTGATGAGGGCAGAATGAGACAGATTGAAAAAGAACTGACTACGCAGGTTGTTGAACTGGCGTATATGGGAATGACAAGGGATGAGATTATTAAGCTAATCGACAGAATATATAATGATATTAAGGAGGCGAAGTGATGGGAATATCAATTCAAAAGGTAGTAAAAAGGTATGACAGAGTACAGGTGCTGCATGGTGTCAGCATGGAGCTGACAGATGGCTCGGTGCACGGACTTATAGGTGAGAATGGTTCAGGCAAAACAACACTTATCAAATGTATTATGGGCATATATAAGCCGGACAGTGGAAGCATTACCTATAACGGAAAGGAAATATACGAGAATCCAGGTGTAAAAGAACATATAGGCTACGTGGCTGATAATAACAGATATTTTCCATCATATCCGTTGGGAAGGATGGCAGCTTTTTTTTCTAAGCTATATCCACAGTTTGATATGGAGAGACTTCACCAGCTTAACAGTATATTTGGACTTGATATGAATAAGAGAGTGGGAACGCTGTCAAAGGGACAGAAAATGAGACTGGCATTTATGCTTAATATAGCCGCCAAAACGGATGTGCTGATAATGGATGAACCAACCTCTGGACTTGATGCTGTTGCGAGAAAACAGCTGTTTGACATACTTATTGAAGAAGTTGAGAAAAGGAATCTGACAGTCCTTATATCTTCCCATAATCTTCTTGAACTTGAAAGGGTATGTGATTCAATGACCATAATTAAAAATGGAAGGGTATCAGAGGATAAGGACATGGACGAGGTACTTAAAACTGTACGTAAATTCAATCTGGTATTTCCTGACGGTGCGCCAGAGAATTTTCTTCGAGAACCTAAGCTTGTTAATTACAGCAATATTGGCAATATTTATACGGTTGTTATGGACAGTGTATCAGATGAAGAGCTGGAGGATATTAAAAAACAATACGCTCCAGCTTATGTTGAAGAACTGAATGTGAATCTTGAGGAAGTCTTCGTATTTACCAACGGAGGTGGCAATAATGGCAGGTAAAAAGGCACTGACAGGTAAATATTGTGAACGCCTTATTCCCATGTGGATTCTTTTAACAATATATATGTTTTTGTGCATAAAAGATATCAATGAGCTTGTGTTACAGGGAGTTTCCTGGAGTGTGACACTGGTGCTGGCAGGAACAGCAGTCTCAATGTATATAATGATGAGACGGGAGGACGAATATCAGTTTATTAACAGTCTTCCAATTACTAAAGGGCTGCAGTGGCGCTGTCTATATGGTGCGCTAATTACACTGTGCATATTTACCTATGTAATGTATGCGGAGATTATTTTTATACAGTGTGACGGTGCTTCGGCGGCAGCAGGAGCTATTCTTGCGTCAACAGCAGTTAAGCTGGTTACCTCTATATTGATAATTACATTTATATTGTGGTTTATGTCCCATAAGGTGATAACAGGCTTTGGTGTTATAGGGGTATGTGCGGCTTTGGCGTATATGCTTATATTTGGCTCAGGATTTGCGGCAGGTCTGCACAGAGCTATTGGAAAAGGCAACAATATTCTATACAGCATAAGCAATATATGGAATTACATGAATGTACCATTAGAAAATTATAAGGAACTGGATAAGCTTGACATGTATATATCACCTGTTGTCAGCGTTACAAATAAAACTATGATTATAGTGCTCTTTATAGTTGCGGTACTTGCGGTGACAGTGACAATTGCACATCTTAGCAGAATAAACTATGAGAAAAATGACCTTTCCTGCAGTCTTTCATCAATAATGGTGCCATTTAACAAAGTGTTAATAACAGCAGTATTTGTTATAGGTGGGATACTTCCATTTGGAGCCTTTGCCGGCTGGAGCACTGATTATAGTTATTCCAGTGAATATAATGAACATGGAGAAGAATATGAATCCGTAATGTACAAGTATGATTCAAATACAGTGACTGGCAACTATTATGAGTTCGAAAATGATTTTTACAGATATAAAATATATGATATTAAGGTGCCTTCATTTAACCGTGTACCATTTATTACAGCCTCTGTAATAGGAGGAGCGGCAGGGGCGGCCTTGGCATACGGGGTTAATATATCGATGAAAAAATATACAGAGGGAGGAAGCAGTAATGAAAAAAAATCCGCTGATAAAACACAGCTTTAGGCTGACATATGTTGTATGGATAATTTATGGTGTGGTTATATTGTTTGCTGCAATGACCTTACTTAGTGGAACCCAGGTAGATTATGAAGGCAGTGGCGGTACCTATTTTATGAATTCCATTTACAGAATCTATTCCGGCTCAGGCAAAATACTGGTGCTGTTAAGTATGATAGCCGGCTTTATTGCAGCAGGTGATTACGGGGACAGGGAAAAGGATGAGTTCCTTGCAAGCCTTCCATATTCCAAAGGGAAAAGATGGTTGTCTGTAATTGTGCCGGGAATATTAATGATTGCAGCAGGAGCGTTAATAATTGCAGGAGCAGCAATAATATCATACAATATACATTACTACGAATACAGCGAGGGAAGGATGTTCTCACCATTATATGTCAAGCTTCAGATGGCAGATAGCCTGGTTAATGGAATTATGCCTATTGCCAAGCTCTTTATGACCTGCATGGCACTGTATATGATTGCAGCAATGTCAAGGCTGATATCACGAAATGCATTACTTGCAGGGGTAATTACTCTCGGAATAATTATTATGCCATATTATGTAATGGGTGTAATTAATAATATGGCAATCAGGTATGAAAATACAGTTATTCCTTATTACAATGAGATTACCCATTATGCAGGAGTTACCTACATTCTTACATCCCATAATACAATGGCGATTAACATTTGTGATGTAACTGTTTTTGAGTACAACAAACAGCAGCTGATAACAATGACGGCGGTAAGCGCAACTGCCTTTATACTGTCATGTATTATAGCTGTAAACAGCCACAGAAGCAGTGAAGGGGTTATTACAACAAAGCCTCTGCAATATATTTTTACAGTTGTAACAGCATTATATGCGGGGCTGCTGGTTCCTGTAATCCAGGCAAGTCATAGAATGAAGCTTTCGGCAGTTCTTTTGGTTATGGCAGCTGTTATGGCAGCAACGGTGGTAATAATAACAAGAATAATGGGAGTGTCCCACCGGTATTCATATCTTAATGAGAGAGGAGCAGGCAATGATAGGAAAAAAATTAACGATTGCAATCATTGGAGCTGTACTGGCAGTAATGCTTACCGGATGCGGCAGTCATCCGGAGGATTTTATCCGTTCAGTTGCAGCAAAGGAAAATTATACAGGCGATAGATATGATGATATCATTAATGATATGAATGATATGGAGGCACTTCGAGTAGAAATATACTCTCAATATGATAAAGAAGAATATGCGGGAAGCTTCACCAATGACAATCCAGTGTATGGCAAAGGATGCTATATAGACAGTCAGGTTGATATATCTGCTCTTGTTAATCAGCTTGCTGATACCAAATATGGTAAGTATACCAGTAAGAGTGATAAGTATACCTTTACTATAGACTGGAATGAATATGTGCAGGATGTGGCAGAAAACGCAGGCTATAAGGTAAAGGAACTTTCAGAGGAGGAGAAGAGCCAGTACTATATCGAGGATGCAGCTTTTTATGTAAAATACAGCTATCAGGTTATTGATAATATTATCTGCTTCAAGGCTGCAGACGGCTCTATAGCTTCAAGCCCATATTATGTGATGATAACTAAGGATAAGGAATTCACTGATGCAATGGAGGCAGCCGGTCTTGGAAGTGTAATCGAGGTCATGAGAGAGCATGAGGACAATATACTTGCAAGGGCTATGGAAGGTGGTCTGACTGCATCCTTATATTATTCAGCCACAGTAGCTAACTGCAGCGTTGATAACAGTGATATGCTGTACATTAGCTATATGCAGCCGCTTGTGTATGCCGATGCAAAATATATTGCAGACATGTATTCAGACGATATCTGGTGTGTCCAAAACTCAGCAGCGGAGGAAAGCTATGATGCACTGGCATATTCTGCAGCGTATATGATTGAACAGAACTACTATTCCTACAGGCTTGCTGTATATGGAGACGGTAGCAATATTAAGGAGCTTGTGTTATATAATGATAGTTCTACAGTATATAATGGAAAGCTGACAAAGGCAGCATATCCCACTGTAATCAAGTATCTGGTGGCGCTTGGCGCCAGCCCGGAAGAGGCAGAGGAGCTTATAAGTAAGCTTCCGGATACATCAGGAAGTCTTGGAGCAATAAGCTATTACACTGAACAGCATGGCACAATTGTTAAGTTTTATGTGGAATAGAATGATTAATAATCATAAAGCCACATAGCTGTGAATATTATGTATTAAAAAGAGACTGGAAAAGCCATGAGTAAAAAAATATTCACAGTACTTAAGGTGCTGATAATTGCTTATATTTTAACAGGTGTTCTTTTGCTTATTGCAGCACTTCTAATGTATAAGCTGGGGCTGGTGGAAAGCCAGGTCAGACTGTTCATTATGGTAATATATGGAGTATCCAACATAGTGGCAGGTCTTATATATTGTAAAATAAAGGGTGGCAGACGTGTTCTTAACGGCGCACTGATTGGTGTGCTGTATTATGCACTTTTGTCAATCGTTTCATTCATAGTTAACCATGGATTCTATGATGATATTAAAAAAGCAGTGATATCCCTTGTTATATGTGTTACAGGTGGTATTCTTGGCGGAATTATGAGTTGAAAAGTTAGTCAAAAAAAGCTATACTATTGCCAGATAAATATATAACTGGCAGGAGGCAATATATAATGAAAAATAACGCAGACAGAGAGATAGCAGATCTGACAAGAAACATACAGGGATGTCAGATGAGAATGAATGACATATTCATGGCTATGGGTAAGCAGTATTATGCAGTTCATGGTGAGAATCCAGAGCCTGAATTTGCACAGATGGTTAATGATATGAAGACAGTTCTTGGTCAGATAAAGCAGATGGACACAAGAATTAAGTTCTTAAGAGGAATTGTAGTGTGTGATAAGTGTGGTACTGATAATTCAGTTAATTCAGTATTCTGCTGTGCATGTGGTACAAGACTTCCTCATACGTTCAATGATGGAGCTAACAGATGTGTTAACTGTGGCAACATTATTAATCCGGGACAGAAGTTCTGTGGAGTATGCGGAGCTGTAGTTGGACAGCAGCCAGCACCGGCACCACAGCCGACACCAGAACCGGTACAGCAGCCAACACCGGAGCCAGTACAGGAGCCACAACCGATTCAGGAGCCTGTAACAGTACCACAGCCTGAAACAGTTACAGAACCCATAACTGCACAGCCTGAGGCTCAGACCGAGGCAGCGGCAAGCGTAGAACAGGCAGCACCAGAGCCAATGGTATACACCGCACCAGAGCCGGAGAAGAGATTCTGCGCTAACTGTGGAGCAGAGGTAACAGAGTCAGATGCAGTGTTCTGTGCTAACTGTGGAGCAAAAATTTAATTAGTGAACTCCGTCAATACCTGAGTTGTGGTGTTGACGGAGTTTTTTTGTGTATAATTAGCAGACATACTGGATTTAAGGACAATAATATGATACAATAAAAAAGATTAATTAACGAATTTGATAATAATTCCAAGGGGGATTGGAATGTATTATATTGCAGTGTGTGATGATGAGAAGAACTGTATTGATGAGGTAACCCGGGCAGTCAGAGAATATTATGATAATACTGACGTTACTATTGATACCTACTGCTGTGGCAGTGATATACTTAAGAGCAGCAGAATAAATGAATATGACATTATGCTGCTGGATATTGAGATGGAGCATGGAAGTGGCATAGAGCTTAAAAATGAGCTGGAAAATTACAGCGGTAAGGCTTTCATTATTTTTGTAACAAGTCATAGTGAATATGTAATGGATGCGATTGGAAGAAATGTCTGCGGATACATATGCAAACCGATTGATAAAGGTGTTTTGTATAAAAAGCTTGGGCAGATAACAGGATTTCTTGAGCAAGAGCATTCAATAATGGTTGTAGATATTTTCGGAGTGTGTAATGTTATCAGACTTATTGATATTATCCATATCGATGTTAATAATGTGTATACAGATATATACCTTGCTAATGGGACGGACATATGTGTGAGAAAGAGTCTGCTTGAATGGGAAAAAGAGCTTGACAGCAGTATGTTTATAAGAATAAACCGAAAAAACATCGTGAATATGGGCAGGATGTGTCAATGTGGCAAGGAAGCCAGGATGGATAATGGTACTGTGCTGGCAGTAGCAAGGGAACGACGGTCTGATGTGAGAGAACACTGGATGGAATACCAGAGAAGAAGGGTGCGGATTATATAGTGGGGGCAATGGTTGGGGCGGATGTGATTCTGTTCATAATGGAATGCATTAAAATATTAACAGTGTATAGACTGCTTCTTAATGGAACAGTCAGTTTGTCGTGGAAAAAAGGCCTGATGTCTGTGGCAGCCCTTGGTCTGCTGTGTATATTTAATTATGGGATAATGAACGGTGAGTCAGTAAGGCTTGTGGTAATTATGGTGCGCCTTTTGGTGTGCTATATGGTATGCAGTAACGGACGTAAGAATAGAATATGGGGAATCGTCATAAGCTATACGCTTGTTAATACGATTGATTCAATTCCGGGAATTATATACAGGGTTGGACATAACGGAATTGATATTATGGATGCAGCTGACAGTCCTTTGCGTGCTGCAGTTGTCAGTATGATATATGCAGCAGTATATTTTACGATATCACATATAATACATATACGCTGTAAAGACCATTCATACAGACTGGATGCGCTTACAGTCAGATACAAAATATCAATTCTTCTAATTCTTTTTGCCTGCATACTTGCGGTTGGTGGTTCTCAGCTTCTGTTACTGGAGAAGCTTAATCAGTCAGTTAGAACTGTTCTCGTAACAGGAATAATGTGCGTATGCATAATAATGGTATTCCTGTGTATTGTTCAGATAATTCTATATAATTCCCGTAACTATTATAAGGAGCTGTCAAAGAGTAAGGCAGAAATCATTGAGCTTAACAGCAGATACTATGAGCTTCAGAAGGTTCATTACGACGCTGCAAGACGAAAGCAGCACGATTATAATAAACATCTCAGATGCATCAAGCAGCTTGGTCTGGAGGGTGAATATGAGAAACAACAGGAATATATAGATAAGCTGACAGGAAGTAGTACTCTGAATAAAGGCTATATTGACTGTGGTAGTACTATTATCAGTGCAGTTGTTACGGATGCGTATATAAGAGCAGGAAGTATGGAGCTTGAAATGACCTGTGAAGGACATATAGAACGCATTGGAGCAATTGATGAAACAGATATGTGTATATTAGTGTCCAATATTTTGGACAATGCTCTTGAAGCCTGTCAGAAAGTTGAGACTGGAGCAAAACGTATTGGAATTCACATGGGATATTCCGGTAATAGAATATATATAAGAGTGGATAACAGCACACTGATAAAACAGCTTGAGAGAAATGCATTGATGACCAGTGATAAGAATAGCAATGGTGAGCATGGAATAGGAATGAGAAACATAGCTGCAATCGTAGATAAATATGGGGGATCTGTTATGTGGAGTGTGGATAATTATATTTTTACTATTGAGATTATTATGTGATTACAGTTCACCACAGGATATTACAGTTCACCACAAGCGTATTGAAAACGAAGCGGAAATTGAGTTAAAATTACGATGTACACGGAAGAATATAATGATAAATATATCAGAATTAATTTGCTAAGGCAACCAGATGGGAGATAATGATTCATGATATTAAAAAACCTGAAATTACTTATCAGCAACAGTCGATTTCTTTTTATTTTACTGCTAGTTACCCAGCTGGTTGCTGTTAATGTAATTATGCTGTCATACGGAATATTTCTTAATAACAGATATTCACTTAGCTATGATGACACAATGAAGAAAAAAATAAATATATCCTTTGAAACGGATGATAATGGAAATACATTGGCTAAGATGAGCGATATTAAAGAGGCATTTCCTAAGATAATGGAAAAGTATGAGTCTGTTATAACACAGATTGGATTTGTATGTAAGGCACAAATAGAGCCTGCAATTCCCCATGAGATGATATCGGAAAATGCATTAATAAGTTCAGAAATGGATGAAGCGGCATCTGTTTCCCAGGTTGAACTGCATACGGTTTTTTCCTTAAAGGATGGACATTATGAATTTCCACCAAATACAATTAAGGATAGAGGGTATGTTGCGGGTGAGTTTTATACAGAAAAGGATATGGATGATGGAGCCTGCAAATGCTTTTTAAGCGATACGCTGTATAGACTTAATCCAAGTGACTGTACACTTGGAGGTGTTAATTATGAGGTTGTAGCACATGAACAGACTGGATTTGAGCAAAGTGTTTTTGGATTGGAAGCACATATGCCGCTTGAAGCAATGCCTGACAATGCGCAGCCTGACTATATGAGTATTCATTTCTCAGAGGTAATTACAAGAGATGAATATAATGAATTAACTGACAGCCTTAACAAGGCAATTGGAGATGGAACAATGGATTTTATGGAATACGTTGTAGTGGATTTGGACAAAACAACAACGGTAAGAACCATGATGCTTCTATCAATCGGAATGGCAGTACTTGCGACATTTACAATATGTATTATTTATAGATTTATTCTTGAAAAAAGAATTCAAATGATTACAATATACAGACTTTGTGGAGCCAGTAGAGGAAGAGCAGCGGGCATATTTGCGGCTGAAATGCTGATTGTTCTTGGGTTAACATCATGTGCAGGATGTTTGATATATGGTCTGTTAATTGAACCGGGATTGGAAAATATTTTTCCATGGTTCAAGAGGATATATTACGCTGGTGTGTATTTGAAGATGACAGCAATATATTTTGGAATAGTGTATATATCAGTAATTATGGAAATTATTCATATCAGTAGAAAGAATCTGTATGCGATTCTTTCCAGAAGGTAGGGGGATGGAATAATGATATTTTTTGGAATTACCGGAGTGTACAACAATTTAAAAAGAACATTTCTTATGTCGATTCAAATTGCAATTGTACTTTTTATCGGACTTGTCCTTGTGTCGACCTATAAGCATCAGTCATTAAAATATAATCCATTTAAAAATCTTCTTGAGGAACAAGGGGTGTCATTATATGCGGATTCCTCCTTCTATAATCAATATGGCGGCGTTAATGAAATGGTGTCACAAATGAAAAGCGTAAAATCATATTCTGCGGTTTCAAGCACTGCAATAATAATTAATAATGATGATGAGCAATATACTACACTGTATGGATATGATGACTTGACAGCATCATATGTGCCACAAATGGCAGAAGGCGTATGGTTTACAGCTGCAACCACTGGGGATGCTGTTAATGTGGTATTAAGCAGCAATGAGTTTGGAATAAAAGCAGGTGATGATATAACAATATCTGATGGAAATATCAGCTGTAACGCTCATGTATGCGGTGTTATGGAATCAAATGCGTCATGCTACAATCCTAACAGATGGAAGCTGGGGGAAAATATTTATGATATGTATTCTGTATTTGGAACTACAGGACTTGATGGAACAGCTGTTTTTATGTCGGAAAGTGATATAGCAAGACTCAATATTCCATCATATTACAGTGGGCGTGTTTTAATCGGGTATGATGAAGATATATCGGATAAGGATTTGGAGTGGAACAAAGGCTTTTATGACAGTCCAGATATAGAAAAAGAAGATTTCCACACAATAAGAAAAGCTACAGAACACCAGCTTTGGAGTAGACTTCTTGTAGTTGTACCCGTGGCGGTAGGCGCTTTTATTCTTATAACCTTTGGAACCGTAACCCTTACTGCGGTAGATACTCTGATAGATATGAAAAAATACGCCGTTTTATATATATGTGGAATGAAATGGACCAGCTGTGTTGTAATAAGCATAATTCGTTCTGCAATTACAGCATTGATTGGATTAATGATAATGATATTTGGAGAAAATATTTTTTTGCTGGTGAGCCGTGATTCATATTATGTCAGCTGGGGATTGGCACAAATTGTTATGTGTATTGCAATAATAACATTTTTCGTTATAGCGTCAGGTATCATGCCTTTATTTATATTGAAAAAGAATCCACCGGTTAAAGTATTAAGAATGAGCAGCTTATAGGAGGAAAGGATTTATGATACAGATAACACATCTTGATAAGTACTATAACAGATATAAAAATACGGAATTTCATGCATTAAAGGATATTACCTTGAACATTGAAGATGGAGAAATGTGCGCCATTGTAGGTAAGTCTGGTGCAGGCAAATCAACACTTTTACATATTCTTGGAGGAATCGATACTTATGAAAATGGCAGCTACAAACTTGGAACTGTTGAGGTTGGAAGTCTTAGAGAAAGCCAGCTTGCAGATTTTAGAAATTCACATGTTGGAATAGTTTTACAGGATTTTGCTTTAGTGGATGGCTACAGTGCACTTGAAAATGTTATGATTCCACTGCGATTTGCAAGACATAGAAGTAACGATATGAAGAAAACGGCAAAGAATGCTCTTGAACAGGTTGGAATGGGGGAGTATGCATATAAGGATATTAACAAGCTTTCAGGCGGACAAAAGCAGAGGGTCGCAATAGCTCGTGCAATTGTTAATAATCCTGATTTCATTCTTGCAGATGAACCAACGGGAGCACTTGACAGCGTTAGTTCGCAGCAAATAATGGAGGTGCTTCATAATCTTAATGAAAAGGGAAAAACAATTATTGTGGTTACTCATGATATGCAGATTGCAGATGAATGTGACAGGAGAATTACAATTAGTGATGGAATGATACAGAATATAAAGTAATACATAGACTGCTCCAGTGACGTAACGGAGCAGTTTTTTTTGAAGTTCCCATATGATACTTGCCATTTTCAAATTTTTTATATATAATCAACTCTGGTACGTTTAAGAAGATTAATACGAGGTGCTATATGGCAGGTTCATCTTTTGGCAATATATTCAGAATAACTACATGGGGAGAATCTCATGGTGCAGGGCTTGGAGTTGTTATTGACGGCTGCCCGGCGGGAATCCAGCTTTGTGAGGAGGATATTCAGGTCTACCTTGACAGGAGAAGACCGGGACAGTCCAGATATACAACGCAGCGTAGTGAAAGCGATAAGGCATATATTATGTCCGGTGTTTTTGAAGGAAGGACAACGGGTACTCCAATATCTATAATGGTTAAGAATGAGGACCAGCATTCTGCCGATTATTCAGACATTGCCATGTTCTACAGACCTGGACATGCTGATTATACCTTTGACGCCAAGTATGGCTTTAGAGATTATCGTGGTGGCGGAAGGTCATCAGGCAGGGAGACAATTGGCAGGGTAGCAGCCGGAGCAGTTGCAATCCAGCTTCTTAGAAGTCTGGGGATTACTGTTAGTGCCTATTCACAGTGTATTGCAGGAATGGGAATCAACTATGATAATTTCGATATTGAAGAGAGAGATAATAATCCTTTTGCCATGCCAGATGCGGCTACGGCAGCTGATGTTAAGCTGCATGCAGATGAGGCAATTGCAGAGAGTGACTCACTTGGAGGAATAATTGAATGTGTGGTTGCAGGAATGCCTGCTGGAGTGGGAGAACCTGTTTTTGATAAGCTGGATGCGTGTCTTGCCAAGGCCATTATGTCAATTGGAGCGGTTAAGGGCTTTGAAATCGGCGATGGTTTTATGGTGGCAGAGATGAAGGGCAGCGAGAATAATGATGAATTTGTTAACAGAGATGGTCATATTACCAAGGCTACTAATCATTCAGGTGGAGTGCTTGGAGGCATAAGTGATGGAAGTGATATTGTGTTCCGTGCGGCAGTTAAGCCGACTCCTTCTATTGCGTCTTTGCAGAATACAGTTGATAAGAATGGCGAACAGCTTCAGGTTGCAATTAAGGGACGTCACGACCCTATGATTGTGCCAAGAGCCGTTGTGGTAGTTGAGGCAATGACTGCATGTACAATCGCAGATTTGCTCCTTGAGGGAATGACCTCTAAGATAGATAATGTAATGAAAATATATAATATAAGGACGTAATATGTATAAAATACTTAAAACGGATGGAAGAGCAAAAAGAGCTCATATGGAGACGGTTCATGGCAGTATTGAGACACCTGTATTTATGAATGTTGGTACTGTTGCGGCAATCAAGGGTGCTGTAGCCACTACCGACCTTAAAGAGATTGGTACTCAGGTAGAGCTGTCCAATACCTATCATCTCCATGTCAGAACAGGTGACACACTTATCAAAGAGATGGGTGGACTTCACAAATTTATGAACTGGGACAGACCTATTCTTACAGATTCAGGTGGGTTTCAGGTGTTTTCTCTTGCAGGACTTCGCAAGATTAAAGAAGAGGGTGTATCCTTCAGCTCCCATATTGATGGACACCATATTTTTATGGGACCGGAGGAGAGCATGCAGATACAGTCCAACCTTGGCTCTACGATAGCAATGGCATTTGATGAATGCATTGAGAATCCATCTCCAAGAGAATATGTTGAAAAATCAGTTGACAGAACTACAAGGTGGCTTGTAAGATGTAAAGATGAGATGGCAAGGCTTAATTCACTGCCGGATACAGTTAATCCGCATCAGCTGCTCTTCGGTATTAACCAGGGAGGCACCTATGATGATATTCGTATAAGACATGCGAAGGAGATTTCAGCACTTAATCTTGATGGATATGCTGTAGGCGGACTTGCAGTTGGAGAATCTCATGAGGAGATGTATCGAATTCTTGATTCGGTTGTACCATATCTCCCGGCAGATAAGCCAACATATCTTATGGGAGTAGGAACACCTGCTAATATTATAGAGGGTGTTTACAGAGGAATTGATTTCTTTGACTGCGTGTATCCGACACGTAACGGACGACACGGTAATGCATATACACATTTCGGCAAGCTCAATCTGTTTAATGCACAGTATGAGAAGGACCCAAGACCTATTGAAGAGGGCTGTGGATGTCCGGCATGCCGTAATTACAGCAGAGCTTATATCAGGCATCTGCTTAAAGCCAGAGAGATGTTAGGAATGAGACTTTGTGTTCTTCATAACCTGTATTATTATAATCATCTTATGGAGGAGATAAGGGGTGCCATTGACGAAGGCAGATATGGCGATTTCAGAGAAGAAGCCTTAGCAAAATTATCAGGTAACAATTAGGAGGAATATCATGATTTTAGCAGCAGCACAGACAACCAATATTTTATTTATCGTAGGCTATATTGCATTTTTTGCATTACTTATGTATTTCATTGCAATCAGACCACAGAAAAAACAGCAGAAGAAGCAGCAGGAACTTTTGAGCTCAATGGAGAATGGAGACAGCGTTCTTACTACAAGCGGTTTCTACGGAGTTGTAATTGATATCACAGATGATACTGTTATTGTTGAATTCGGTAACAATAAGAACTGCAGAATTCCAATGCAGAAGAGTGCAATTGTGGAAGTTGAGAAGGCAGAGCAGTAATAATTAAGAGCAGACAAGGACCAGAAGAGGCGCACAGCTTTTTCTGGTCTGTTTTGCAGATGAATGGTGATATGTGATGGGAATACTTATTTTAAAAGAAAATGTTCTTGATGTAGATACATATTTGAGCCTTAGAGAGCAGGTAGGCTGGCGCAGACTTACAGCAGTTCAGGCGGAGAAGGCAGTAAATAACTGTCTTTTTAATGTGACCGCATGGATGGATGATGTGCCTGTTGGAATGGGCAGAATAGTGGGAGACGGTGCTGTAATATCCTATATTCAGGACCTGGTTGTTATCCCGGATGCCCAGAACTCCCATATTGGAAGTGCAATTCTTGAGAGACTTAAAGCATATGTTGAATATATTACAGAGCCTGGTTCAACGATGATGCTGTGTCTTATGTGTGCCAAGGGAAGAGAACGCTTCTATCTTGGACATGGTTTTACGGCAAGACCAACAGACGGTCTTGGGCCTGGAATGATTACATATATTCACAAATAAATGTTTTATTTTTACAGTAATATGGTGTATAATATGCTCATTGGAAATACAATAATTGGTGAAAAGGAGAACGTATTATGAAATCTTTTACTTACACAATTCAGGATGAGATTGGAATCCATGCAAGACCGGCGGGGGCACTTGCGAAGCTTACTAAGGAGTTTACATCAGCAGTAGTTATTAAGGCAGGCGATAAGTCAGCTAAGGCAGGAAGTCTTATGGCGGTTATGGCAATGGGAATCAAGCAGGGTACAGAGGTAACTGTGGAGGCAGATGGCGCTGACGAGGATGCAGCAATTGCCAAGCTGGAAGCATTTTTCAAAGAGAACCTGTAATAATCTGAATTTGACAAAGCCTTTGCATAGTTCCGGTGCAGCCGGTATTATGTGAGGGCTTTTTTTGAGAGACAATGGACATGATTAAAACATACAAAAAGAAAACAATAATATATATGATAATCTGGCTTCTGTTTATAGTGGGCTGTATTATTTTTGCAAACTCCTACAGCTTCTATGGAAGCCCTGTTATGAAGGTGTCAGGCCAGATGGTTGTATCACAGAGGGATAAATCCGGTGTAAATGGTAAGACTGAAACCTATTATACTCAGGAATTGACGGGTACGATTAAGAATGGTGAATACAAGGGGCAGACCGTTACTGTTACCAATGAATATTCTGCATCACAGCTTACAACTGAAAAATACCATAAGGGTGACAAAATATTTGTAAGACTTATTGAAAAGAATGGCAGCCTGGGTGGAAGTGTGCTCTATGAGAGAAGGGACACCTATCTGGTGGTTATTGCAGGCATTTTTTTCTTAAGCCTTATTATGGTGTCCGGAAAAAGGGGTTTTCTTACCTTCCTGTCTCTTGTAGTGAATATTGGAGTATTTTGCGCTTGCCTGAAATTCTGTGACAACCGCGACTTTTTTCAATGGATATGGATTGGCGTCACTGTGTTTTTCTCCATAGTTACGCTGTTGTTTGCAGGAGGCTTTCACAGAAAAACGCTGGGTGCGGTAATCTCTACAATTATTACTACAGCGGCAGTATATTTCATTTATCAGCTTCTTGTAGCTCATGAGGATACTGTTCCATATGAGATGATGGATTATGTGATTACACCTGTTCCTCTTAAAAAAATATATATGATAAGTGTGATTCTTGGCTTCCTTGGAGCGATTATGGATGTTGCTATTACCATCAATTCTTCGGTAAGTGAGCTTGTCAGAACCTCCAGCTTTCGCTCAGCCAGAGAGCTTTTTGGGTCTGTAAGGGAAATTGGATACGACATTATGGGAACGATGATTAACGTGTTGTTTTTTTCATACTTAAGCTCATCACTTCCTTCAATAATTGTAAAGCTTCATAGTGGCTATCGTATGTCCACAATTATCAGGTACAGCTATGTTTTTGATATTGTCAGATTCCTGATTGGCGCAATTGGGCTTGTTATAGCAATTATTGTCAGTGAGGCAGTGGCAGTGGGAATTTCGGGAAGGAAGGTGACTGAAAAATGATGTATGCGATGCTAATTACCCTTCTTTTGATTCTTATGCTGCTTATTGGTGGTGAACGTGGTGGTAAATCTTTTATTGCTCTTGTAATCAATACTGTGGTTGCTGTTGTGGGTATACTTCTTGTCAGCCACAATGTTAATGCAATTTTAGTACTGGTGGTTACCTCTTTTCTATTCTGCATGGTAACCCTTGTATTTCAGAATGGATGGAATGTGAAAACCATTGCAGCCCTTGCTGCAACTGTATTCATGCTTGTGGTTATTTCAATAATCATTATTGTTGTGTGTCTGCGGGGGCATATCACTGGACTTAATGAGATAGAATCACGAATTGACAGTACTGAATATTACAGCTCTGCAGTCAACCTGAATATGTTGTGGATTCTGCTGCTTAGCATGGTCTGGGGCGAGCTTGGGGCGGTAACAGATACTGCTATATCCATTACCAGTGCACTTCATGAGATAAAGGAGCACAACCCAAGGATTTCAAGGGGACGTCTTTTTGCAAGTGGAATGCTTATTGGAAAGGACATTATTGGAACAACAGTTAATACACTTGTATTTGTTGCAATTGGTGAGTCGATAATGTTGTTGATGCTGTATTTTATCAACAATTATTCATTTGCCCATATAGTGAATTCCAAGTCATTTCTTCAGGAAATTTCAGTAGTGCTGTTTTCATGCATAGGCTGCATTCTGGTAATTCCTGTATCTGCGGTGGCGTACTGCATAGCAAGGGAGCGGAAAGACTGAAAATTGAAGGGAGAGACCCGCGGGACGCAGTATGTTGGGCCTCACGAGGGGATATTGCGGGAGAAACCCATGGGCGAGATGAACAATGGGGCTCACGGAAGGATATTGCGGGAGAGACCCACGGGACGCTATAGCTTGGGTCAGGCACAGGGAAGCAAGCTTCTGAATAGGCATGAGGAGGGACCCGCCGAAGGTGGGAGGAGTCCTGATGCCA